>NZ_JWLG01000003.1:0-167246 GCF_000813905.1 Leisingera sp. ANG-M6
CAGGTGCGGGAGTTTGACCTGCCTTTCATCACCGAAGTTGTGCTGGCTGAAGTCACCGCCCGCGTCCGCGACGCGGAGCCGCCGCAAAGCGTGCCTTATTTCCACAACAACGACGAGGCCAGCCTCTTCCTGCGCCTCAAGGGCTACCCGATGCCCGCAGACGGGTAACGTTTCCCAGGCTGGAAACGTCCCGGAAAACACGTGTTTTCCGAGCCGGAATTATCGCATAATTCCGGCCGCTCTGCCGCAGGCGGCACCTTTCAAAGGGCCAGAACCAGCACCAGGATAGACACCACCAGAAGCCCCATGCCCGCCAGTTCGCGCCCCGTGACCTTCTCCTTGAAGAACAGCACAGAGGCCAGCAGCGACAAGAGCAGCTCCACCTGCCCCACTGCCTTCACATAGGCGGCGTTTTGCAGCGTAAAGGCCCAGAACCAGCAGAACGATCCACCCATGCTGGTCAGCCCGACCCAGACCGCCACTTTGCGCGCCTGCCAAACCCGGGCGATCTCACCCTTTTCGCGCAGTCCCAGCCAGACAAGCATGAACAGCGTCTGCAGACTGACCACTGCGGCCAGCGTCACGCCTGCGCGGAACATCGGCTCCAGTTCACCCAGCTGCAGCGACGCCCCGCGGTAGCTGACCGCGGAAAATGCAAACAGCACACCCGACCCCAGCCCCAGCTGCGAGGCGCGGTTGGTTAGGTGCCGCCACCAGGGGCCAGCCGTGTCCGGCGTCTTGGACAGCACCAGCACCGCCGTCAGGCCGATCAGGATCGCCGCCCAGCCGCCAAGGCTGACAGGATCGCCCAGCACTGCCAGCCCGACGATGGCGGTCTGGATCACTTCGGTCTTCTTGAAGGTGATGCCCACCGCAAAATTGCGCTGCTTGAACAGGGCAACGACACAGACGGTGGCCAGGATCTGCGCAGTGCCGCCAATGGCGGCAAACATCCAGAACTTCGGCCCCAGTTCCGGCAGGCTCCGCCCCGAGACCATCAGGTAGGCGGCCAGCCCGGCCAGGATGAACGGTGCGGAATAGACAAACCGGGCGAAGGTGGCTCCGCCCGGCGACAGCGTCACGCTGCTCAGGACCTTCTGCAGCATGAAGCGCACGGTCTGAAAGCTGGCGGCGGCTATGGAAACGGGGATCCAGGCAAACATGCCCCGCTTATGCGCCGTTATTCCCCCTGCTGCCAGAGCGGATGCGGCACCGGGTCCTTGGCCCGCAGCAGGTAGTTGCGGAAAATCTGCAGGTAGTTGCGGTAAATGTACCCGTCATTTGCCGCCAGGAACTCCGCCCGGCGCGCCTGGTAGAGCCGCGGCAGCGCATGCCAGGGCACGCCCGGGTGCATGTGGTGCACGATGTGCAGGTTGTTGTTCAGGAACAGCAGGGCCAGCGGCCCCTTGTCCTCGATCACCACGGTGCGGCCGCGGGCAGTCTCATGCGCACGGTGCTCCAGGAAGGTGCGGATCTTCAGCAGCGCCAGCCCCAGATAGGCACCGGCCATCGCCGCCCACAGCGGCGCAGGCGACTGCACCACGACCCAGACCACCACTGCCAGACCGAGGCCATGCAGCGCCCAGTCGCGGGCAATCCCCGGCTGCCCCTTGCGCATCAGCCGCCAGTCGCCCGCCATGAAACAGAGTTGCCCGATCAGCGGCCCCAGCACCACCCGGCCCAGCAGCGTGTTGTTCACCCGCAACAGCGCCTTGCGCCAGGCAGGCAAGCGCGCCCAGACGCCCGGATCCTGAAAATTGCTCTCGGGGTCATCATAGGGATCCGTCAGCGCTTCATCCTCATGATGCGCCAGATGGGTGTCGCGGAACCGGCCGTAAGGAATTGCCAGGCTCAGCGGAAAGAACATCAGCGCCTCGTTCAGCCAGCGGCTGCGGAACGGGTGCCCGTGCAGCGCCTCATGGGTCAGCGAGGAATGCAGCGCCGCCATCACACCCAGCGCCAGTACCGTCAGCCCCAGGCTCACCTGCGGCAGCAGCCACAGCGCCGCCAGCCAGCCGCCGTGGCAAGCCACGATCAGCGCCAGAGTGCCCCATTCCACGCCCCGCGGCATGTATTCGCTGCACCGCTCAGACATGGCTGCGCCCCCAGCTGATCTTGGCCCAGGCGCGCTCATAGAAAAGATAGACCGTGAACCCGATGCCGGTGTTGACCAGCGCCATCATCCCGCCCGCCTTGACCGAGCCGGTGGCAACCAGCCCCACCAGCGTCATCGTCGCCAGCCCGAGGACGTTCCAGATCACTGCTTTGACAATGGAGCGCCTGCGCGTTTCCATCTTGCCTCCTGAAATTCTTGCTAAGGTCTTGTTTCCAAACTACCGCAGCCGCCGGCTGTGCAGAATTCCGAATGCAGTTAACAAAAACCACCATTCGTGATATTTAGAAACACATGATAGAAAATATCGACAAACGGGTGCGGGCTGAGCAGTTCCGGCAAAGATTGAACAAGGCCCTGCGCGACAGCGGCCTCAGCCAAAGCGCCCTGGCCCGCGCTGTCGGGGTGGACCGCTCCACCATCTCGCAGCTGCTGACGGATGAGGGCGCGCGGCTGCCCAACGCCCATGTGGTCGGCGCCTGCGCTGGCGCGCTTGGGGTCTCCGCCGACTGGCTCCTCAGCCTCTCGGACCGCCCTGAAAGCGCCGCCGAGCTGCTGGCCTCCAGCCTCACCCTCTCCGAGGCCCCGCGCGCGCTGGTCGATGAAAAGATCTTCGACTGGCACCAGGAGGCCGAGGGCTACAAGATCCGCCACGTCCCCGCCGCGCTCCCCGACATGCTGAAAACCCGGGCGCTGCTGGAATGGGAATACGCCCCGCACCTGGGCCGCACCGCAGGCCAGGCCATCGGCGCCTCCGAGGACCGCCTCACCTGGATGCGCCAGTCGCCTTCAGACTACGAAATCGCCCTGCCGCTGTATGAGCTCGACAGCTTTGCCCACGCCGTCGGCTACTACGAGGGCCTGCCACTGGAGATCCGGCTGGAGCAGCTTGACCAGTTCGAACGCCTCTGCGAGCAGCTCTACCCCCGCCTGCGCATCTACCTGTTTGATGCCAAGCGGCTTTACTCTTCACCGATCACGATCTTCGGGCCGCTCCTGTGCGTTTTTTACGCCGGCACCCATTATCTCGCCTTCCGCGACAAGGAGAGGATCGCCACCTTCACCAGCCATTTCGACAACCTGGTGCGCGAGGCCGATATCACCGCACGGCAATTGCCCGGACGGCTGCGCGCGCTCAGGGCGGCGATTTCCTGAACATAGCAGCAGGGCCGCCGGAATTCGGCGCGAATTCCGGCTCGGAAAACACGTGTTTTCCGGGACGTTTCCCGCGCCGGGAAACGTGACCCACCCGTTCAGCCCTGCTTACACCTTCGGATCCGGGTTCTCCGTATGGCCGTCGACGGCAATCACCTGCCCCGAAACCAGCCGCGCCGCGTCCGAGCCGAGGAACACCGCCATATTGGCAATGTCGCTGGCCTCCACGAACCGCCCCATCGAGGTGCCCGACGCATAGCCTGCATAGACCTCATCCCGGGTCATGCCTTTGGCCGCGGCCTCGCGTTCCAGCACGCCTTCCATCCGCGGCCCTTCCACCGCGCCGGGACAGATCACATTGGCGCGGATGCCAAACGGCCCCAGCTCCATCGCCAGCGTCTTCATCAGGCCGATAACGGCCCATTTGGCGGAACAATAAGGCGCCCGGTTCGGGTAGCCGTATTGCCCGGCAGTCGAGGAAGTCACGATGATCGCCCCCGCCTTGGCGGCCTTCATCAAAGGTGCCGCATATTTGGCAGCCAGAAAGCAGCCCTCCAGGTTGACGCTCACGCATTTGCGCCAGTCCTCCAGCGCAATGTCCTCGATCAGCGCGGTCGGCCCGGCAATGCCCGCATTGGCACAGAGCACATCCAAACCGCCCCAGGTTTCAGCGATCTCCGCAAACAACGCCTTGACGCCCGCCTCATCGGTGGCATCCACCGCCGTCGTGCGCCAGCCCTCCGGCACGTCTGCCAGCGCCACCGCGCTGACATCCGTGACCCAGACCTGATGGCCGGCAGCGGCAAAACCCTCGGCCATTGCCCGGCCGATGCCAGACCCGCCGGCGGTGACCAGAACCCGGCTCACTCCTTCAGCGCTCACCGCGGCGCACCAATGGCGCGGCCCAGCCCCTCAGGCGCCGGCAGCGCCGCATGGGCCTCTGCCAGCTTCACCAGATTGGCCTCGATATGCGGCGCAGGCGGCGCCGAGCGGCGGGTCGCAAGGTCCACATGCAGCAGCATATGCTCGCCCGTCGCCAGCAGCCGCTCGCCACAGAACATCTCGTGCCACAGGTGCATCTTCTTGCCCGCGCCCATGATCACCCGGGTCCGCACCTGGATCGGATCGCCCGCGTGCACTTCGTCGATATGGCGGATATGAGTTTCAGCGGTGAAGTAGCTGCCGCCGTTGGCGATATACTCCGCATCGCAGCCGATGATCATCATCAGCCGGTCGGTGGATTGCGCGAACGCGTCCAGATAGCGGCTCTCGGTCATATGGCCGTTGTAATCGGTCCAATCCAGCGGCACCACGCGGCTCTGGGTCAGCACCGGCTGGCTCAGATCGTCCAGACCGTCCATCGCGCGCACCAGCCCGGCCTCACCCTCGCGGTTCAGGTCATGGGCGTTCTGCAGCGCACCGGCGCCCCAGTTGTTGTTGCCCAGCGCCCGCATCATGCCCACCAGGTTGTCGTCCCGGTGCCGCTCCAGCTCGCGGATCGAATACTGGCCGGACTGCTCATCCGACTGGCCTGCAATCAAGTCGACCAGCTCATCTGTGAATTCCGGCACATCCATAAGCTTGGTCCAGGGCCAGCTGAGACAGGGGCCGAACTGCGCCATGAAGTGCTTCATGCCCGCCTCGCCGCCCGCCACCCGGTAGGTCTCAAACAGACCCATCTGTGCCCAGCGGATGCCAAAGCCGTAGCGGATCGCGTTGTCGATCTCCTCGGTGGTGGCGATGCCGTCCTTGACCAGCCACAGCGCCTCGCGCCAGACCGCCTCCAGGAAACGGTCCGCCACATGGGCGTCGATCTCTTTCTTGAGGTGCAGGGGATACATGCCGATGGCAGTGATGATCTCCTTGGCCCGGTCGATGACACCCGCCGGGTTGGCCTCGGTTGTGACCAGCTCTGCCAGCGGCAGCAGGTAGACCGGGTTGAACGGATGCGCGACCACGATCTGGCCGGGGTTCTCACGCCCGTCCTGCAGCTGCGAAGGCTTGAAACCGGAGGTGGACGAGCCGATCACCGCATCCGGCGCGCAATGCGCCTGCAGCTCGGCATAGACCTTCTGTTTCAGGTCCAGCCGCTCCGGCACGCTCTCCTGCACCCACTCGGCACCCTCAACGGCCTCCGCGATGGTTTCATGGAAGGTCAGGCTGCCCTCCGCAGGCAGCGCCACATTGCCCAGGCCGGGCAAGCTCCGGCGGGCATTCCCCAGCACTTCGCCGATCTTGCGCTCCGCTTCCGGGTCCGGGTCAAACACCCGCACGTTCCAGCCGTTCAAAAGGAACCGCGCGGCCCAGCCGCCGCCGATAACCCCGCCGCCGATGATTGCTGCTGTCTTTGTCATCTGAGTACCCTAGTATCCTTCAACCGTGATGACGTTCCCTTGGTCATCCAGTTCTTGCCAAATTCCAAACAGCTGATTCCGCGCCGAACACGTTTTGGTCTCAGCCATGCATTGCCCGCGGCAGTCCGAAGCCTTTGTGCAGGATCTTCCCGCATCGGCAAACGACAGGATGCATTCGTAGGAAACATGCGGATGCTGCAACAGGTAGCTCCCGCCTTGCTCCTCGCACATCTTTTCCTCGCGCACATCCCGCACCGGCCCCGCAGGCTCCGCCTCAGGCAAACAGGCCTGAAGCACCAAACAGAAGGAGAGACTAATCGGGAGGAGACGCATCGCCGTATTGGTGCCTAACCGGTGCACAGGGGGTGTACGGGGGGTGCACGCGTGGCACCCCCTCGAAAATCCGCTTACTTCGCCACCGGCGCGCGCTTGGTCAGCCCCAGCTTCTCGCGCACCTCCTGCGGCCCGATCACCCGCGCGCCCATGTTCGACACAATGGTATTCGCCCGCTCAACCAGCTGCCAGTTTTCCGCCAGCACCCCCTTGTCGAGCCACAGGTTGTCCTCCAGCCCGACCCGCACATTGCCGCCCGCCAGCACCGAGGCCGAGGCATAGGCCATCTGGTTGCGGCCCAGCGCAAAGGCCGAGAATGTCCAATCGGAGGGCACGTTATTGACCATCGCCATGAAGGTATTCAGATCATCCGGCGCGCCCCACGGAACCCCCATGCACAGTTGCACCAGCGCGTTCGGCTCCAGAATCCCCTCTTTTACCAGCTGCTTGGCAAACCACAGGTGGCCGGTGTCAAAGGCCTCGATCTCCGGCTTCACCCCTAGGTCTGTCATCATCTGCCCCATCGCCCGCAGCATGCCCGGCGTGTTGGTCATGACGTAATCGGCCTCGGCAAAGTTCATGGTGCCGCAGTCCAGCGTGCAGATCTCCGGCAGGCACTCCGCCACATGGGCCACCCGCTCCGTTGCCCCGACCATGTCGGTGCCCGCTTCTTTCAGCGGCAGCGGGTTCTCGGTGTCGCCAAACACCATGTCACCGCCCATGCCCGCGGTCAGGTTCAGCACCACATCCACTTCGGCATCGCGGATCCGGTCCGTCACCTCGCGGTAGAGATCCAGCCGGCGGCTCGGCACCCCGGTCTCCGGATCGCGCACATGGCAGTGCACAACGGCGGCGCCAGCCTTGGCCGCGGCGATGGCGCTGTCGGCAATTTGCTTGGGCGAGCGCGGCACATGCGGGCTGCGGTCCTGGGTGCCGCCGGAGCCGGTCACGGCACAGGTGATGAAGACTTCGCGGTTCATTTCCAGAGGCATTTCGCTTTTCCCTTCGATGTACAGGGTTTTGCCACGGGTTATCCCCAGGCTCCTCCCCAGATTCCGATTTGCGCTGACAGCGACTCTGCCGCAGCCTTTTACGGCACAGTTTACACCAGGCGAATCGAAGTTGATGAAATCCGCAAAAAACATCCTGCAGCCCGAGAACCGGCCGCTCAAAACAGCGGTTCTGGTTCTGGACGAATGCAACACGCTGTCCTTTGCCGCTGCAGTGGACCCGATGCGCGCCGCCAACCGGCTGGCCGGGCGGGCCGCCTTTGACTGGGATTACGTCAGCGCCACCGCAGAGCCGCCGATGCTGACCAGCGGCCTCACCGTGCCCAGCTTTCCGCTGGCCCGGCTGCAGGGCTGCGAGCTGTTGATCATTGTTGCGGGCTTCCAGCTGGCGCGTCATGCCACCCCTAGCCTGCTGGCCGGCCTGCGCCGCATTGCCGCCACCGGCGCCACCATCGCAGGCATCGACGGCGGGCCGTGGCTGATGGCCGAAGCCGGGCTGCTGGATGGCCACCCCGCCACCACCCACTGGGAAGACCTGGAAAATTTCTCCGCCCGGTTCCCGGAGGTGGACGCCCGCAACGACCGCTTCACCGTCTCGGATGCCCGCCTGACCTCCGGCGGCGCCACCCCTGCGATCGAGATGATGCTGCACATCATCAGCGCCCGCCACGGTGCCGGCTTTGCCTCCCGCGTCGCCGGGCTGTTCCTGTTCGACGGCCCCGCCGCGCTGCCGCGGCCGCAAAGCCGCCTGGGCAACCGCGGCCACAGTGCGCTCACCGCCAAGGCCAACGCGCTGATGGAGGCTTCGCTGGATGAGCCGCTGCCGCTGGCCCAGATCGCCGAGACCCTGGGCACCAGCCCGCGCAGCCTGCAGCAGCAGTTCCGGCTCAAGCTCAACACCACGCCGCAGGACCACTACCTGCAGCTGCGCCTGGCCGAGGCCCGCCGCCTGGTGACCGACACCGCAATGCCGCTGATGGAGGTGGCTATGGCCACCGGCTTCACCTCGCAGTCGAGCTTTGCCCGCGCCTTCCGCACTGCACATGGCACCTCTGCCCGCGACCTGCGTCAGGAACAGGCCCGCCCGACGGCGCACTAACACCACGCGGGTCAAGGGCCGCGCAGCGGCGGTGCGCAGCACCGTTCACCCTTGACGCGCAATCCTTGAACACACTTGCAAACGCGCTTCAGGGGCAGACCTGCCCCTGAACGCCTCTCAGCAAAACCTTCCGCGTTGCGCCAGCAGCGCCCGGCCCAACCGGCCCAGGGCATGCCCATGCCCGCAGGCCGGGCGGGAGCATCTCCGCCCCTTGGATCAATACGGCATCGGATGCAACCGGTGCGCCGCGTTGATCTCCTCCAACACGTCCTGGCTCAATTCCAGCTCCACCGATTGCAGCAGATGCTCCAATTGCGCCAGACGGGTGGCGCCAAAGATCGCCGAGGCCATGAAGGGCCGCGTCCGGCACCAGGCCAGCGCCATATGCACCGGATCCAGCCCGTGGCGACCCGCAATCTCCAGATAGGCCGCCACCGCATCATAGACCCGCGGGCTGTGGCGTCCGCCCAGTTCCGGGTTGATCGATTTGCGCGAGCCTTCCGGTACCGCCCCGTCCTGGTATTTCCCGGTCAGCAGTCCGGTGCCCAGCGGCGAAAATGCCATCAGGCCGACGTCCTCATTGACGCTCAACTCTGCAAGATCTGTGTCGTACATCCGGCAGACCAGCGAGTACTCGTTCTGGATCGAGGCCAGCCGCGGCCAGCCGCGCTCCTCAGAAATCCGCAGCCATTGCGCGGTGCCCCAGGCGCTCTCGTTGGACAGGCCAAAGGCCCGGATGGTGCCGCGGTCCACCTCACGCTGCAGCGCTTCCAGGCAGTCCTCCATATTGGCCAGAGTCTCCCCGCGGTTCTGGCCGGAGGGGTCATAGCTCCAGTTCTGCCGGAACATGTAGCTGCCCCGGTTCGGCCAGTGAAACTGGTAGAGGTCGATATAATCGGTCTTCAGCCGCTTCAGCGAGGCTTCCACGGTGGGCGCGATGGTCTTGGAGGAAATCGGCGCCCCGTCGCGCACATGTTTCATCCCCTCGCCGGAGTGCTTGGTCGCCAGGATGTAGTCGCCGCGCCGTCCGGTCTTTTCGTTCCAGTTGCCGATGATGCGCTCGCTGTTGCCCAATGTCTCTGCGCTGACCGGGTTCACCGGATACATCTCGGCGGTGTCGACAAAGTTCACACCGTTCGCCAGCGCCATATCAATCTGCGCGTGCGCCTCGTCCTCCGGTGTCTGGGTGCCGAATGTCATCGTGCCCAGGCACAGTTCGGACACCTTCATACCGGTGCGGCCCAACGGGTTCATCTTCATCTTGCGCGCTCCCCTGCTGCGGATCTGCCCGCGACCCTAACCGGCGGGACGGCGAGTGCAAGCGGCTTGCACCCGCAGCGCAAACCCGCCAGCCTGCGGGCAAACCGAGGAAGGGAGATGAGATGCCGCAACAGATCACCAAGGGTGTCAAGGCGCTGCTGGCCGAGGCCAACAGCCTTGTCGAGACCATGAGTGTCGAAGACGCCAAGCAGAAGGTGCTGGACGAGGATTACGTTTTCATCGACCTGCGCGACATTCGCGAACTGCAGCGCAGCGGCATGATCCCCGGCGCGTTCTCCTGCCCGCGCGGCATGCTGGAATTCTGGATCGATCCGGACAGCCCCTACCACAAGCCGGTGTTCAACCAGGACAAGACTTATGTGTTCTACTGCGCCAGCGCCTGGCGCTCTGCCCTGAGCGCCAGGGCGGCGATGGAGATGGGGCTGAAACCGGTGGTGCATCTGGAAGGCGGCTTCACCGAATGGGCCAAGCAGGGCGGCCCGGTGGTCCCACGCGAGGGCTGAGGCGCGCCGCGCAGCCAGGCTCAAGGCGCGGCACCCGGCGGCACTGGCCGTTTGGACGATTGAGAACAAAAGTGGAACATGTTAATCTGGCGGCATGCCGACTCACCTGCTTTCCCGCCGCAGCCACAAACCCCGCCCGGCGCTGACCCTGACAGAGGGGATCGCGCTGGACCTGGCCCGCGTGCATGAGGCCTGCGGCCCCGCCCGCCACAGTTTTGCGCTGTGGCTGGCAGCAGCGGCCCAGGGGCCTGTGCTGTGGCTGTCCCAGCCCCAGGCCGGCAGGCCGCTGAACCCGGCCCAGGCCGCGAGGCCGCTGAACCCGGACGGGATCGCGGAGTATGCCAGCCCTTCCCGGTTCCTGTTCGTGCAAACCGCCCGGGCAGAGGATCTGCTCTGGGCAATGGAAGACGCCCTGCGCGGCGGCGCCGCGCCGCTGGTGGTGGCAGAGCTGGCAGAGCCGCCCGCCATGACCCCGGTGCGGCGGCTGCATCTGGCGGCAGAGGCCGGCGGCCGCTTCGGCCCGGCCCCGCTGGGCCTGCTGCTGACCCCGGGCCAGGGCGGCGCCCAGGGCATCGAAAGCCGCTGGCACCTGGCCCCGGCCCACGGCCTGCCGGCCCATGCGCCCTGCCCCGCCAGCGGCCCGGCGGGCAGCCGCATGTGCTGGGCATTGCAGCGCCTGCGCGCCCGCACCCTGCCGCCGCGCAGCTGGCAGATCACCCGGGCCCGCGCAGGCGGCCCGCTGCAGGCCGCCCCGCTGCCGCCCGGCGCGGCCAGCCTGCAATCCACCCGCTCCGCACACTCCGGAGCACTCCCGCAACCGCAGTCACCGCTGGCTGCGCCAGCGCTGCCCTAGCGGCATTGGGCCCGGCACCGGGCGTTGCCCGGTGCCGGGCCCAACAGGCAAAGGCTTTGCCAAAAGCCGCTGCCTGGCGGGAGAGCCTCCCCGTTCCGCGCCTCACAACGGCACGCGCGAAAGTGAGCAGCCCGCGCCGGCAGATCCGGCTACACTCTGCCTGCAGCTCAAGGCCTGCAAAGGAAACCCGGCTTGGACACATACGGAATGAAGCGGCGCAAACTGCTTGCCTGCCTCAGCGCTGCGATGCTGGCACCGCAGGGGCTGGGTGCAGCGCCCCTGGCATACCAGCTGGTGCCAGAGGCCACCGATGTGCGGTTCACTTTCCTGCTCAGCGGCCAGCCGCAGCACGGGCGCATTCCGGTTGCCGCCGCCCGCATCCTGATTGATCCGGCAGACCTGGCCCGCAGCCAGGCCGATATCACCCTGGACGCCCGCCGTGCCCGCACCGGACTGATCTTTGCCACAGAAGCCCTGAAAGGCCCTGGCATCCTCGACACCGCACGCCACCCGCATATCCGCTTCCGCTCCACCCGCGTCCGGCTGGGGCCGGAGGGGCGGCTGTCGGGCGGCTCCGTGATCAAGGGCGATCTCACCCTGCGCGGAACCACCCGTGAAGTCACCCTGCAGGTCGCGCTCTACCGCCGCCCCGGCAGCGCCCCGGATGATCTGAGGGAGCTGGACGTGCAGCTGTCGGGCCAGCTCAGCCGCGCGGCATACGGCGCCACCGGCTATGCGGATTTGGTTGCCGACCGCGTCACACTTGCCATCAAGGCCCGCATCCGCCGCGCGGGCTGAAACCGCCGTCCGGTGCGGAAAAGCACCGCCGCGCAAAAATACGACATGGCTTTGGCGGAAACCGGCTGGCAATGAAGCGCCAGCCTGTCATGGTCGCAGCGTTATGCGCCTGATCGTCTCCTTTGCCGCCCTGTTCCTGTCCGTCATCCTGCTGCAGCTGTCCACCGGAGGCGTCGGCCCGCTCGATGCCATCTCGGGCCTGACGCTCAACTTCACCAAGGAACAAATCGGCCTCCTCGGCTCGGCCCATTTCTTCGGCTTCTTCATTGGCTGCTGGTGGGCGCCGCGGCTGATGGGCAATGTCGGCCATTCCCGCGCCTTTGCAGTCTGCACCGCGCTGGGGGCGATGGGCCTTTTGGGCCACACGCTGACCGAAAACCCCTATGCCTGGGCGGTGATGCGGATCGCCTCCGGCCTCTGCGTGGCCGGAGCCTATACAGTGATTGAGGCCTGGCTGAACGCCAAAGTCACCAATGAAAACCGCGGCCGGGCCATGGGCACCTATCGGATTGCCGACATGAGCGCCTCGCTGGCGGCGCAGCTGATCATCGCGGTGCTGCCGCCTGCGGTTTACATCTCCTATAATCTGCTGGCTGTGGTGTGCTGTGCGGCCCTGCTGCCGCTCACGCTGACCAAGGCCAGCCAGCCGGAAACCCCCGACGCTCCACGGCTGCGGCCCAAGCTGGCATGGCGCTGCTCGCCGCTGGCGGTGGCCGGCGTGATCGTGTCGGCGCTCAGCTCCGCCTCCTTCCGGATGGTCGGCCCGGTTTATGGCCAGGAGGTTGGGCTGGAGATCGGCCAGATCGCCTTCTTCCTTGCCTCTTTCGTCCTGGGCGGCGCGCTGGCGCAGTATCCAATGGGCTGGCTCGCCGACAAATACGACCGCCGCTGGGTGCTGATCTGGCTGTCCAGCATCGCCATCCTCAGCTGCGGCATTACCATGGCTGCCAGCGGCACAGGCACCCTGGGTGTGATGCTGGCAGCCGGCTTCTTCGGCTTCACCACCTTCCCGATCTTCTCGGTCTCTGCCGCCCACGCCAACGACTTTGCCACCTCTGCCGAACGGGTTGAGCTGTCGGCGGCGCTGATGTTCTGGTACGCGCTTGGCGCCATCGCCTCGCCCTATGTGTCCTCGGCGCTGATCGACAGCTTCGGCCCGGCGGCCCTGTTTGCCTATGTCGCCTGCGGCCACGTGGCTCTGATCGCTTTTGGCCTCAGCCGGATGAAAGTCCGCGCCAGCCCCGCAGAGCGCACCAATTATGTCTATGCGCCGCGGACATCTTTCACCATCGGGCGCCTGCTGAAACGCTCGCGCGAGGGGCGTGAATAAAGGTCAGCTTTACTGTCCGAATGTTTCGCGCGCGAAACATTCGGACAGAACCATTGACCCTTTAAAGGTTTGTTTACGAACAGCTTTCAAAGCCAAGAACTGCAGCGGCGGCAGTGGCGTGCCCATTGCCCGGCCCGCAGAGGGCGGCGAAATTGCCCGCCCGCCCTGCCGCTGCGCGCGGCCCGTCGCACAGCAGGGGTTTCCGCCGCCCGCGCCATGCGCTAGACGGGCCTTTGACGCATTACCTGGATGGATGGCATGGCACGTATTCTGATCACTTCGGCGCTTCCCTACATCAACGGGATCAAGCATCTGGGCAACCTGGTGGGCAGCCAGTTGCCGGCAGATCTTTACGCCCGTTACAACCGGGGCCGCGGGAATGAGGTGATGTTCCTGTGCGCCACCGACGAACACGGAACGCCGGCAGAACTGGCTGCCGCCAAGGCAGGTAAGCCGGTTGCGGACTACTGCGCCGAAATGCACGAGGTGCAGACGGATATCGCGCAGCGCTTCGGCCTGTCGTTCGACCATTACGGCCGCTCCTCCAGCCCGCAGAACCATGCGCTGACCCAGCATTTTGCAGGCAAGCTGGCGGACGCCGGGCTGATCTCCGAAGTCAGTGAAAAGCAGGTCTACTCCAATGCCGATGGCCGCTTCCTGCCCGACCGCTATATCGAGGGCACCTGCCCCAACTGCGGCTACGAGAAGGCGCGCGGCGACCAGTGCGAGGAATGCACCAAGCAGCTGGACCCCACCGACCTGATCAACCCGCGCTCCGCGATCTCCGGCTCCACAGACCTGGAAGTGCGTGAGACCAAGCACCTGTTCCTGCGCCAGTCGGCGATGCGCGATCAGCTGGATGCCTGGATCGATACCAAGAAGGACTGGCCGGTCCTGACCACCTCCATCGCCAAGAAGTGGCTGCATGACGGCGACGGCCTGCAGGACCGCGGCATCACCCGCGATCTGGACTGGGGTGTGCCGGTCAAGAAGGGCGGCGCCGACTGGCCGGGCATGGAGGGCAAGGTCTTCTATGTCTGGTTCGATGCGCCGATCGAATATATTGCCGCTGCTGGTGAATGGGCCGAAAAGCATGGGCTTGCAGACGCCGACTGGCAGCGCTGGTGGCGCACCGACAAGGGCGCCGAGGACGTCAAATACGTCCAGTTCATGGGCAAGGACAACGTGCCCTTCCACACCCTGTCGTTCCCGGCCACCATTCTGGGCTCGGGCGAGCCGTGGAAGATGGTCGATCACCTGAAGAGCTTCAACTACCTGAACTATGACGGCGGCCAATTCTCCACCTCGCAGGGCCGCGGCGTGTTCATGGACCAGGCGCTGGAGATCCTGCCCGCCGACTACTGGCGCTGGTGGCTGCTGAGCCATGCACCCGAAAGCTCCGACTCCGAATTCACCTGGGAGAACTTCCAGCAGTCGGTGAACAAGGATCTGGCGGACGTTCTGGGCAACTTCGTCAGCCGCATCACCAAGTTCTGCCGCTCCAAGTTCGGTGAGGAAGTCCCGGAAGGCGGCGAATACGGCGCGCAGGAGCAGGCGCTGATCGACGAGCTGACCACCCGCATCCGCGCCTATGAGGGCCACATGGAAGCGATGGAAGTGCGTAAATCGGCGCAGGAGCTGCGCGCGATCTGGGTTGCCGGCAATGAATACCTGCAATCCGCCGCCCCCTGGTCGGTGTTCAAGGAAGACCCCGAACGCGCCGCCGCGCAGGTGCGGTTGGGCCTCAATCTGATCCGGCTTTATGCGGTGCTGTCGGCACCGTTCATCCCGCACGCCTCGGACACGCTGATGGCAGCGCTGAACTCGGACGACCGCAGCTGGCCGGAAGACGTGGCGGTGGCGCTTTCCGCCCTGCCCGCAGGCCATGGCTTCACCGTGCCGGAAGTGCTGTTTGCCAAGATCACCGACGAGCAGAGCGAGGAATGGCAGGAGCGTTTCTCCGGCACCCGTGCCTGACGCACCGGACATTGACTGACACGAAGGCCGCCCCGTGGGCGGCCTTTTTTGTTTGCCATCCCCTTGCCACCGCGCAAAATTTATTTCCGACTAAAAAA
Organism: Leisingera sp. ANG-M6; assembly: GCF_000813905.1. Taxonomy (NCBI): domain Bacteria; kingdom Pseudomonadati; phylum Pseudomonadota; class Alphaproteobacteria; order Rhodobacterales; family Roseobacteraceae; genus Leisingera; species Leisingera sp. ANG-M6. The sequence goes on from NZ_JWLG01000003.1 coordinate 14,905, forward strand.
CTCGGATTGACATAGGTGAGTAAATAAATCAGGTATACAGCATTCCAGCCAGCCTGACTCGGATCGGGCGAGCCCGAGTGACATAGAATCAACCGAGATCGCCCCCATGCCGACCAGTGCGCGCCGCCCCAGCGGCCCTGATATCAAGGAACCGGAGTCCGAGGACATGCGCCAGCTGTGGCCGCAGGTCTTTGCTCCCTCCGGCGCATTGTCTGGCTTTTGTCTGGAATGGCTTCTGGACAGGGCGGAATTCAGCGATGGGCGCACGTCATGAACCAGATTACTTCCAAACCTGTCCCCACTGAGGCCACCGCCGAGGTGTTCCCGACCTATCACGCCGAGGACCTGACCCGCGGCGGCACCCAGGCCCGTATCCTGTTGAACGGCCAGATCTATTCGCTGCGCATCACCCGCGCAGGCAAGCTGATCCTGACCAAATGAGCGCCGCCTCCCATCCCCGCGGCGGTGTGACCGTCGGCACCCTGTCGGAGTTGCCGCCGCTGGAGGCCGGCGCGGTGATCTATCTGCGCCACTGGTTCTCCGGTTCCGAAACCCGCGCGCAGATGCGCCGTGATTTTGAGGTGAACTTCGGCCCGGAAATGGCGGAATCTGCCTTTGAGGCCTTTGGTTACTTGTGCAATTTCTGCGCCGCCCATGGCCGCCGCCCGCTGGTGCGCCACGGCATGACCTGCAACTGCCTGGGCGCTGATGAAAACTGCTTTGCCAACCTGCTCGCCTCAGCCGCGGAGGGCCAGAAGGACGACGCCCATGTTCTCGCCTCGCTGATCGTCACACCGCGTAAGGCGCCGGAACTGGCGAAACTTGCCTCTGACTGCGGGCTGCTGATGCAGCAGATCATGGGGCTGCAGCTGCCTGTGCAGACGGACCGCCCCGCCTCTGCCACCCTTCATTGAACACAGAACAAAACCAAGGACTTAGCTGATGAAATCTGTCTTTCTCGCGGGCACTGCCCTCGCCGGTCTCACCCTTGGCACCACCGCTGCCCTTGCTGCTGACAAAGCCGCGGTGCTGACCAACTACGCCAACATCGCCGAGGCGAAATACCAGGACAGCCTGGCAACAGCACAGGTGCTCAAGGCCGCCGTTGCGGCGCTGGTGGTGCAACCGTCGGCAGAGAACCTGGAGGCCGCCCGCGCCGCCTGGATCGCGGCGCGCGTGCCCTATCAGCAGTCCGAAGTGTTCCGGTTCGGCAATGCCATTGTCGACGACTGGGAAGGCAAAGTGAACGCCTGGCCGCTGGACGAAGGGCTGATCGACTATGTCGACGCTTCCTACGGCGGCCCAACTGACGAAAACACCCTGGCGGCGCTGAATGTGATCGCCAACCCCAGCTTCGAGCTGTCGGGCCAGGCCATCGACGCCACCAAAATCACCCCGGGCCTGCTGGAAGGTGCCCTGCATGAAGCCGACGGGGTCGAGGCAAACGTGGCCACCGGCTACCACGCCATCGAATTCCTGCTTTGGGGCCAGGACCTGAAGGGGACAGAACACGGCGCAGGCGACCGGCCCTGGACCGACTATGCAGCGGGCGACACCTGCACCGGCGGCAATTGCGACCGCCGCGGCGAATACCTGCAGGCCGCCACCGACCTGCTGATCTCCGACCTGGAGTGGATCGCCGCGCAATGGGGCGAGGCCGGCGAGGCCCGCACCGCGCTGCTGGCGGATGAGGACGCAGGCATTACCGCAATGCTGAACGGCATGGGCTCGCTGTCTTATGGCGAGCAGGCGGGCGAGCGGATGCGCCTGGGCCTGATGCTGAACGACCCGGAGGAAGAGCACGACTGCTTCTCCGACAACACCCACAACAGCCACTACTATGACGGGCTGGGTGTGCAGAACGTCTATCTGGGTGAATACGTGCGGGTGAACGGCGAACTGGTGTCCGGCCCCTCCCTGTCCGATCTGGTTGCTGCCAAGGACGCGGATCTGGACGCCGAGATGCGCGGCAAGCTGTCCACCACAATGATGGCGCTTGGCCGCATCAAGACCGCTGCCGAAGCAGGCCTGTCCTATGACCAGATGCTGGCACAGGGCAATGCGGCCGGCGAAGCGCTGGTGATGGGCGGCGTCAACGGGCTGATCGACCAGACCCGCTCCATTGAGCGTGTGGTTTCCACCCTCAAACTGGACGGTGTTGCCATCGAAGGCTCCGACAGCCTGGACAACCCCGCCGCCGTCTTCAACTGATCGCTTTCAAGCCACAGAAGCACCCCCGTGAAGGGCCGCATTTCCCGCGGCCCTTCATGCGCAGCCAGCAAACACCCGCCAATTCCCTAGTGTTTCACTCTGGATAACCCTTGAATCCCCAGTAATTTTATCAGATATATTTTCCCAACGGAATCACTTGGCCTATTGCGCCACGGGCAAGGACGCGAGCAGCATGATCGTTTGCCACTGCACACAGATCTCGGATCACGACATCCGCGCCGCCATCGACTGGATGCGAAGCGCCGACCCTGAAACGATTATCACCCCCGGAAAAATCTATCACGCGCTGGGAAAATCCGCCGATTGCGGCGGTTGCATGCCCCTTTTCCTCGACACCATGCGTGCGAGCAGTAAGCTGGAAGTACCTGCGCAGCTTGCGAATTTACGCGCTGGATCAATTCGGGAGAAGAATAATGAAGGGCGACGCCAAGGTTATCGACTATCTGAACAAGGCTCTGCGGCATGAGCTGACGGCGGTCAGCCAGTACTGGCTGCATTACCGGCTGCAGGACGATTGGGGCCTGGGCAGCATGGCCAAGAAAAGCCGCGAGGAAAGCATCGAGGAGATGCAGCACGCGGACAAATTGATTGAAAGGATATTGTTCCTGGGCGGCCACCCGAACCTGCAAAAGCTTGACCCGCTGCGGATCGGCCAGACGCCCAAAGAAACCCTCGAATGCGACCTTGCCGCCGAAGTGGACGCCCGTGCGCTCTACAAGGAAGCCCGCGACGCCTGCAACACCGCGGGCGACTATGTATCCCAGAAGCTGTTTGAAGAGCTGATGGCGGACGAAGAAGGCCATATCGATTTCCTCGAAACGCAGCTTGTACTGCACGACCGGATCGGTGCCGAAAACTATGCCCAGCTCAACGCCACCAAGATGGCAGAGGTTGAAGACTAATTTCACGCTGGCTGCCGCACTTGCGGCGGCCACGCCCCTTGCGGCGCTGGACCTGGCCAGCCGGTACCAGGCAGAGCCGCACCTCTCCCCGTCTCCCCGCACCGATGCCGAACGCGCCCGGATTGCCGGTGCAGTTGCGCCCGCCACGGATTTCTCGGCGCCTGAGCCGTTCGAGGACCTGCCCGCAGGTGCAGCCACGGTGCGCGCCCGTTCGGATGATGAGGCGTTTTCCCAGCATTCCGCCGGCCTCAGCTTTGAACAGGAACTGGAATTCAAGCTCGGCAACGGGCTTTTCAAGAAGATCTGGGTGTTTTCGCCCGCCTCCACCAAGGCGTCTGACGGGCTCGGGCCGCTTTATAACGCGCGGTCCTGCCAGCGCTGCCACCTGAAGGACGGGCGCGGCCATGTGCCGGAGCAGCCGGATTATGCCTCCACTTCGATGTTCCTGCGAGTCTCCATCCCAGGCCCTGTGCCGCCGGAGCTGCAGGAGATTACGGACTACATCGGCACCGCCCCTGACCCGCAGTATGGCCGCCAGCTGCAGGATTTTTCCGCCCCCGGCGTCGCGCCGGAATACAGGCTGCGGGTGGAGTATGAGGAATTTGAGGTCGTGCTGTCCGGCGGTGAGACCACCACCCTGCGGCGTCCCAGCTACACCGCCGCAAGCCTCGGCTATGGCCCGCTTGCGGAGGGCGCCATGCTGTCGCCCCGCGTAGCGCCGCCAATGATTGGGCTCGGCCTATTGGAGGCGATCCCTGCCACCGACATCCTCGCCCACGCGGATGAAAATGATGCGGATGACGACGGCATCTCCGGCCGCGCCAATCTGGTCTGGTCGCGGGAATTCGGCCAGATCATGCTGGGCCGCTTCGGGCTGAAGGCAGGTTCCCCAACCGTGCATGAGCAGTCCGCAGGCGCGTTTTCCGGTGACATCGGCATCTCCACCCCGTTGTTCCCGGCCCACGCGGGGGAATGCACGGATCTGCAAACCGCCTGCCAGACGGCCCCGCATGGCGGCAGTGATTCCCGTGAAACCGAGATCGACCAGCCCAATATGGATCTGGTCACTTTCTACAGCCGCAACCTGGGCGTGCCCGCGCGCCGCAACTCCGATGACCCGCAAGTGCTGCGCGGCAAGCAGGTATTCTACAACAGCGGCTGCGCCTCCTGCCATGTGCCGAAATACGTGACCCACCGGCTGGAAGACCGGCCCGAGCAGAGCTTTCAGCTGATCTGGCCCTACTCCGACCTCTTGCTGCATGACATGGGTGAAGGCCTGGCCGACAACCGCCCCGAAGCCCGCGCCACAGGCCGTGAATGGCGCACCGCGCCGCTCTGGGGCGTTGGTCTGACGCAGCAGGTGTCACCCCGTGCCACTTACCTGCACGACGGCCGCGCCCGCACCTTGCTGGAGGCCGTCCTGTGGCATGGCGGCGAGGCGGAAGCCGCGAAGACCCGCGTTGTGGAGCTGCCGCCGCAGGACCGCGCCGCCCTGATTTCTTTCCTGGAGAGCCTCTGATGCGCGTCCTTGCCATTGCCCTGACCCTGGCTGCCGCTCCCGCTGCGGCCTCCGACTTGTCCAGCAGCATCACCGATCAGCTGATCCTCCCGGCGTTTGAGGAGCTGGCAATGGACACGGCAGCGCTGGCGGACGCAGCCAAGGCCGACTGCAACCCGCAATCCGAAGCCCTGCGCTCAGCCTATGGCGAGACCTTCGACGCCTGGATCGCCGCCAGCCACTACCGTTTTGGGCCGACGGAAACGGACAGCCGCGCCTTTGCGCTGGCCTACTGGCCCGACAGCCGCAGTAAGACGCCCAAAGCGCTGGCCGGTCTGATCCGCAGCGAGGACCCCGGCATCACCGACCCCGCCGCATTTTCCAGCTATTCCATCGCCGCCCGCGGTTTCTATGCGCTGGAATACCTCCTGTATGACCCGGACCTCTCCTCCGCCGGCAGCGCGGACTACCGCTGCACCCTGACCCGCGCCATCAGCACGGACATTGCCGCCACTGCGCAGGCCATCAGCCGAGACTGGGCAGAAAACTACGCAGGCGAAATGCGCGCACCGGCCAGCCGCTACCGCAGCGAGGATGAAATCACCCAGGAGCTGCTGAAGGCGCTGACAACCGGTTTGCAGGTGCTGGACGACATGCGGCTGGGCCGCCCGCTGGGCAGCTTTGACAAGCCCCGCCCCAACCGCGCCGAGGCCCACCGCTCCGGGCGCAGCCTGCGCCATGTTCTGGTGTCGCTGAACGCGATGGAGCCGCTGGCGCTGGCTCTGGCACGGGATGAGGCCGGGTTGAAGGCGGACCTCGCAAAGGGTTTCGGCAAGGTCCGCAGCCGCGCCGAAGCGCTGGATGATCCGGTCTTTGCCGGAGTTGCCGATCCAACCGCCCGCATCCGGATCGAGGCGCTGCGCCAGCAAGTGAAAGACCTCCGCGCGATTGTTTCAGAACGCCTTGGCCCCTCTCTCGGCGTGGCGGCAGGATTCAACTCGCTCGACGGCGACTGACGGAAAGGACCCCGCATGACCTCCCGCCGCGGATTTCTGGCAGGCCTGATGGCCTCCGCCCTCACACCGCAGGCCAGCTGGGCCAGCGCCGGCAGCCCGGCCTTCCTGTCGGCTGGCAAGGATGCCAGCGGCGCCTTCCTGCTGGCGGGCCTTACCGGGACAGGACAGATCCTGTTCCGCCACCCACTGCCGGACCGCGGCCATGCAGCTGCCGCGCATCCCGTGCGGCCGGAAGCCGTTGCCTTTGCCCGCCGCCCGGGCCGCTTTGCCGATGTGATCGACTGCCGCACCGGTGCCGCGCTGGCCCGGCTGGAGCCGCCCGCTGGGCATCATTTCTACGGCCATGGGGTGTTTTCCCCGAACGGCAGCCGCCTGTTCACCACGGAAAACGACTATGAGAACGCCCGCGGTTTGATCGGCGTCTGGGATGCTGCAGACGGCTACCGCCGCGTTACCGCGTTCTCCTCCGGCGGCATTGGCCCGCATGACATGGCTTTGCGCCGCGATGCGCCCGGGCTGGTGGTGGCAAACGGTGGCATCGAGACCCACCCCGACAGCGGCCGCGCCAAGCTGAACCTGCCTGACATGCGCCCCAACCTCAGCTACCTGAGCCTGGACGGCGTGCTGCAGGAACAGATGGAACTGCCGCCAGAGCTGCGTCTCAATTCGATCCGCCACCTGGCGGTGCGGGCGGACGGCACCATTGGTTTCGCCATGCAATGGCAGGGTGATCTGGGCGAACAAGTCCCCACCGCCGGCCTGCACACCCCCGGAGGCGTGCCGCGTTTGCTGGCGGAGGACGACGCGCGGGTGCTGAACATGCGGGGCTACGGCGGCTCCATCGCCTTCTGCGCCGACGGCAGCCGGATCGGCGTCACCTCACCGCGCGGCGGGGTGCTGCAAGTGATGGACACAGTGAGCGGCGCGCTGCTGGCAGTGCACAAGATGGCAGATGTCTGCGGTCTGGCCGCCTCCGCCGAAGGCTTTACGGCCAGCACCGGCACTGGCCAGTTCTATGCGGTTTCGGATAGCGGCCGGGATGAGGTGCACCACGCGGAATTGGCCTGGGACAACCACCTGATCCCGCTGATCTGAAGCAAAGTTTCCCGGTGCTTCACAGGCGCGCCCGCCACGGCGCGCCTTTTCGTTTTCAAATCCCCCGAAAGTAATACGAAAACGAATGGTGACTCTTCGCGCGTGATACGCTACAGAATCGCGGCGAAAGGAAAGCAAATGGATGCCGCAAGCCGTCAGAACGAAATCATCTCCCTGCTGAACCGGCAGGACCGGGTCGAGGTTGAGGAACTCTCGCAACGCTTTGGCGTGTCCTTGCAGACCGTGCGCGCCGATCTGCGCGACTTGTCGGCGCGCGGCGCGCTGTCCCGCGTGCACGGCGGCGCCGTCCGCGTCAGCTCCGCCGCCAGCCAAGGGTACGAGGACCGGCGCAAGCTGAACGCCGGCAACAAGCTGGCGATGGCCGCCCTGGCGGCAGAGCTGATCCCCGACAACTGCTCGCTTTCGCTCAACATCGGCACCTCCACAGAACAGGTGGCCCGGGCCCTGTCCGGCCACAGCGGCCTGACGGTCATGTCCAACAATATAAACATTATCAACATGATGATGGGTGGTCAGGCCAAAGAGCTTATCCTGGCCGGCGGCACCGTGCGGCAAAGTGACGGTGCCATCGTGGGCCAAGATGCTGTGGACTTTTTCTCCCGCTACAAGGTGGATTTCGCGGTTATCGGCGCCTCAGCTTTGGATGCCGACGGCGCGGTGATGGATCACGATGCCCGCGAGGTATCTGTCGCCCGCGCAATCCTGAAAAACGCACGGCAGAAGGTGCTGGTCTGCGACGGCAGCAAGTTCGACCGCTCCGCCCCGGTGCGGATCTGCGACCTCTCCGATCTCGACGTGGTGATCACCGACCGCCCGGTTCCCGCAGAATTTGCCGAGGCCGCGCAGGCCGCCGGCACCCGCATCCTGACCGCAGGACAAAACGAAAGCAGCGAAAATGACTGACACGCCTGTAACAGACCTTTTCATCATCGGCGGCGGCATCAACGGCTGCGGCATCGCCCGCGACGCCGCCGGCCGCGGCTTGTCGGTGACGCTGGCAGAGATGAACGACCTGGCCTCGGCCACCTCTTCTGCCTCAACCAAGCTGTTCCACGGCGGCTTGCGCTATCTCGAATATTTTGAGTTCCGCCTGGTGCGCGAGGCGCTGATCGAGCGCGAAGTGCTGTTGAAAGCGATGCCGCATATCTCCTGGCCGATGCGGTTCGTGCTGCCGTTCCACAAGGACATGCGGTTCGACAGCGAGACGCCGACGTCCAAGCTGCTCACCACTTTCATGCCCTGGATGAAGGGCCGCCGCCCGGCCTGGCTGATCCGGCTGGGGCTGTTCCTCTACGACTCGCTTGGCAAACGCGGCATTCTGCCCGGCACCGCGAAGCTGGATCTGGAGGCCGACCCGGCGGGCAGACCGCTCAGGGACAAGTTCAAGACCGCCTTTGAATATTCCGACTGCTGGATCGAGGACGCCCGCCTGGTCGTCCTGAACGCCCGCGACGCCCAGGCCCGCGGCGCCGAGATCCTGACCCGGACCAAGGTGCTGGCCGCTGAACGCCATGCGGACCACTGGGTGATCACCCTACAGGATCAGGCCAGCGGCGAAACCCATCAGCGCCGCGCGAAAATGCTGATCAACGCGGGCGGGCCCTGGGTCGCCGATGTGCTGCATCAGAAGCTGGGCCAGAACAGCCGCGAGAACATCCGCCTGGTGCGCGGCAGCCATATCGTGGTGCCGAAGCTGTTTGACCACGGGCGCTGCTACTTCTTCCAGGGAACCGACGGGCGGATCATCTTTGCCATTCCCTATGAGGAAGACTTCACCCTCATCGGCACAACGGACAGCGACCACTCCGATCCGGACACCGCGCCGGAATGCACCGCAAAGGAGCAGGACTACCTGATTGATTTTGCATCAGGATATTTCAATCAGCCGCTCAAGCGCGAGGATATTGTCTGGACCTATTCCGGCGTGCGCCCGCTTTATGACGACGGCGCCAGCTCTGCCACCGCGGCGACCCGCGAATATGTGCTGACACTGGATCAGGCACAGGCGCCCCTCTTGAATGTCTTCGGCGGCAAAATCACCACCTACCGCAAACTGGCCGAAGCGGCGCTGGCGAAAATCGGCGAGGTTTTCCCGCAGCTGCCCGCGGACTGGACCGCAGGCGTGGCCCTGCCCGGCGGCGATTTTGCGGTGGCGGATGTGGAAAAGCTGCAAGGCAAACTCGCGGCGGACTATCCGTTCCTTTCGCCCTATTGGACCCGCCGCCTGATCCGCGCCTATGGCACCGAGGCCTGGGCGGTGCTGGGCGAGGCCAAATCCGCCGCTGATATGGGGCAGGACTTCGGGGCGACGATCACCGCGCGGGAACTGGACTGGGCAATTGCCCGCGAATGGGTACGGACCGGAGACGACTACCTGTGGCGGCGCACCAAGCTGGGACTGCGGCTGGATGAAGCCCAGCGCGCCGCGGTGGATGCCTATATTCAAGGCAAAGCGGCGCAGTTGGCGGCATAACTCAAAGGGTGGCGCCCGGCCCGGCGGGGTGGAAGCGAAGCGCCCGGCCCGTGGGGGCGGGACGGGCGCTGCCCGGCGTGCCGCCGGGCAGGACATTCTGAAAGGGTCTTAAAACTCCACGCCCTTCTGCGCCTTCACGCCGGCGCGGAACGGGTGTTTGATCTGCCCCATCTCGGTCACTAGGTCGGCGATCTCGATCAGCTCCTCCTTGGCGTTGCGCCCTGTCAGCACCACATGGGTCATCGGCGGCTTCTGCTCCACCAGGAACTCCAGCACCTCCTCCAGGTCCAGATACTCATAACGCAGCGCGATGTTGATCTCGTCGAGCAGAACCATGGTATTGCGCTCGTCCAGGATCATCTCCTTGGCCTTTTCCCAGCCCTTCTGCGCGGCGGCAATGTCGCGCGCCTTGTCCTGGGTTTCCCAGGTGAAGCCCTCGCCCATCGCATAGAACTGGCAGAGATCGCTGAAGTTCTCCTCGATCAGGGTGCGCTCGCCGGTCTGCCAGGCGCCCTTGATGAACTGCACCACGGCGGACGGCATCCCATGGGCAATGCAGCGCATGATCATGCCGAAGCCGGAGGAGGATTTGCCCTTGCCCGGCCCGGTGTGGACGATGATTAGGCCCTTCTCGCCTTCCTTGGTCTTCATCATCCGGTCGCGCGCGGCCTTCTTCTTGGCCATCTTGGAGGCGTGACGGGCGGCTTCTTCCTCTGAGATGCCGGTTTCAGACTTTTCGCTCATGGGGGCTCTCCAGCTGTTTGACCCCATGTCTTGACAAAGAAGCCCGCCATAGCGCAAGGGGGTTCAGCTGGTTCCTGTGAAAACAGGCGAAGAGGGAATGTGAAGGCCTTGCCAAGGCTCAAGCACAGCCGCCCCCGCGACCGTGACCGGATGAGGCCGCCATGCCACTGGGAATACGTCCCGGGAAGGCAGGATGGCCGGCAAGGCCTGAGCGCCTTGGCATCCGCAAGCCGGGAGACCTGCCAGCGAGAGAGAGATCAACGGGCAGACGGGGTGTTCTGCGACCGGGTGAGGGACTGGCACGACACAGTTCCTTTCTGGCCATCCCGCACGCCCTGCCGCGACAGGAGACGCGCTGATGGCTGACGATATGGCAGGCAAGACTGCCAGCACCCAGGGACCGGTCACGCTGACCGTTTGCCTCACCTGCCGCCGCGAGGGCGCCGACCCGGAGGCCGCCCGCCCCGGCGCCATCCTTCACACAGCCCTGGAAGAAGCCGGAATGCCCGAAGGCGTTCGCCTGCGCGGCGTCGAATGCCTGTCCTCCTGCAAGCGCGGCTGCGCCGTGGCCTTGGTCGGCGGCGAAGAACGCTGGACCTATGTCTACGGCGACCTCGACCCGGACCAGCATGTCCCCGAAATTCTGGAAGGCGCCGCAGCCTATGCCGCCACTACCGATGGGGTCGTGCCCTGGCGCGAGCGCCCGCAGACTTTCCGCAAGCAATCCGTTGCCCGCATCCCGCCGGCCAAGTTCTTCTCCGAGGAGTAAACATGAGCGACCTCAACAAGATCCCCGTCACCGTCATCACCGGCTTCCTCGGTGCGGGCAAGACCACCCTGATCCGCCACCTGATGCAGAACCCGCAGGGCAAGCGCCTGGCGGTTGTGGTGAACGAGTTCGGCACCGCTGGCGTTGACGGTGACATCCTGAAATCCTGCGCTGATGAAAACTGCCCAGCGGAGAACATCATGGAGCTGGCAAACGGCTGTATCTGCTGCACCGTGGCCGATGACTTCATCCCCACCATCGAACAGCTGATGGACCTGCCCGAAAAGCCCGATCACATCGTGATCGAAACCTCCGGCCTGGCGCTGCCCAAACCGCTGCTGAAAGCCTTTGACTGGCCCGCGATCCGCTCCCGCATCACCGTCGACGGCGTGATTGCGCTGGCCGATGCCGAGGCGGTCGCCAAGGGCCAGTTCGCCCCCGACCTGGACGCCGTGCAGGCCCAGCGCGAGGCGGACGACAGCATCGACCACGAAACCCCGCTCAGCGAAGTGTTCGAGGATCAGATCTCCTGCGCCGACATCGTGCTGCTGTCCAAGGCCGATCTGGCCGGCGACGCAGGTGTCGAGAAGGCCCGCGCGGTGATCGAGGCCGAGGCACCGCGCAAGCTGCCGATCCTGCCGATGAGCGAAGGCGTCATCGACCCGCGCATCATTCTGGGCCTGAATGCCGCTGCCGAAGACGATCTGGAGGCGCGCCCCAGCCACCACGACGGCCACCACGACCACGAGCATGACGATTTTGAAAGCATCGTTGTCGAAATGGGCGAAGTCTCCGACCCCGAAGCGCTGCAGAATGCTATCGTGAAACTCGCCCGCGAGCGCAATATCCTGCGCGTCAAAGGCTATGTCGCGGTGGAGGGGAAACCGATGCGGATGCTGGTTCAGGCCGTGGGCGAGCGCCTGCGCGCCCAGTATGACCAGCCCTGGGGCGCGCAGCCGCGCAAAACCGCGCTGGTGGTTATCGCCGAGCATGACGACATCGACGAACAGGCCATCCGCGCCGAGCTGGGGGCGTAAGCTGATGCCCCTGACCCGTAAACTTCATGAGCGGAAAGGATCGCGCCCGTCCCGGGGTGGGCGCAATCGCGCCCGCCCATGGGGGCGGGTCGGGCGCAATCCGGGGCTTCCGCCCCGGGACACCATTTTGCTGGCCGGGAAAGGCAGAAACTGATGCACGTCGTCTTCCGCGAAAGCCACGGCCTTGACGAGACCGACACCCCGCAGGACCTCGGGCAGACGCCCGCGGACCTTGTGGTGCTGTCCTTCTCCGACAGCGACCTCGGCGCCTTTGCGGCGGGCTGGCACCGTGCGGACGGCAAGCTGCCCAGCTTGCGCCTCGCCAACCTTGTGGCGCTCAAGCACCCGCTGTCGGTCGACGTTTACGCGGAACAGACACTGGAAGGCGCCAAGGGCGTCCTTGTCCGCCTGATTGGCGGCGAAAGCTACTGGTCCTACGGCCTTGCTACCCTGCAAGACCTTGCCCGGCGCAAGGGCATCGCGCTGGCCATCCTGCCAGCAGACGGCCGCGAGGATGCGCGGCTGGATGAGCTGTCCACCCTGCCAGTCTCCACCCTGCGCCGCCTGCAATCCCTGTGCGACGCCGGCGGCGCCGTCGCTGCTCAGGCGGCGCTTGCACAGCTTTCGCTGGCTGCCGGTCTCTACGCAGGCCCGGTTCTGGGTCTCAAGACCACACCCGAACACGGCTTCTACGACCCAGCTAAAGGCGTGCTTGCGGACCTGCCGCCGCAGGACAAACCGCTGGTGCTGGTGAGCTTCTACCGCTCTTACCTCACCGCTGCCGACACCGCCCCGGTGGATGCCATGATCGAGGAGCTCCGCGCCCGCGGCTATGCGGCCTATGGCGCCTTTGCCGCCAGCCTCAAGGCGCCCACTGCCGCGGACTGGCTGCGCGAAAAACTGCCCTCGCTGAGCCCGGCAGCCATCATCAACGCCACTGCGTTTTCCGCCCAAGGCACCGACGGCAGCGCCTCGCCGCTCTCCGCCACCGGCTGCCCGGTGTTCCAGGTCGCCCTCTCCACCGCACGCAAGAAAGACTGGGCCGAGGCCGACCGAGGACTGTCGCCCGCCGACCTCGCCATGCACGTCGTCCTGCCGGAGGTTGACGGGCGCATCTTTGCAGGCGTCGTCAGCTTCAAATCGCCGGGTAAGAAGGACCCGGACCTGCAATACTCCCGCTTTGCCCACCGCGCCGATGCAGACCGCATCAAGGCTGCTGTGGACCGTGTGGAGGGCTGGCTGCGCCTCGCCAAACTGCCGAATGCGGACAAGCGCCTGGCGCTGATCCTCTCCACCTACCCTGGCCGCGACCACAACCTCGCCCATGCCGTCGGCCTCGACGCGCTGGCCTCCTGCGACGAGATCCTGCGCGAACTGGCGGCCCAGGGCTACGCCGTCGAAGCGCTGGAAAACACCGGCCTGCGGCTGATGGAGGAAACACTCAGCGTCCCGCTGGAGGACTACCGCCAGGCCCTCTCCACACTGCCGCAAGACCTGCAAAACACCCTGACTGAGGCTTGGGGCAGCCCGGAAGAAGACGCCAATTGCCGCAACGGCGCCTTTCATTTCAAGGCCTTGCGTGCAGGCAACGCCCTGATCGCCCTGCAGCCCGAACGCGGCGAGGTCAAAACCCGCGTCGACGACTACCACGACCTCGACCGCACCCCGCGCCACGCCTATGCCGCCTTTTACCTGTGGCTGCGCGACCAAACCGACGCCCTCGTGCACATCGGCGCCCACGGCACCCTGGAATGGCTGCCGGGCAAGGCAGTCGCCCTCTCCGGCGCCTGCTGGCCCGAGGTGCTGACCGGCCCGCTGCCCGTCGCCTACCCGTTCATCGTCAATGACCCGGGCGAGGCCGCCCAGGCCAAGCGCCGTATCGGCGCCGTGACCATCGGCCACTTGCCGCCGCCGCTGGCGCAGACCAACCTGCCTGAGGGCATGGCGCGGCTCGAAAGCCTGCTGGATGAATATTCCACCGCCGACGGCCTTGATCCCGCCCGCCGCGACCGGCTGATCGGCGACATCCGCGCCGAGGCGCAGGGAACCGGTGTGGAGGCCGACCTCGGCCTCACCCCCGACACTTCCCCGGCTGAGGCGATCACACGCATTGACGCCTTTGTCTGCGACATCAAGGAAAGCCAGTACGGCGAGGGCTTGCACATCTTCGGCACCGGCCAATGCGGAGCGGAGGAACGCGCCGGGCTGATTGCTGCGCTGGACGGCCAGATCGTCACCCCCGGCCCTTCCGGCTCGCCGTTCCGCGGCCGCGCCGATGTGATCCCGACCGGGCGCAACCTCTTCACAACCGACCCGCGGGCGGTGCCGTCGCGGGCGGCGCATGCGCAAGGGGTCAAACTGGCGGAAGAACTGCTGCGCCGCCACCTTCAGGACCACGGCGACTGGCCCAAGGGGCTGGTGATCGACCTCTGGGGCTCCGCCACCATGCGCACCGCGGGTGAGGAGTTCGCTATGGCGCTGCACCTTGCAGGGCTGGCACCCAAGTGGGACGAAGGCTCCGAGCGCGTCTCCGGTTTCGAGGTGCTGCCGCTCTCCATGCTGAACCGCCCGCGCATCGACGTGACCCTGCGGGTGTCCGGCCTGTTCCGCGACGTCTTCCCGGGCCTTGCCCAGATGTTCGAAAGTGCCGCTGCCGCACTGGCGGGCCGCGAGGAAACCCAGGCCGACAACCCCTATCTCACTGAGACCCCGCGCGTCTTCGGCCCCAAGCCGGGCCAGTACGGTCTGTCGATGAACCCGCATCTGGACGACTACACCGATGCAGCGCGTAAGGCGGCGGGCGAGGCCTGGCTCAATGCCTCTTCCCACGCCATCGACGCCAAGGGAGAGATCAGCGACGCCCGCGAGGCGCTGGAAACCCGCCTGCAGGGTGCCGACAGCTTTGTGCACCTGCAGGACCTGCCGGAAACCGACCTGCTGGTCGCGTCTGATTACGCCGCGCATGAGGCCGGCTTTGCCGCCGCAATGGCGCGCATCGGCCAAGCAACACCCGCGCTCTACCACCTCGACGCCACACGGCCCGACAAGCCGCAGGCACGTTCCCTGGGCGAAGAAATCGCCCGCGTCACCCGCGCCCGCGCCGCCAATCCGGACTGGGCCACCTCAATGATGAGTCACGGCTTCCGCGGCGCGGCGGAAATCGCTGCGACGCTCGATCACATGGCTGCCTTCGCGCATCTGGCCCAGGTGGTGCAGCCGCATCTGTTCGACCTCTACTTCGAGGCCACCCTGGGCCGCGACGATCTGGTGGCGTTCATGGAGCGCGAAAACCCCGAAGCGCTCGCCGCCATGCGTGACCGCTTCCGCGCCCTGTTTGATGCAGGCCTCTGGAGCACACGGCGCAACTCGATCATGGCAGAGCTGGAGGGCGCCGCATGAGTGCCGCTGCCGCCCCCAAGGTCTATGGCTGGTGCCCCGGCGCCCTGCGGCCAATGATGTCGGGCGACGGGCTGGTGGTGCGGGTGCGCGCGCCAATGGGTAAACTGACCGTTACCCAAGCGCGCGGTGTGGCAAGGCTTTCTGAAGAGTTTGGTAACGGCCTACTGGATATCTCTGCCCGCGCCAACTTGCAGATGCGCGGCATCCGCGAAGAGGCACATGAGGAGCTGATCGGCGCCCTACGCGATCTCGGCTTCATCGACCCGGACGCAAGCGCCGAAGCCCGCCGCAACGTCCTGCTCGCGCCGTTCTGGACGGCGGGCGACGACACCCACGCCATCGCAGCAGCGCTCAGCGCCGCGCTGACCGCGGCAACAGACCTTACCCTGCCCGGCAAGTTCGGCTTTGCCGTCGACTGCGGCTCGGAACCCGTCCTGCAAGACACCGCTGCCGATATCCGCATCGAACGCTCTGACAGCACCCTGATCCTGCGCGCTGACGGCGCTGAAATCGGCCTGCCCGTCACACGTGAATCCGCTGTCGCCGAAGCCCTCGCCCTCGCCCGCTGGTTCCTGAAACAGGGCGGCGCGCCTGAGGGCCGTGGCCGGATGCACCGTCTCATTGCGCGCCGCGGGCCGCCGGCGGCACATGCCGCACCGGTGGCAAGAACCGCTTTCATCGCAAAGCCGGGCACTGTGTCCGCAGGAACTCTCGCGGCGCTGGAATTCGGCCAGATGCCCGCCGCAACGCTGGCACAGTTGGCAGGCCACGGCGATATCCGCCTCACCCCCTGGCGCGCGCTTCTGGTGGAAGGCGCGGAAAGCCTGCCGCCCCTGCCCGGCCTGATCCTGGATGCAACGGATCCGCGCCTGCAAGTCGTCGCTTGCACCGGGGCGCCCGGCTGCCTGCAGGCGCTGTCTGCAACCCGTGATCTGGCCCGTGACCTAGCGCCGCACGTTCCCTCGGGGACCAAACTTCATATTTCCGGCTGCACCAAAGGCTGTGCCTGCCCGGGCACCGCACCGCTGACACTGACCGCAACCGGCGAAAACGAATTCTCCCTGATCCGCAATGGCACTGCCGCGGATCAGCCGCTAAAGACCCGCCTGAGCGCCGACGCGTTGCGCGCCGCTCCCGAACTTCTGAAAGAGGGCAGCTGACATGCTCCACACCTATGAAACCAACGGCGCCGCGATCTACGCCGAAAGCTTTGCCACCATCCGCCGCGAAGCCGATCTGGCGCGCTTCAACAAGGACGAGGAAAGCGTCGTCGTCCGCATGATCCACGCCGCTGGCATGGTGGGGCTGGAGGAGCACGTGCGCTTCTCCGACGGCATGGCTGAAACCGCCCGTGCAGCCCTGGCGAACGGTGCGCCGATCCTCTGCGATGCCTATATGGTGAGCGAAGGCATCACCCGCCCGCGCCTGCCCGCGGACAATGAGGTAATCTGCACCCTGCGCGACCCCAAGGTGCCGGAGCTGGCCAAGGAAATGTCCAACACCCGTTCCGCCGCCGCACTGGAGCTGTGGCGCCCGAAACTGGACGGCGCCGTCGTGGCCATCGGCAACGCCCCCACCGCACTATTTCATCTGCTGAACATGCTGAAGGACCCGGCCTGCCCCCGCCCCGCCGCCATCATCGGCTGTCCCGTGGGCTTTGTCGGCGCGATGGAATCCAAGGACGCGCTGATGGAGGACCTGCCGGTCCCGTCGATGATCGTGAAGGGCCGTCTGGGCGGCTCCGCCATCACCGTTGCGGCGGTGAACGCACTGGCAAGCTGGAAAGAGTAACGATGGGCAAAGTCATCTGCGCAGGGCTTGGCCCCGGTGATCCCGACCTGATGAGCGTCCGCTCGCACCGGCTGATCACAGGCGCGCGCCACATCGCGTACTTCCGCAAGGCAGGCCGTCAGGGCCAGGCCCGCGCCATCGTCGAGGGCATGCTGGCCGAAGGCGTCACCGAACACGCGATGGAATATCCGGTTACGACCGAAATCCATTTCTCCGACCCTGAATACAACCGGGTGCTGGGCGAATTCTATGACCAGTGGGCCGACACATTGGCCGAAATCGCCAAGGATGAGGACGTGGTGGTCCTGTGCGAGGGCGACCCGTTCCTCTATGGCTCTTACATGCATCTCTACACCCGCCTGCAAGGCCGTGCGGAGCAAGAGATCGTGCCCGGCATCACCGGCATGTCCGGCTGCTGGACCGCCTCTGGCCAGCCGATCACCTGGGGCGATGACGTGCTGACCGTGGCGATGGCGACCCTCAGCGAGGATGAGCTGGCTAAGCGCGCGGCAGAAACCGACGCGCTGGTGGTTATGAAGATCGGCCGCAACCTGCCCAAGCTGCGCCGCGCACTGGAACGGGCTGGCCGTGCCGGTGAAGCCTGGCTGGTCGAACGCGGCACCATGCCCGGCCAGACCGTTCAGAAGCTGTCGGAGATCACAGGCGAGGTGCCCTATTTCTCCATCGTATTGGTTCACGGACAGGGGCGCCGGCCATGAAACTATCGCAAAACGGCTGGGTGGTGATTGCGGGCCTCGGCCCGGGAAATGAAGCACTGGTGACCCAGGAAGTCCGCGACGTCATCGCGGAAGCCACGGATATCGTTGGCTATATCCCCTATGTGAACCGTATCGCGCCGCGCGAGGGGCTGACCCTGCACGCCACTGACAACCGGGTTGAGGTCGACCGCGCCACCCATGCGCTGGAGATGGCCGCCGAAGGCAAGCGCGTGGTCGTGGTGTCCTCCGGCGATCCGGGCGTGTTTGCCATGGCCTCCGCCGTGTTCGAGGCGCTGGAGAACAGCGCGGAAAGCCACCCCGAATGGCTGGATCTGGAGATCAAGGTGCTGCCGGGCATCACCGCGATGCTGGCCGCCGCTGCCGCCATCGGCGCGCCGCTGGGGCATGATTTCGCGGCCATCAACCTCAGCGACAACCTGAAGCCCTGGTGCCTGATCGAAAAGCGCCTGCAGCTGGTTGGCGAGGCCGGTCTGGCAATGGCGTTTTACAACCCGCGCTCCAAGTCACGCCCGCATCAGTTTGCCCGCGCGCTGGAGATCCTGCGCGAGGCCTGCGGCGCGGACACGCTGATCACCTTCGCTCGCGACGTGACCAAACCCGGGCAGGAGCTGCTGACCGTGCCGCTGAAGGAGGCCACGCCTGAGATGGCCGACATGCGCACCGTGGTGATTGTCGGCAACCGCGACACCCGCAGGGTGGGCAATTACGTCTATACTCCACGCTACGCTGCCGAAGGATGAGCAATCCAGGCCATCACCTCTGCCACGTTGCCTTTGATGGGGCGCTCGGGCACCTTGGGTCTGCCGATCATGATGACCGGCAGGCCAAGACCGCGCGCGGCAGTGAGCTTGGCCGCGGCCCCCGCGCCGCCGGCGTTCTTGGCGACCACATGGGTGATGGCGTGGCACTGCATCAGCGCGGTGTCGCCCGCGACGTCAAACGGCCCGCGGGCAATCTCGACCGTTGTGTGCGGCAACGGCAGGGGCGCTTCGGGTTCGTCCACCAGCCGCAGCAGGTAGTGGTGCTGGGGCTTGGCCGCGAATTGCGCAAGGTTTTGCTTGCCGATCGCCAGAAACACCCGTGCCGGGGTTTCGGGAAGAGCCTCCACGGCCTGTTCAATGCTGTCCGCTTGCACCCAGTTGTCGCCCTCTCCCGCCTGCCAGGCCGGGCGCTCAAAGGCGCAGAGCGGCACGCCCACCAATGCGCAAGCGCCCACCGCGTTGGTGCTCATCTGCGCCGCGAAGGGATGGGTGGCATCGACCACATGGGTGATCCCTTCGGCCTGCAGGTAATCCGCCAGCCCGTCCGCGCCGCCAAAGCCGCCAATGCGGGTGGGCAGCGGCTGGCTGACCGGTTTGGCGGTACGACCCGCGTAGGAGAACACCGCATCCGCGCCTGCTTCGGCCAGGGTTTTGGCGAGCGCCGAGGCCTCGGTGGTGCCGCCCAGAAGAAGGATGCGTGTCATGTCTGATCCATGGCTTACGATAATCGGTCTGGGCGAAAATGGACTGGAAGGCTTGGGCGATGCAAGCCGGAAGGCGCTGGCGGAGGCCGATGTGATTTTCGGCGGCCCGCGGCACCTGGAACTGGCGGGTGCGGGCAGCAAAGGCCAGCCCTGGCCGGTGCCGTTTTCCATTGAACCTGTGCTGGCGATGCGCGGCCGCAACGTCGCGGTGCTAGCCTCGGGCGATCCGTTCTGGCATGGCGCCGGCGGTTCGCTGATGCGGGATCTGGCGCCCGATGAGTGGATCTCTTACCCGGTGCCATCCTGTTTCGCGCTGGCCGCCAACCGGCTGGGCTGGAAGCTGGAGGACGTTCTGTGCCTAGGCCTGCATGCCGCGCCTTATGCGCGGCTTCTGCCCTTGTTGGGGCGGGGTGTGCGGGTCATCTGCACACTGCGGGATGGCAAGGCCCCGGCGGAGCTGGCGGAATGGCTGGTTGTGCATGGTCAGCCTGATGCTGAACTGACCGTAATGGAACGGCTTGGCGGCCCCAGGGAACAGATGCACAGCACCACGGCCGAAAGTTGGGATTCGGCATCCGGTGGGGCGCCGGTCCTTATGGCCATCGAGGCCATGCGGCCCGGACTGCCGCAGGCGTCCGGGCTGGCGGATGATCTTTTTGCCAGCGACGGGCAGATCACCAAGCGTCCGGTCCGGGCGCTGACCCTGTCGGCCCTGGCACCGCGCGCAAGCGAACTACTGTGGGATATCGGCGGCGGCTCCGGCTCGGTCTCGGTCGAGTGGTGCCTGGCCGCCCCCGGCGCACAGGCCATCACTTTTGAGCCGCGCGAGAGCCGGCTGGAGAACATCCGCGCCAATGCCGCGGCCTTTGGGCTGGATCACCGGATGAAGCCGGTGCTGGGCAAGGCGCCGGAGGTGCTGGACGGCCAGCCCCTGCCTGACTGTGTCTTCATCGGCGGCGGCGGCTCGCAAGAGCTTTTGGACCATTTGTGGAACATCCTGCCCGAGGGCACCCGGCTGGTTGCCAATGGCGTCACACTGGAAACCGAGACCCTGCTGATGCAGGCCCATGCCACGCGCGGCGGGCATCTGCTGAAGGCCGAGATTGCCGAGGCAGGCCCCCTGGGTTCCATGCGCGACTGGCGGCGGGCGCGGCCCGTGATTCAGTGGAGCGCCACGCGATGAAGGTGGCAGGCATCGGGTTTCGCAGTGCCGCCACAGCGGCAGATCTGCAGGCGGCACTGGCATTGACCGGCGCGCAGGTGGATGCACTGGCCTCTGTCGCGGAGAAGGCCGGGGCGCCGGCCATGCAGGAGTTTGCGCGCAGCATCGGCCTGCCGGTGATTGCGCTTGAAAATCAGGATATTGCCGGGGAGCAGACCCTCACCTGCTCCCCCCGGATCAAGGCGCGGTTCGGCACCGGGTCGCTGGCGGAAGCCGCGGCGCTGGCCGGGGCGCGCCACGGGGTGCCGGGCGCGCAGTCGCGCCTGCTCGCCCCCAGAGTTGTCACCGCGGATGGGCTTGCCACCGCGGCCATAGCAGAAAGACTTGAGCCATGACCGTTCACTTCATTGGCGCCGGACCGGGCGCTGCCGATCTTCTGACCCTGCGCGGGCGCAACATCATCGCGTCCTGCCCGGTGTGCCTGTACGCGGGTTCGCTGGTGCCGGAGGAAATCCTGAGCCACTGCCCGGCGGACGCGAAGATCGTGAACACCGCGGCAATGGACCTGGATGCCATCGTGGCAGAGATCAAGGCAGCGCACGAGGCAGGACAGGACGTGGCGCGGCTGCATTCCGGCGACCTGTCGGTCTGGTCCGCCATGGGCGAGCAGATCCGCCGCCTGAAAGCAGAGGGCATCCCGGTGAGCGTCACCCCGGGCGTGCCGTCCTTTGCCGCTGCGGCTGCGGCGCTGGGAACCGAGCTCACCCTGCCGGGCCTCGGCCAGTCGGTGGTGCTGACCCGCACCCCGGGCCGCGCGTCCTCGATGCCTGCAGGCGAGTCGCTGGAGAATTTCGCGAAAACCGGCACCACCCTGGCGATCCACCTGTCGATCGGCAATCTGGACCATGTGGTCGACAGCCTGACACCGCATTACGGTGCGGACTGCCCGGTCGCCGTGGTCTACCGCGCCAGCTGGCCGGATCAGCAGATCATCCGCGCCACCCTGGACACGCTGAAAGAGTCGCTGGATGAGAAGATCTCCCGCACCGCGCTGATCCTTGTTGGGCCGGTTCTGAAGGGCGAGGGCTTTGAAGAAAGCTGCCTCTATTCCACCGACTACGACCGCCGCTACCGCCCGCAAACGGCTGACAGCCCGTGGTCGAGCTGGAACCATGGGGACGACTAAGACCATGGCCAACATGAACCCTCCCGGGCTGATGATCTCGGCGCCGTCCTCGGGCACTGGCAAGACCACCGTGATGCTGGGCCTTTTGCGGGCGCTGGCCGAGGACGGGCTGACCGTGCAGCCCTACAAGAGCGGACCGGATTATATCGACCCGGCCTTCCACCTGGCAGCGGCTGGGCGTGCATCCTTCAACCTGGACACCTGGGCGATGGACGCAGGCCTGCTGGATGCAGTCACCAGCCAGTCGGCGGGTGCCGAAATCTGCATCGGCGAAGGTTCCATGGGCCTTTACGACGGTGTGGCAACGCGCGGGCAGTCGGGCTTTGGCTCCTCCGCCGAGACCGCCAAGCGCATGGGCTGGCCGGTGGTGCTGGTGGTCGATGTGGGCGGTCAGGCGCAGTCCGCTGCGGCCACCGCGCTGGGGTTCAAGAACTACGACCCTGAGCTGCCCTTTGCCGGGGTGATCCTGAACCGTGTTGCCAGCCCGCGGCATGAGCGGCTGACCCGGCTGGGCATGGAGAAGGCAGGCATCAAGGTTCTGGGCTCCCTGCCCCGGCGCGGCGACCTGACCCTGCCGGAGCGGCATCTGGGCCTGATCCAGGCGGTGGAGCACCCCGATCTGGAGGCCGCCATCGCGGGCTATGCCGCCTTCCTGCGTGAGCATGTAGACCTGGAGGCAATCAAGGCCGCAGCACTGGCTGGTCAAGCGCCTGCGCCCGCAAACCTGCCCAAACCGCCCGCGCAACGGATTGCGCTGGCCTGGGATGCGGCGTTTTCCTTTACTTACCCGCATCTGCTGACCGGCTGGCGCGCGGCAGGCGCAGAAATCCTGCCGTTCTCGCCGCTCGCTGACGAGGCCCCGGCGGCGGACGCCGATCTGGTCTGGCTGCCCGGCGGCTACCCGGAGCTGCACGGCGGCACCTTGGCGGCGGCGGAGACCTTCCGCGCCGGTGTCCGCAAGCACGCCGAGACCAAGCCGGTGCATGGCGAATGCGGCGGCTATATGGCCCTGGGCGAGGCGCTCATTGACAAGGAAGGCAACCGCCACCAGATGCTGGGCCTTCTGGGCCTCGTGACCTCCTATGAAAAGCGCAAGTTCCACCTCGGCTACCGCCGCGCCATTCTGCAGGCCGGGATGCCGGGCTTTGACGCAGGCACGGCACTACGCGGGCATGAGTTCCATTACTCCACCATTCTGGAAGAGCCTGACGCACCGCTGGCCAATGTCATGGACGCCGACGGCGGCCCGGTGCCGGAGACCGGCTCGATCAAGGGCCACGTCACCGGCACCTTCTTCCACTTGATCACGGGAGAACAGGCATGAGCGGTTTTGTGAGCTTCGTCTCTTCCGGCCCCGGCGATCCGGAACTGCTGACCGTGAAAGCCGTGAAGCGGCTGGAAGCGGCGGATGCGGTGCTGTTCGACGACCTGTCGTCGGGGCCGATCCTGAGCCATGCCCGCGCCGATGCCGATCTGGTTGGGGTGGGCAAACGCGCCGGCCGCCCCTCGCCCAAGCAGGATCACGTCAGCCAGCTCTTGGTCGATTACGCTCAGAGCGGCCTCAACGTGGTGCGGCTGAAATCCGGGGACTCCGGCGTCTTCGGGCGGCTGGAGGAAGAGATGACGGCACTGCGCGAGGCGGGCATCGGGTTTGAAATCGTGCCCGGCGTCACCGCAGCCTCCGCTGCTGCGGCGGCAGCCAACATTCCGCTGACCCGGCGGCTGACCGCGCGGCGGCTTCAGTTCATCACCGGCCATGACGTTACCGGCGGACTGCCGGACGATCTGAACATGGCAGCGCTGGCCGACCCGCATGCCACCACCGTGGTCTATATGGGCAAACGCACCTTTGCCGACCTGGCAGAGAAGCTGATGGAAGCGGGCCTGCCCGCGGACACCCACGCGCTGGTGGCGCAAGGGGTTTCCACTCCTGAGCAGAAACTGTTCTGCCACACCGTGGGCGAGCTGCCCGTGACACTGCGTGCGATGGAGACCAAGGCGCCGGTGCTGATCCTGTACGGGCCGCTGGCCGATCAGGATCTGCCTGCCGTATGAGCATGCCCACCCTCACCCTGTGCCGCACCTGCCGCGACGCCGACCCTGCCCTGCCCGGTCAGGTCGCCGCAGCGCTGGAGACGCCGCGCATGATGTGCGCCACGCAACTGGCTTCCCCTGCCACTAAGGCCATGTTCAGTCGCATTCTGACCAGCGGCCTGTTCGCTGGCGCTGCAGCAGGGTTGATTACCGCCCTGCTGCAGCTGTATTTCGTGTAGCCCGTGCTGCTCCACGCCGAGCTCTACGAGGGCGGTGAGCTGGTGCATTTCGGCGCTGACCCCGTAACCGCCCATCCCGACCTGCCCGGCATGTTCGCCGAACCGGTGCGCGATGGCCTCAGCATCATCTTCACCATGCTGACCTACACCGGTTATGCGCTGGTGATGGCGGCGCTGATGTCTGTGGCAGAACGCCAGGGCCATGAGATCAACGCACGCACCGGCCTGATGTGGGGCCTGGCGGGTTTCATCACCTTCCACTTCGCCCCCGGCCTGTCGCTGGCGCCTGAGGTGCCGGGTGTTGCTGCTGCTGACGTGGGCGTGCGCCAGGCCTGGTGGACCGTCACCGTGGCCGCGGCCGGCGTTGCCATGTGGCTGATTGCCTTTGGCGGCAACCTGGTCAGCTACTTGGTCGCTGCCCTTTTGCTGATGGCCCCGCATATCGTTGGCGCACCTGAGCCGGAGAGCTTCTCCGGTCCGGTCCCGACCGAAATCGGCGCGCTGTTTGCCGCCCGTACCTTCGGCATCGGCATGGCCGCCTGGGTGCTCTTGGGCAGCTTTGCCGGCTACTTCTGGCAAACAGAAGGCAAGCGCGCGGAAGCCGCAGCCTGATCCCCTGACACCTCCCGCCGGGCCTGCCCAGGCGGGAGCTTTCTTTTCGAGGATGACATGATGTCCCGTTCTCTTGCTCTTTTTGCCATCGGCCTGATCTTTGGCGGCGGCGCCGGCTTTGTGACCGCTGCCGGCAATGGCATCACCTTCGACGGCCATGATCACGGCGACCCGGCGCATCACGGCGGCGGTCATGGTGAAATGGCGGCGCATGACCATTCCCAGACCGTCAGCCTGGCGGCTGGCCCGGATGCGCCCGGCGTCGCCATCCAGCTGCACAAGGACCCGATGGCTGGATGGAACCTGCAGGTCACGCCGCAGAACTTCCGCTTTGCCCTGCAGAACGCCTCTGCCGCGGACGTGGACGGCGAAGGCCACGCGCATGTCTATGTGAACAGCGAGAAACTCGCCCGGCTCTACGCCAGCTGGATGCATATACCTGCCCTGCCCGGCGGGGCTGAGGTCAAGGTCTCGCTCAACACCAACAGCCACAGCGCGCTGCTGGTGGACGGTCAGCCGGTGGAAGCGAAGATTGCCGTTCCCGCAGGCGAAGGCTCCTGAGCTGTAAATCCCGGCTTGCAAGACAAATGGCGCGGCCCCATAGAGGGCCGTGTTTTCACGTGAAAGGCCCCGTCATGATTGAGCTTTCCCTGATCGGCATAGGCACCGGAAACCCGCAGCACATGACGCTGCAGGCGATGGACGCGCTGAACGCTCAGGATGTGATCCTGATCCCCAACAAGGGCGCGGGCAAGGACGACCTTGCGGGACTGCGCCGCGAGATCTGCGCGCGCGCAATTCAGGGCGATGGCCCGGAGATCGTGGAGTTCGCCCTGCCCGTGCGGGACGAGGCCACCAAGAGCTACCGCAAACGGGTGGACGACTGGCACGACGCCATCGCCGAAATCTGGTGGCAGAACATCACGGCCCATCTGCCGGATGGCGGCAAAGCCGGGTTCCTGGTCTGGGGTGACCCGTCGCTTTATGACAGCACCATGCGGATTGCCGAGCGGCTGAAAAGGCTGGCAGAAATCAAACTGACCGTGATCCCCGGCATCACCTCGATCCAGGCGCTGACCGCAGCGCATGCGATCCCGGTTAACGAAATCGGCGCGCCCTTCACCATCACCACCGGGCGGCAGTTGCGCGAGAACGGCTGGCCGGACAGTGCTGATACGCTGGTGATCATGCTGGACGGGGAATGCTCCTTTCAGTCCATCGCGCCGCAGGGTGTGGAAATTTTCTGGACCGCCTATGCCGGGATGGAGAACCAGATTTCCGTTGCAGGCCCACTGGCAGAGGTTTCAGAGCAGATCATCGCAACCCGCGCCAAGGCGCGCGCCCAGCACGGCTGGATCATGGACATCTATCTGCTGCGAAAAAGCTGAAACCGGCCGCTATTGCAGCGGCTCTCATGTTACCGGGCTGGATTGAGTGGCGGGGAGACAGGGATTCGAACCCTGGGAACGCTCTCACGTTCAACGGTTTTCAAGACCGCCGCATTCGACCACTCTGCCACCTCCCCGGTCCGTCAGCGGTTTAGGATGCAACGCCGGGCGAGGCAAGGGGAAATCCGAGGCCCGCAACCAGCCCGCAAGGGAAATTTTTGAACGGCCGCCCGGCGCGCGGAAATTTGCCGCCGCTGAGGCTTTCCCTTGTGCCGCGGCCCGGCAGGGTTTTCATGACCGGAAGCGCAGGCTATCATGCCGCCAAATCAAGAAGACCGGGCATTCCGGCAGGGGCGCAGAAGCGCCGCGGGCACAGGCAAGGATGAGAGCATGACAGACACCGTGTCGAGAGCAAAACACGCCCCGCGGATCGCCGCGGCGGCCCTGGGCCTGTTGGTCCTGGCAGCCTGCGAGGACGGGCCGAAGCTGGGGTTCCTGGAGCCCAAACCCAAGGCGGAAGGCGAGGTCAAGGCCTCCAGCAGCACCAAGCTGGTGGAACGCGACGTGGAAGCGCCGGATGTGTTCCAGGTGACCGAAGCGGGCCTCTGGGACGGCCGCCCCTCGATCGGCGGCGTCTGGGTGGCGCATCCCGATACCCAGGACCCGGAACGGGTGATCATCCGCAACAATGCCAATGGCCAGTTCGTGATCGGCGCCCTGTTCCGGCGCGAGCGCGAGATTCCGGGACCGCGGCTGCAGGTATCCTCTGACGCCGCCGCCGCGCTTGGCGTGCTGGCAGGCGCCCCGGTGGAACTGAACGTGACCGCCCTGCGGCGCGAGGAAGTTAACCCCGATCCGCTGCCGGAAGACCTGTCAGGCACCGAGCCCGCGCTGGAGGGCGACGCAGGGCTGAACGACGATGCGCTGGCCGGAAGCGAGATCTCTGAAACCCCGCTGGACCCGATTGCCGGCGCCGCGGCTGCCATTGAAGCCTCGGCACCCTCAGCCGCCTCTGCTGCGGCCCCTGCCAAGGCAGAACCTGCCGCCGCCGCGGCCCCCAAGCGACAGAAATCCTCGCTGAGCAAGCCGTTCATCCAGATCGGCATTTTCAGTGTCGAGGCCAATGCCAAACGGACCGCCAACATGATGCGCAGCGCCGGCATGGTGCCGGAAGTGCGTGAGCAATCCGCCAGTGGCAAGACCTTCTGGCGGGTGCTGGTCGGCCCGGCACAGAACAAATCCGAACGCAGCCAGCTGCTGCAAAGCGTGAAGGAAACCGGATTCGCGGATGCCTATGCAGTCTCAAACTGATCCCCGCACCGCGCGCCTGGCGCGTGCCCTGAAATCTTCGCTGCGCATGGGCCTGGCTGCCGGGCTGGCGGTCAGCCTGTCGGCGCTGTCCGCCGCCGCCTTTGATACCAAGGCGCGCGCGGCCTATGTGCTGGATGCAGGCACCGACACGGTGCTTTTGTCCAAGAACTCCGACGTGCCGCTGCCGCCGGCCTCGATGTCCAAGCTGATGACGCTTTACGTGGCATTTGAGGCCCTGCGCGACGGGCGGCTGACGCTGGACGAGACCCTGCCGGTCAGCGAGCACGCGATGAGCTACAAGGGCTCGACCATGTTCCTGGACACGCTGGACCGGGTCCGGGTCGAAGACCTGCTGCGCGGCATCATCGTGCTGTCCGGCAACGACGCCTGCGTGGTGATTGCCGAGGCGCTGAGCCCGGATGGAACCGAGGCCGGGTTCGCCCGCTATATGACCAAGCGCGGCCAGGAACTGGGCATGACCGCCTCAACCTTTGCCAACTCCAACGGCTGGCCCGCCGCAGGGCACCGGATGTCGGTGCATGATCTGGCAATCCTGGCCGAGCGGCTGATCGAGGATTTCCCGGAATACTATCCGCTGTTTGCCGAAACCAAGTTCGAATTTGACGGCCGCGCGCCGTCCAATGTCCGCAACCGCAACCCGCTGCTGAAGCTGGGTATCGGCGCCGACGGGCTGAAGACCGGCCACACCGAGGAAGCGGGCTATGGCCTGGTTGGCTCTGCCAAGCAGGGTGACCGGCGGGTGATCTTTGTGGTTTCCGGTCTGGACAGCGAACGCGCCCGGGCAGAGGAGGCAGAAGCCCTCGTTAACTGGTCGTTTCGCCAATTTACCAAGAAAACCGTTGCCAAAGAGGGCATCCCCATCGCCGAAGCCGAGATTTGGCGGGGGGCCGAGCGATCGGTAGGACTGGTGCCGGCGGAGGATCTGGAAATCCTGCTGCCGACGCTGGCAGGCGGCACCATCGAGGGCGAAGTTGTTTACAGCGGCCCGATCGAGGCGCCTGTGGCCCAGGGTCAGCGACTGGCGGAACTGGTGCTGCAACCCGAGGAACTGCCGGAGGTGCGGCTGCCGCTGGTGGCTGAAAGCGATGTGCCCGCGGGCGGCTTTGTGGTGCGGGTGAAAACCGCGGCGCAGGTGCTCATCAAGCAGTTCCTGACCGGTCCCGAGGGGGCGCTGTGACAGCGGACACGGGGCGCGGCGGCCTGTTCATTACCTTTGAAGGCATCGATGGGTCCGGTAAGTCCACCCAATGCCGCCTGCTGGGTGAGGCGCTGCAGGCGGAGGGCCGGGATGTTGTGCTGACGCGAGAACCTGGCGGCTCCCCCGGCGCCGAGGAAATCCGCCGCCTGGTGCTGGAGGGCGATCCTGACCGCTGGTCGGCGGAAACTGAACTGCTCTTGTTCATGGCGGCGCGGCGCGACCATCTGGAGCGCACCATCGAGCCTGCCCTCGCAGCTGGCAAGGTGGTGATCTGCGACCGTTTTGCCGACAGCACAAGGATGTATCAGGGGCTGTCCCGCGGCGATCTGCGTGCAGCGGTGGACCAGATGCACAAGCTGATGATCGGGCGCGAACCGGACCTGACCCTGCTGATTGACATGGACCCCGCCGAAGGCCTGGCCCGCGCCAAAGGGCGGCAGGGCAAGGAAGAGCGGTTCGAGGATTTCGGGGTCGCGCTGCAGGAGAAGATGCGCGCGGGCTTCCTGGCGCTGGCGCAGGAATTTGCCACCCGCTTCCGGGTGGTCGATGGCGCCCGCCCGGTAGAGGAGATTGCGGCCGATGTACGCAAGCTGGCGGAAGCTGCCCTGAAGGGAACTGGGGCATGAGCGCTGACGAAGACCTTCCCCGCGCCGACCAGGCCGAGGGCGCACCGCATCCGCGCGAGACCCTGCGGCTGATCGGGCAAGAGGCGGCAGAGCAGGATTTCCTGACCGCATACACTTCCGACCGCCTGCACCACGGCTGGCTGCTGACCGGCCCGCAGGGGGTGGGCAAGGCAACGCTGGCCTGGCGGATCGCCCGTTTCCTGCTGGCAACGCCGCCGGCCGAGGAGGGCCTGTTCGGCGCCCCGCCCCCGCCGCAGACGCTGGACATTGACGCAGAGCACCCGGTCTCCCACCGCATTCAGGCGCTGGCGGAACCGGGACTGGCGCCGATCACCCGCTCTTACGATGACAAGGGCAAGCTGCGCAGCCAGATCGTGGTGGACGACATCCGCAAGCTCAACCGCTTCTTTGGCCTGTCGGCCACCGACGGCGGGCGGAGGGTGGTGATCGTTGACGCCGCCGACGACATGAATGTCAGCGCCGCCAATGCGCTCTTGAAAATGCTGGAGGAGCCGCCGGCACGCACCACGATCCTGCTGATCTCGCACCAGCCCTCGCGCCTGTTGCCAACGATCCGCTCGCGCTGCCGCACCCTGCGGCTGGGGCCGCTCAGCGCGCCGGACATGGAGGCGGCGCTGGCGCAATCAGGTGTCGAGCTGCCCCAGAATATGGACAATCTCGCGGCCCTTGCTGGCGGCTCTGTCGGCGCGGCGCTGCGGCTGATCAATCTGGGCGGGCTCAAGATCTATGCCGAACTGGTGCAGATCCTCGATTCCATGCCGCGGCTGGACCGCCAGCGCGCCATGGCGCTGGCCGAGGCCGCCGCCCAGCGCGGTGCGGCTGAGAAATTCGAGCTGCTGTTGTCGCTGACCGAGATGGCGCTGGCCCGGCTGGCGCGCACCGGCGCCACCGGCGCACCGCCAGCGCCGGAAGCGGCACCGCAGGAGGCAGCGATGCTGCAGCGCTTGTCCCCCGATCCGCGCAAAGCGCGCGCCTGGGCTGACCTTGCCGCGGAAGTGACAGCGCGCTCCCGCCACGGGCAGGCGGTGAACCTTGACCCCGCGGCGCTTGTCCTAGATACGGTTTTCAAGATGCAGGAAACCGCGTCGCGCTAGGCATCCGGCGCGGCGCAAGCGGCACCAGAGGATTCATGACCGAGACGCCCCCCCAGATTACGGACAGCCATTGCCACCTGGACTTTCCGGACTTCGAAGGCCGCCTGGATGAGGTGATCGCCAGCGCGGCAGAGGCCGGCGTGACCCGGATGGTGACGATCTGCACCAAGATGAAGAACGAGCCCTCCGTGCGCGCCATTGCCGAGGCGCACACGCCGGTGTTCTACGCCGCGGGCACCCACCCGATGAGCGCCGCGGACGAGCCGCTGGTCACCGTTGACGAACTGGTGGCGCTGGCCAAACACCCGAAGTTTGTCGGCATCGGCGAGACGGGCCTCGACTACCACTACACCGCCGACAGCGCCACAGTGCAGCAGGAGTCCTTGCGTATTCACATTGCTGCCGCCCGCGAAACCGGCCTGCCGCTGATCATCCACGCCCGCGCTGCCGACGACGACATGGCCCGCATTTTGGGCGAGGAGATGAACAACGGCGCCTATTCCTGCGTGATGCACTGCTTCTCGTCTTCGGCAGAGCTGGCCAGGGCGGCCCTGGACCTGGGCTTCTACCTGTCGATGTCCGGTATTGCCGCCTTCCCCAAGAGCCAGGAGCTGCGCGATATCTTTGCCGCTGCACCCGTGGAGCGCATTCTGGTCGAGACCGACGCGCCTTATCTGGCGCCGCCGCCCTACCGCGGCAAGCGGAACGAGCCGGCCTATACTGCCTTTACCGCCAAGGTGGGGGCCGAGGTGTTCGGCATGGACTACACCGCTTTTGCCGCGCAGACGCAGCAGAACTTCGACCGGCTGTTCTGGAAAGCCGCCCAGTATGAGGCTGCCGCCTGATGGCTGAGATGCGCTTTACCATCCTGGGCTCGGGCTCATCGGGCGGGGTGCCGCGCATTGGCGGCCATTGGGGCGATTGCGACCCCAAGAACCCGAAGAACCGCCGCGGCCGTTGCTCGATGCTAGTGGAGCGCATTGATGCGGGCGGCACCACCTCAGTGCTGATCGACACTCCGCCGGACATGCGCAACCAGCTTCTGGATGCAGAAGTCGAGCGCCTGGACGCTGTGGTCTTCACCCATTCCCACGCCGATCATCTGCACGGGATCGATGACCTGCGCATGGTCTATTACAACATGCGCCAGCGGATCGATGTATATGCCGACGGACCGACCCAGAATGACCTTTTGAACCGCTTCGGCTACGCTTTCACACAGCCTGAGGGCTCTCCCTACCCGCCGATCCTGGACCTGAAGGCCATCAGCGGCCCGTTCACCATTGAAGGTCCCGGCGGCGCAATCCCGTTTCGCCCTTTTGAAGTGAAGCACGGTTCTGTCGATGCCCAGGGTTTCCGTATCGGCGGCCTGGCCTATCTGCCGGATGTGAAAGAGATCCCGGACGCCGCCCTGCCGGAACTAGAGGGCCTGGAAGTCTGGGTTTTGGACGCGCTGCGCCGCACGCCCCATCCGACCCATTTCAGCTTCAGCGACGCAATGGAGTGGTTCGAAAAGATGGCGCCCAAACGCGGCATCCTGACCAACATGCATATCGACATGGACTACGCCACTTTGGAGGCCGAGACTCCGGACCACATCACGCCTGCTTATGACGGGATGGTCATCCGGATGGAGATCTGATGGGCGCGCTTGCGCCCTTTTTCATTTACGCATTTTGAGGCCGGATTTGTTTCAAAGCCTGATTGACGTCATCCTGCCGGTGTT
This sequence comes from Leisingera sp. ANG-M6, assembly GCF_000813905.1. NCBI lineage: Bacteria > Pseudomonadati > Pseudomonadota > Alphaproteobacteria > Rhodobacterales > Roseobacteraceae > Leisingera > Leisingera sp. ANG-M6. Next base: position 46,705 of record NZ_JWLG01000003.1, read on the forward strand.
CCTGGTTGTCGGCGCAGGCTACGCCGCCACCGCGCGGGGCGTGCTGGAGCAGGCGCATGTCGACGGCGTGATGAAATTCGCCCAAGGCTTTGCGATCCCCTGCCTGCTGTTCAAAGCGATGGCGGAACTGGATCTGTCTGCCAGCTTCAATCCGCAGCTGCTGGCAAGTTTTTACACCGGCGCCTTCACCTGTTTTCTGATCGGACTGTTTGGTGCCAGGCTCCTGTTCAAGCGGGAGTGGGAGGACTGCATCGCCATCGGCTTTTGCTGCCTGTTCTCCAACTCCGTGCTGCTGGGGCTGCCGATTACCGAACGCGCCTTCGGGCCGGACAACCTGACCGGCAACTACGCAATCATCGCCTTCCATTCGCCGTTCTGCTATGGCGTCGGCATCACCGCGATGGAGTTTGTGCGCAACCGCGGGGCGGGCGGCATCAAGACTGTCACATCGGTGCTGAACGCAATGTTCCGCAATGTGCTGATCCTGGGGATTACGCTGGGGTTTGCGGTCAACCTGTCGGGGCTGGCGATTCCGCTGGTCATCAATGAGGCACTGTCGCTGCTGATCCGCGCGGCACTGCCGGCGGCGCTGTTTGCGCTTGGCGGCGTGCTGGTGAAGTACCGCCCCGAAGGCGATATGCGGGCGATTCTGTTTGTCTGCTTCACCTCGCTGATGATCCATCCGGCAATTGTCTGGACCTTGGGATCGGCCTTGGCGCTGCCGCAGGATCTGTTCCGCTCCGGCGTTCTGAACGCCGCGATGGCGACCGGGTTCAACGGCTATATCTTTGCCAATATGTACGGGCGGGCCAAACGGGTGGCCGCGTCCTCCGTGCTGATTGCCACCGGGGCCAGTATCCTGACCGTGTGGTTCTGGCTGCTGGTTTTGAGCTGAATAAAAAGGTCAGCAGTTCTGCCCAAATGTTTCGCGCGCGAAACATTTGGACAGCAAGACTGACCTTATCCTTCAGATTTCATTAGCAATTTTCCACCAAATCGTTACCGCCGTTAAAAGCGGGGATCATCCAGCTCCAGCGGAAATCCCTTGGGCAGCAGACCAGCCTGAAACCAGTTGATGAAGGAATGGATCGAAAACACCGGCAGGCCGGTGGCCTTCCTCACGTCGCGGGCGTAAGGCACCATATTTGTGCATTCCAGCACGATAGCGCCCAGATCCGGTATGTCCGCTACCATTGCGCGGGCTGCATCGATCATGTCCAGGCGGCAGGATTCGAAGTCAATCGAGGGCGCGTCACCCAGGACATCGCGGGTAAAGGCGCGGAGGCCGTCAGTGCCTGCAATGGGCGTATCCGGCGCAACACCTGCGGCAACAAGGTGGGCGGGTGTCAGCGTCGCCTTGGAAATAGTCAGGATGCCGCAACGCTTGCCCGCGGGCAGCAGGTTTTGCACCATCGGCACCTGCATCAGCGAGGATGTCGCCACCGGCACGCCCAGCGCCTGCTTCACCTCATCCTGGATCAGCGCCAGGAATCCGCAGTTGGTGGTGATGCCATCGGCGCCCATGGCGACCAGGTCACGGCCGGCCTCGACAAACAGGTCGATCAGGTCCTTGGGATTGCCGCGCACGACATTCTCAGGGTTGGCGCCGCGCACCACCTTGTAGTGGACCGGGAAGTCCCAGGTCATCGCGTTGCCCATGTCGCCAAAAATGCGGGGAAAGCGGGTTTCCAGCATCAGGATGCCAACCGCCGCGCCAAAGACCGTCTTGCCACCGTGTTCCATGTGACTCCCCTACTCGTCCGGCACGTAAAGCTGGGAAAAGGCGATGCGGACAGCTTCCGTCGCCTCCTCCCGCCGTTTCTCGATATGGCTGCGCATGGCCGATACCGCCGCATCCGTGTTGCGGGCTGCAATGCCTTCGACGATCTGGCGGTGGGCCGAAATGTCGCCCGGCGCCTTGCCCCCTGCCCGGTCGCGCATGCGTTTGAGGTCAATGAGCCGGATATAGCGGATCCGGCCGTTGAGGTTGTTCAGGATGCGCTGCAATTCGCTGTTACCCGAAAGCTGCGCCAGCCGGGCATGGAAGCTTTCGTCCATCGCCAGCAGTTCTTCCGGGTCGGTGGCGCTTTCGTACTCCGGCTCCATCCGGTTCAGGTAATCCGCCAGCGCGGCAATGTCCCCATCCGGGGCACGGGTGCAGGCCAGCCGCACGGCTTCGCATTCCACCGCCACGCGGGCCTCATACAGGTCCATGATATAACTGGGCGTCAGCGGGCGGCAAAAGAAGCCGCGGTTGTTCTGGAAGGTCAGAAAGCCCTCGGCCACAAGCCGGTTCAGCGCTTCGCGCAGCGGGGTGCGGCTGGCGCCCAGCACCTCGGACAGGGCGCTTTCGTTGATCCGCTGGTCAGGCTTGAAGGCAAAATCCGCCGCCATCCGGCGCAGCGCCTCGTACACCCTGTCCACATTGCTTTCGCGTTTGGCCATCATTCCCGCCGTGTGTTCAATCCGCGGAGCAAATTAGGGCGGTGCCCGGTCCTTGGCAAGATTGAATTCGGAATTGAATACAATTCCCGGATCAGTCACTCTTGGTGCGCAGTGTAGGGTGCCAGCTCCTGCTTCAAGAGCGCCAGGAACTCCTGCCCGACTGCCGACAGGGGGCGCGACTTGGAGGTGATCACCGCCATATCCATCATGATGCGCGGCCGGAACGGGCGGGAAACAAATCCGCCGCCGCTCTCGAAGCCCAGTACGAAGGGGTCGAGGAGCGAAACCCCCATTCCCTCCTGCACGAAACTCAGGAGGTTCTTGAACATATGCGAATGCACGCGGGTTTTCAGAGGGATCCCTGCCTGCTGAAAGACTTCCCGGGTGCGGCGGTGGGTCATGTGGTCCGGCCCCATGACAATGAAGGGCACACCCTCCAGCAATTCGGGCGTCAGCACCTCGTGTTCCGCCAGCGGACTGTCCGCAGGCATCGCCAGACGGGTTTCGACGCTGACTGGATGCACCTCCAGCCCGTCATGGATCAGCGGCATCTCGCAGACGCCGATCTCAAACAGACCGGCGATCACCCATTCCTGGATCTTCAGCGAATACTGCGCCTGGAAGGAGATCGACAAATCGGGGCGTGTACGGGCAAAACGGGCGATCAGCGCAGGCATGAAACCAAAGGACATGGAGTGCTGCGAGGCCACCTGCAGCTGACCCGCCTGTTTGTTCTGCAGGTCCGTCACTGCCTGCGCCACGTGGTCCAGCCCGCGCACCACGGTGTCGACCTCCTGAAACAGCACGCCGGCCTCCGGTGTCGGGATCAGCCGGCCCTTGCTGCGTTCGAACAGTTTGAGCCGTGTCTGGCGCTCCAGCTGGTAGAGCAGATTGGAAATGCCGGGCTGGGAGATCCCCAGTTGCTCTGCCGCACCGGTAACAGTGCCGGTTTCGACAATGGCGTGAAAGGCCTGCAGCTGGCGGAAGCGGAGAGACATGTCAGCTCATCACTTTTCATGATACCTTATCCAATTCTTTGTATTGGTAATGATGATCCAGTCAAGGCAGGCTTTTCCCGCACCTGGGAGGAAGATCAAAGTGCTGGAACAAAAGATTGCCGGGATGGATTTGTGGCATCTCGCGCTGCCCGTCTTGTCGCGCCGCGACCATGGGATCGGGTCTGTTGAGGGCTCCTGCGAAGTTGTGATTGTCCGGCTGCGCAGCGAAGGCGGCGCCGAAGGGTTTGGCGAGGCCTCGACCTGGTCGGTTTTCACCGGCACGCCCGAGGCCAGCCTTGCGGCGCTGGACCGCTACATCCGGCCGCTGGTGGAGGGCCGCCGGGTGGCGGACCGCGCGGCGATCATGGAGGATGCGGCCAAAGCCGTGGCCCATTGCACCGAGGCCAAGGCGGCGCTGGAAACCGCCCTGCTGGACCTGACCGGGCGGATCTCCGGTGTGCCGGTCTGGGCTCTGCTGGGCGGCAAGTGCCGCGATAGCATCCCGCTCAGCTGTTCGATTGCCGATCCGGATTTTGAGAAGGACGTGGAGCTGCTGCACCGGCTGCGCGCAGACAAGGTTGGGCTGATCAAGCTGAAGACCGGCTTCAAAGATCACGCCTTCGACATCATGCGGCTGGAGCGGATTGCCAGGGACTTCCCCGATTTCCGGGTGCGGGTGGACTACAATCAGGGCCTCAGCATCGAGGACGCGCCTGCGCAGGTCCGCGATGTGGCGGAGTTCAAGCCGGTTTTCATCGAGCAGCCGGTGCGGTTCCACCACTTTGGCATGATGGCAAAGCTGCGCCAGATGATTGATGTGCCGCTCTTGGCGGACGAGAGCGTATTCGGCCCGGAGGACATGGTGCGCGCGGCACGCGAGGGCATCTGCGATGGTGTCTCGGTCAAGATCATGAAATCGGGCGGCCTCAGCCGCGGTCAGACGGTGGCGCGGATTGCGGCGGCCAACGGGCTGTCGGCCTATGGCGGCGACATGTTCGAAGCAGGGGTGGCGCATCTGGCAGGCACCCACATGATTGCGGCCACGCCAGAGATCCGGCTGGGCTGCGAGTTCTACCAGGCAAGCTATTTCCTGAAAGAGGACATACTGGAGACCCCCTTCCAGGTCGTCGACGGTCAAGTGGTGGTGCCGGACGGACCGGGCCTGGGCATCAAGCCGGATGTTGAAAAGCTGGACCGTTACGCGGTCTCAAAGAAGGTCGCGGCATGACGGCGGGAAAGAAAACCGTTGCCATCATCGGCGCCGGCATTGTCGGCGTCTCGGCCGCGATTGAGCTGCAACGTGACGGGCATCAGGTGATCCTGATTGACGGCAAGGGGCCGGGTGAAGGCACCAGCCACGGCAACGGCGGCATTCTGGCCTCCTGCTCCATCGTGCCCGTCACCGGACCGGGGCTGTGGAAGAAGGCGCCAAAGATGCTGCTGGACCCGGAGCAGCCGCTGTTCATGCGCTGGGGGTACCTGCCGAAACTGGCGCCATGGCTGATGAAATACATGGGCCATGCCAATGCAGCCGATACCGCCCGCATCGCCGCGGCACTGGCGCCCATCGTGGGGGATTCGCTGACCGATCATCAGGCACTGGCGGCTGGGTCCGGGGCGGAACGGCACCTGAAACCCTCGGACTACCTGTTCCTCTATAATGACCGCGCGCATTTCGGCGAGGACGCATTCGGCTGGGGGTTGCGCAAGAAACACGGTTTCCAGTGGGATGAGTTGGAGGGAGCGGAGTTCCGGGCCTATGACGGCATCTATTCCCGGGACATCACCTTTGCCGCGCGGCTGAAGGACCACGGCATCATCACTGACCCCGGCCAGTACGTGAAGGACCTGGCGGCCCACGTCACCGGCAATGGCGGCCGGCTGATCAAAGCCTTTGTGACGGACGTGGCGCGCGAAAACGGCACGGTGACCGGCGTGCGCGCAGGCGGCGAGACCATCCCCTGCGACGCGGTTGTGGTGGCCACCGGCGTTTGGTCCAAGCCGCTGGCAGAGAAACTGGGAATTTCCGTACCACTGGAAGCAGAACGCGGCTATCATCTTGAATTATGGGAGCCTTCGGCGATGCCCAAGGCCCCTGTGATGGTAGCAGCGGCCAAATGCGTGGTGACCCCGATGGAGGGACGGATCCGGATTGCAGGCATCGTGGAATTCGGCGGGCTGGAAGCCGGGCCGTCGAAAGGCCCGCTGGAGCTGTTGCACAGGAATGCGCGCCGCATCCTGCCGGGTGTCACCTGGAAACACGAAGAGGAATGGCAGGGCGCCCGCCCTGCCCCGGCCGACTCGATTCCGGTGATCGGCAAAGTTCCCGGCCTGTCCGGCGCCTACGTCGGTTTTGGCCACCACCACATCGGCCTGACAGGCGGACCAAAGACCGGGCGCCTGCTGGCGCAGATGATTTCGGGCCGAACCCCGAACATGGACATGAGCGCCTATGACCCGGCGCGATACGCGATCTGATACCAACCAGTGCCCCTTAAGGGGCCGCAACCACAACAGGGAGTAAATGATGAAGAAACTGACCAAACTGCTGGCCGCCACCGCGCTGACCGCAGCCGCCGCCCTGCCCGCTGCGGCTGAAACTTGGGACATGCCGATGGCCTATTCGGCGTCCAACTTCCACTCTGCCACAGGTGCCGAGTTTGCCGAGTGTGTAACCACCGGCACCGGCGGCGAAGTTGAGATCAAGACCCACCCCTCCGGCTCGCTGTTCAAGGGCGCCGACATCAAGCGCGCTGTGCAGACCGGCCAGGCCCCCATTGGCGAGCGGCTGCTGTCCGGCCACCAGAACGAAAACGCGCTCTTTGGCTTTGACTCGATCCCGTTCCTGGCGACCTCCTTTGATGACAGCGACAGGCTGTGGAAGGCGGCAAAGCCCTCCATCGAAAAACTGCTGGCTGAGCAAAACCTGACCCTGCTTTACGCTGTGCCGTGGCCGCCGCAGGGCCTCTATTTCAAGAATGAGGTGAACTCGGTGGCCGACATGAAAGGCATCAAGTTCCGCTCCTACAACAATGCCACCTCGCGGCTGGCGGAGCTGACAGGCATGCTGCCGGTGACCATCGAGGCGGCTGAGATCAGCCAGGCCTTTGCCACCGGTGTGGCGGAGTCGATGGTCTCCTCCGGCTCCACCGGGTATGACCGCAAAGTCTGGGAAAGCCTGAACTATTTCTACGAAGTGGATGCCTGGCTGCCCCGCAACTACGTGTTTGTGAACTCCGATGTCTGGAACGGCACCTCCGAGGCCAACCAGAACGTGATCAACGGCTGTGCCAAGCTGGCGGAATACGCGGGCAACTGGCGCGCCAAGGAGTACACCGGCTTTACCCTGCAGGGCCTGCGCGATGGCGGCATGACCGTGGGTCCGGCGTCCGATCAGATGGTGGGCGAGCTGAAGGAAATCGGCGTCACCATGACCAATGAGTGGCTGGAAGCGGCCGGCGAAGAAGGCAAGGCCATCGTCGACGCCTTCCGCGCTGAGTAATCAGACAAATTGGTACGGGCGGCGCGGCAGGTGCCGCCCGTAGTCTTATAAGAATAATGCCGATGGGGATGCTATGACTGTGCTCAGGGGGCTGCGCTCCGGACTGGATTTTCTCTACCTTGCGGCGGGGGGGCTGGCCGCGCTCTGCCTGATTGCCATTCTGGGGCTGATCGTGGTCCAGATGCTGGCCCGCTGGACCGGTGAGGTCTTCCCCGGCGCGCCGGATTACGCAGGCTATGCGATGGCCGCTGCGTCCTTCCTGGCCTTTGCCAATGCCCTGAACCGCGGCAGCCATATCCGGGTGTCGATCCTGCTGAACGCCGTGCCCGAAGGTTTCCGCCGGGTGCTGGAAATCTGGTGTTTCGGCATCGGCACCGCGGTGATGTGGTACTTCTGCTTCTACGCCTATCGCTTTGTCTACTGGAGCTGGAAGTTCAACGACGTGAGCCAGGGTCAGGACCGCACGCCGCTTTGGATCCCGCAAAGCGCCATGCTGATCGGCGCGGTCATCCTGGCCATCGCCCTCACCGACCACCTGATCCACGTGATTTTCCGCGGCGACCACCGCATCACCCGGGATCTCGAAGATCAGAGCCACGCGGAGTAAGGGCCCATGGAAAACATCTCAGTCATCATCCTCTTCCTCTTCGTGCTGTTCACGCTTCTGGGCACCGGCGTTTGGGTCGGCCTGGCGCTGATGGGCGTGGCCTGGGTTGGCATGGAATTGTTCACCACACGGCCTGTGGGCGACGTGATGCTGACCACGGTCTGGTCGGCTTCCTCCAGCTGGACCCTGACGGCGCTGCCGATGTTTATCTGGATGGGCGAAATCCTGTACCGGACCCGATTATCCGAGGACATGTTCAAGGGCCTCAGCCCCTGGATGGCGCCCCTGCCCGGCGGGCTGGTGCACACCAATATCGTCGGCTGCACGGTATTTGCCGCGGTCTCCGGCTCCTCCGCCGCGACGCTGACCACGGTGGGTAAGATGTCCATCCCGGAGCTGCGCAAGCGCAACTACCCCGAGAAAATGGTGATCGGCACCCTGACCGGCGCGGCCACCCTGGGCCTGATGATCCCTCCGTCGCTGACGCTGATTGTCTATGGCGTCACCATCAATGAATCGATCACCAAGCTGTTCTTTGCTGGCATCCTGCCCGGCCTGGTGCTGGCGGCGATGTTCATGGGCTATGTGGCGGTCTATTCCAAGGTCGGCAAGGACTGGAACCCGAACAGGGAGGACAAGCTGACCTTCGCGCAAAAGGTCAAGAACTCCCGCTTTCTGGCGCCGGTGATTGCGCTGATCGTGGTGGTGATCGGGTCGATGTACCTGGGCTTTGCCACGGCAACCGAGGCTGCCGCATTCGGCGTTATCGGCTCGCTGCTGCTGGCACTTGGCCAAGGCTCTCTGAATTGGAAGACCTTCACCGAGAGCCTGATGGGCGCAACCCGCACCAGTGCGATGATTGCATTGATCCTGGCGGGCGCGGCCTTCCTGTCGCTGTCGATGGGCTTCACCGGCTTGCCGCGGGGCCTTGCCGACCTGATTGCCGGCTGGGAGCTTTCGCGCCTGGAACTCCTCATGGTGCTCCTGGTGTTCTACATCGTGCTTGGCTGCTTCCTCGACGGCATCTCCTCGGTGGTGCTGACCATGGCAGTGGTGGAGCCGATGATCCGCCAGGCCGGCATCGACCTCATTTGGTTCGGCATCTTCATCGTGGTGGTTGTGGAAATGGCGCAGATCACTCCGCCGATCGGTTTCAACCTGTTTGTGATGCAGGGCATGACCCACCACGAGATGAGCTATATCGCCCGTGCCGCGATCCCGATGTTCCTGATCATGGTGCTGATGGTGTTTGTGCTGATCGCCTTCCCGGAGCTGGCAACCTACCTGCCGAACAACCTCAGGCCGGGACCGGTCTAACCTCATGCTCCGCGCGCTCGCCTTTGCTGCCCGGCACGGGCGGGCCGCACTGGTCCTGGGGCTTCTGGCCGGGCTGTTGCTGCCCAGCCTCGCCGCTGCGCTTCAGCCCTGGCTGCCGCAAATGGTGGCCGGGCTTTTGTTTCTGAACGCCTACCGCATCGGCCTGCGCAAAGCCGCAGGCGGGCTGGCGGACGGTATCGGCACGCTGAAGGCCATCACCCTTCTGCAAGTCGCCCTGCCGCTGCTGGCTCTGGGGATTGCCGCGCTGTTCGGCGTTGCGCAGACCCCCGCCGCTGTGGCGCTGATCCTGATGCTGAGCGCCCCCTCGGTGACCGGCAGCCCGAATATTACCGCGCTGATGGGGCACGCACCGGAACCGGCCTTCCGCCTGCTGATCACCGGCACCGCGCTGATGCCGCTGACGGTGATTCCGGTGTTCCTGCTGGCGCCCGGCCTCGGCGATCTGGGCGAGGTGCTGCGCGCCGCCGGACGGCTGATCGGCGCGATTGGCCTGACGGTTGCGGCAGCCTTTTTGCTGCGCCGCCTGACCCTGCCGCAGATGCGTGAGGACCAGGCCAAAGCCATCGACGGGCTGACCGTGATTGCGCTGGCAGTGATTGTGGTCGGGCTGATGGCCGCGCTGGGGCCTGCGCTGCGGATGGACCCGCTGCTGGTCCTGCAGTGGCTGGGATTCGCTTTGGCGGCCAACCTGGGCCTGCAGGCACTGGTGTTTGCAGTATTGCGACGCCGCGCGGGCAGTGGCGCGGTGCCCGTTTCCGTTGTCGCCGGCAACCGGAACTTTGCCCTCTTCCTGATCGCCCTGCCCGCGGCCACAACCGATCCGCTGCTGATCTTTCTCGGCTGCTACCAGATCCCGATGTACCTGACTGCGATCCTGATGAAGCCGCTTTACGGCCGCGCTGCGCTCAGGACAGGAAGGTGACCCCCGGCATGTGCCGGATCAGCTCGGCATCCGCCACGTAGCTTTCGCTCATGTCGTCCACCAGTGCCTGCGACCAGCCGGGAAGGTCGATTTCCTCCTCGATCTCCGCCTCGTCGTGGAAGTAACTCAGAAACAGCGCACGCACCCGCTCCCTCTGGTCTTCCGACAGCCCGGGGCGGCTTGCCAGATAAGCCTCCAGCCGCTCGTATCCTGCCTCGGAGATGATGCCGCGGGTGATGTCCAGCTCACCGCTGAAGCGAAAGCCCTCCCCAAGGCCGGTTACATGACCCAGGATGCTGGGCCAGATCACCGGTGTTTCCTCATTGCACCAAACGGTAATGCGGCAGCCGGGATTGCGGTCCTGAATGTCCTCGACAACCTCCGACCACCGCAGATTCAGAAAATCGGTGTCCGACGCAAACTGCTTCCAGGTGCGTCCGGACTGGGACTTGAACACCGGCCCGACCAGAGTGGCCGGGTTGCGCAGGCCCAGGAAAAACTCGCAAGGGTTCCCGGGAAACAGGCCACGCAGGGCTGCTGCGTTCTTGCCTGCATTGCGGTACAGCCTGCCGCCGTTCAGCATCCAGCCCGGCACACCCAGAAAACTGGAATTGGTCAGGATGATCCGCGATACCGCCTGATCCTTGACCAGCCCGGCCAGCAGGGCCTCGCGCTCCTGTTCCGTGACGAACTCCTGATCCTGCTTGCGCAGCAGCTGGTTGAGCGCACTCATGTAGGTGCCAGGGCGGCGGATCATGACACCCCGCTCCAACAGCGGTTGCGCGTCCTTGCGCAGCGACCAGGTCAGCTGGCCGTTGTCGGTATTGGGCGCGCCGACGTGAAAGGCGAGGGTGATGTCCCGTATGTCCGTATCTGCCTGGCTCATTTTCCTGTCCGGCCTTTGCCCGGTATTTGCTCAGCAGCGCATTGGAAGCCTGCCGCGGGTCCCTTTGTGCGCGTCATAGCCGCTCCTTCATCCGGCGGAAGAACCGGTCGTCCCGCTGGCGCAAGATATACGCGCAGACCTGCTTCGCAAGCCCCGGATGGCCGCGGTCAAGTGCCAGATTGGCAAGCTCCCTTTGGAACCGGGGGAAACTGTGGCGCTTGCGCAAAAGGCGATGAAAGCGGTGCGGGGTCAGCTCGCCGGTAATGGCGCCGCGGGCAATCTCCTGCAGAATACCCATCTGCTGCAGTGAGGAGCCCAGCCTGTGCCCCAGCAGCGGGCAGCGCCAGAAGGTGACATTATCGCCGGTGAACCGCGCCGCATGGCCCGCATCCGGCGCCACGTAGGGGTCGAACATGATGTGCACCTCCCCTGCCCCCTGGCTGGCCTGCGCCGCATCGCCGAAGGGGCCGGAAAAATCCCGGTCCCAAACCTTCTTGTAGCGCATTTCCCAAGGCACGATGGTCTTGTCCAGCGTGGACTGCGGGCTGATTGCAAACACCGTTGAGCCCGGCGCCGCCGCGGCAAACGCCGCCGCCGCATAACCGCCCATCGAGGCACCATAGAACACGACGCGGGAAAACTGCGCAAAGAACCCGCTGTCGCGCAGTTCCTCAAACTTGCGGGTGACTTCCTGATGGCGGAACCAGGTCCAGCCGTTGGCCATCACCCCCAGCATTGACCAGCCCTGCGCCTCGATAAAGCTGAAGCCCCAGGGCCGGCGGTCATCCCGCTTGGTCATCGCAATGTCGAGATTGTCGAACGTAACAACCAGCGTGCTGCCGCGCGGCATGAACAGGAAGGAGTGCTCTTCCAGCTCGTCGAAGAAGCCTTCCTTGCCGGCCAGTTGCCGGGCCACCTTGGACCACTCTCCGGAAGGCGGCAGCACCTCCTGCGGTTCGGCGGACAGAATTGCCAGACCGTTGCGGTCCGCTTCCGGCGGCAGCAATGTATTGCAGCTGCCGTAGGCCTTCAGGAACGGATAGCTGCCAGACCCCTTGCGGATTTCTATCACCATCCGGCTCAGCGGGTGCAGCGCCCGGTCCAGCATCGGTTTGATGTTCTGGATCTTGTGGCGGACGCCAAAGCTGTTCAGCGCCAGGATCACATCGTACTGACGGTTTTCAACTGTACCGGAAACGACCCGGATGGCATCGCGGTCCACCCCACCCTGTTCGAGGCGGGCATGCCAGTCCTGCGCTGCCGCCTCGTTCACAGGCTTTGGCTGCCCCTTTCGGTCGAGGCTGACCAGATCAATGCTGCATCCATAGCGCCGGTGCAGCAAAATGCACAACTCCGGCGCCTGGCCGTTGATATCGGCGACCGTCAAAACATCATCCACATCCAGCGCGGTCAGCACGGTTCCGATGTCGAAAATGTCACTCAGCATGGGTATTCAACTGTCTTTCAATGGCCAGGCGGCCCAAAGACGGCCGCGAGCTGGACTTGGCAAGCGCTTAACTGAAAGGCGTTCCCTCGCCACCCAATACACGCAAAAGGTTAATGGCCCGGTTAACTGTCAGGACCCCTGTCCGGTTCGGGTCAGCACTGTGGAGTACTTGCCGTGCTTGGCCAGCACATCGACAACGCCGAAATCTTTCATCGCACCGATGCCGCCTGATCCCTTGCGGATATCCAGGACAATGCCGCCGCCGTCATTGATCTGGCTGCGGAACAGTCTGTCATAGGTGCTAACGGGATAGTGGAAGCCGCAGGACGCCAGGCTGATCACCAGATCAAACGTGCCAAGTGCAGGAATATCCCCGGTTTTGGGGTTGCAGACGGTAATCTGATCAGACGGGACACCGTTTTTTTCCAGAAATGCGCGGGCGGTATCCAGGCTTGCATAGCCTGCAGCGTCACCCTGAAACCCGAAATGCCGGCTGCTGCTTTCTTCGATATCAATCAGTGCGATGCTGCAGCCGTAGCGGCGGTGCAGCAGCAGGCTGGAAAACGCATAGCCGCAGCCGATGTCGGCAGAGCGCTTGGGAGCGATGGCATCAACCGGCTCCAGGAAATGCGCGCATTCGCGTTCAGCTATGCGCAGTGCGCCATGCAGGATCGCATCCCGGTTCGTGCGGGCTTCGTCCAGCAATAACTGCTCACCTCCCGCCAGCCAATCGCGGATTGTCTGGCCGGAACTTGCCAGTTCCGTCCGCTGCAGAAGAATGTTGGCCACGTCCTGATCGCTGAACATGGAAAAATCCAGCGTGGCCGTGTCGACAGGCTCCGCCTGTTCTTGTTCTGCGTCCGGCGCGGGCTGCAGCAGGTGGCGGGTTTTCTCAGCATCAATCCCGTGTTTGATCAGCAGTTCATGCACATAGCAGCCTTCGGCCGGAACCCCGCCGTATTTGGCCGCGATATTACGGAACCGGCGGCCCCAGAAATGGATCGACAGCGTGTCGCTGCGGATGTGTTTGCCGGCCTGGTTGCGACGGTTCGGATTCAACACCACTCCAGCCTGCTTGAACGGAACCGGATAGATCACATGGCCCGGCCGCGAGTTTGAGACCTCTCCGGTTTCCTGCAGGAACCAGGTCAGCGCATCCGGCCCCCAGACGCCCCAAGGCAGCAGCGACACATGCACGCCCTGCCCCGCGTCTTTCAGTGCCTGCAGTTCAGCCTGTTTTTCCGCGCTGTACCACGGCGGGATGGGGTATTCGTCGCTGGTGAATTTCAGCATTGCTTTCAGCGTCTTGGACGTCTTCGGCAACCGCAGCACACCATTGTTGACCATCGGCTTGTTGTCGGAAATCCAGCCGTGGAAATGCTTGCCCTTGATGTCCCAGGGCTGGCAGCAATAGGCATCGGTGTCGGCCCAAACATAATCCGTCTGCTGCAGCATATGCAGGCGGAACACATCCGCATGATAGGCCGGGCTGCCTGTCTTGGCGTGGCGGATGATGCGATCTGCGGGCAGAATATCGTTGGCATCCGCTACCTGAACGCCATCCGGCACCCCCTTGACCTCATCATAGGTGAACAGGATCACCTCGTGGCCATTGTCGAGAAAGGACTTCAGGCAAAGCTGTTCCAGCCAGCTCAGCTCAGGGCCAACCCAAAGTGACGCAATGGCCGGAAGTGCCATGATACCTGCCCCTTATTCTACCCAATACATTGGCGCCTAACCGCGCCTTTTTGTTAACGAAAATTACCGCGCTTGCTGAACGCCTGTCAATCTGCCGGGATCTGGAAACCTCAATGTGTGGTTTCGCCGCGCTCCACGGTGAACCAAAAATCGCTGCCCGGTTCCTTTTCGGCAATTTCATCCGGGATCACACCTGGGCCGCTGAGAAAGACATTGGCGCCGAAATGCGCGTGCATCCGGGACAGTTTGCAGAGCTTGTCGCTGGTCAGCTCGTGAAACAGCGCGATCATATCCTCCCGGGTCTTCAGTTCCTCGATCTTCTCGCGGTGCTTGCGGCATGAGTATTCATGCGCCGCAGCGATGTCCGGATCTGCCAAAAGCCGCGCCATCTCAGCTTCCAGCGCCGGGATCATCCGCTGGATTGTGCGCTCCTCTTCGGCATTGTTGTTCATCCGGAACCAGTAGGACAGCCCCTGGTCGCGGTCGACATGGTTGACCCGGCCGCGGTCGCGTTTGACCAGAAAGCTCTCAGCACTGCGCACAGCGTAGTGGTTGAGCTGCACCAGATCGTAGCCGTAGGTGCTCATTGACGAGCGCCAGCCATTGCGGAACATCTCCCGTGGCATGTCCTGCCCGGAACCGTTGACCCAGCGGATGTCCTCCCACAGCTGCGGCTTCAGGCCCTTGGGCCGGTGCACCCCCAGCTTCTTGAAGATGCCAGTGTTGCGGAACAAGGTCTTGAAGCCCCAGGCCTGATGCGGCTTGCGGGTGATCTCATGCGCGCAGCGGGTGAATTCCCGGGTGATCAGATCGCCGGTAAAGTCGCGCACATCATTGTTGCCGAACAGCCGCCAGGTCATCGCGATCATGTTGGCATCACCGACCGCCTCGAACAGATCCGCCAGCCGCCCGTCACCGCATTTGATGTTGATGAACTCATCCACATCCATGCAGACCAGCCAGTCGGCGTTGCGGATCAACGGTTCTTCCTCCGCGGCCTGCAGCGCTGCGTGCTGCGGTTTCAGATCCGTGCCCCGGAACGGGTTTTCGCGGTGCTGCACGATGCCCTTCTCCTGCAGCATCTGCAGCATCGTGTCGGTGCCATCGGTGCAATCGTTGGTGTAGACGAGGAAATCATCCACCCCGATTGCCCGGTGATAGGCCAGCCATTCCAGAATGAACGGCCCCTCGTTCTTCATCGTCGTGACGATAGCCGTCCTGGGCTTGCCGCCTGAACGCTTGACCGCCTGCTCTTCAGGAATGCGGACGGGTTTGGCATTGAAGTATCTGGTGGCCAGGTCCAGCAGCTCAGGTGTTTCAACCAGGCTGGTCTTGGGCACGATTTTCGAGACTGTATCTGCGGGGTGGCGCAAGGCCATGCAGCGGTAGAACCGGGCATCCTGGTCAGGATCAGGGTCTGCACCGACAACCCGGATCAGCCGCCAGATGCAGCCCGCTGGCGCCTTGGCCGGCGCCAGGCACCAGCGCGGCCGCAGCCCGGAAGCGTCGAACTGGATGCAGATGTGATCGCCAAAGGCAGGCTCGTCTCCCTTGCGCACCCGCCAGGGATAAGCCTGCACACCGCCCAGCTTCAGACAGCCGGAGGGGGCGGCTACCGCGCGGTCAAAGACATTCATCCCCTCGCCCGGCGCGAGAAGGTCGAACAGGTCGATGTTGGCCACAGCGCGGGCCCGCGCCAGGAACCGCGCGCGCAGGATCTCATAGATCAGGAACTCCCCCAGCGGTGCGCTCCAGGGGTCGGCAGGCGGGATCTCCATCCGGTCCTTGCCCGGGGCGCCAGGCACATTAAAGGGATGCGCTTCCGGCGGCAGCCCCTCCTTGCCCAGGGGCAGGCCGGAATGCACCACCACAACCCGCTCAAGCCCGCCGATGTCTTCCGCAAGCTCTTGCAGTGCATGAACAAAACGGCGGCTGTCCCGGGGCCGCGCCCTGTCAAATATGACGGCCCCTTGCATACCGTGCTGCGCCGCATGGAACCGCAGCCATTCCGCCGCGGCTTCTGCCGTTTCTCCGTTGCGGACTGCTGCCAGGACGTTCAGCCCGGCAAACAAACCGGTCTCATCCGGCTGCAGCGGAACCAGCTGCTGCTCTGCGTCAGCCGAAAGACTTACCGCGCTGCTGGCACCGCTGACCGGAATATCCAGAACCGGTGCACCACCAAAATTGTGCAGCACCGTTCCGGCATGGGATGACATGGCCGCGGCAACGTCGCGCGGGGAACCCGATCTGAAGAACAGCCTGGCGGTCCGGCCTTCCGGACCTGCCATTTCCACGGCATCCAGCAGATCCGCCCCGGCAAGCGTCAGTGCGCTGAGTTCACGTTCGAGGACTTTGCCGCCGCAATTCCCGGCATCTGGACTGGACATACTGCTGCATCACGCTGTGAAATTCTTGGCCCCGGGCACAAGTGTCCGGAGCGGCCCCCTTATAGCCGGTCCGCGGAAATGCAGGAACCGGCAATTGCCGCTGGCCACCCGCATCAGGCCAAGCAGTTGATATAAGGGCAACAGGCATTCTCGGCACACACAGGAAACCTGAGCTTGCAGCAGTTTTTTCAGAGAGAGATGATGGTGCGGTCGAGATGCATTGAAGACTTGAACAAAGGCGTTTAAGCAAGCTCACGAACCTCCATGAACTCAAATTTTTCAACGTAAATTCAGTATTTTACGGTTCAATCCAGTTCAAGATCGGTTAAACTAAGCCAAGCAAATCGGGTGGGCAGAAAGGTGGATCAATGGCGACACTCAACCGGTTATCAGCGCTCCATGTGAAGAATGCCGCACCGGGGAAATACAGCGACGGCGGCGGATTGTGGCTTCATCGACGCGCAGACGGCGGCGGGCAATGGTTTCTTAGGGTTCAAATCCACGGAAGACGCCGCGAAATGGGGCTGGGCTCAATCGCGGAGGTCAGCCTAAAGGAAGTTCGTGAAGAAGCCGCAAGGTGGCGTGCTGTCGTCCGAACAGGAAAAGACCCGATTAAAGAACGCGAGCGCCTGCGCCGGGAAGCCGCAAAAGCGGATCACACCTTGGCGACTGTAGCAAGGGAAGCCTTTGAAGCCCGCAAGGCCGAACTAAAGAACGACGGAAAGTCAGGCAGATGGTTCTCGCCCCTGGAGCTTCACATTCTCCCGAAGCTGGGGAACGTGCCGATTGAAGAAATCGACCAGCAGGACATAAAGAACGCACTTGCCCCAATTTGGCATAGCAAGGGCGAAACTGCCCAAAAAGCACTGGGCCGTCTTGGCATCGTTATCCAGCACGGCGCGGCGATGGGGCTGGCCGTGGACATTCAAGCTACTGCGAAAGCGAAAGCCCTTCTGGGCAAGTCCCGGCAAAAGCGGAGCCATATTCCCGCGATGCCGTGGGCCGAGGTGCCAGAATTCTATGACAGCCTTAACGAAGGCTCGATAACCCACCTGGCGCTGCGCCTGTTAATCCTGACTGCTGTTCGTTCCCACCCGGTCCGGCACTGCCATATTGATGACATCGACGGGAACACATGGGTGATCCCGGCGGAACGGATGAAATCCGGAAAAGAATTCCGTGTCCCCCTTTCAACCGAAGCACTGTCCGTCATTGAGCAGGCGGCGGCTTTTGCCCGAGATGGATACCTGTTCCCCAGCGTACGCAAGGGTGTGATTTCCGATGCGACAATGTCCCGATTGATGGAACGGCGTGAAGTTACGGCGCACCCCCACGGGTTCCGCTCCAGTTTTAGGACTTGGTGCGCGGAGGCGACGGAAACCCCACGAGAGATTGCTGAGATGGCTCTAGCGCACTCTATTGGAGGCAAGGTCGAATTATCCTATCGCCGGACAGACTACCTCGAAAAACGGCGCACCCTGATGGAGAGGTGGGCAAGTCACGTGACCGGCAACACCGCTGAGATTGTGCAACTGGTTGCAAAATGAAAGAACTCTAATGAGCACAAAAGTACAAAGCATTTCGGTAGCGTCGATTTTTCAACGGTGTATCGGCCTCGCCACCAATGAGGCAGTATGTATTGGTTTGGCGAAGCAGCTTGCTGAAGCTGCCCCTCTTCGCTCCACCCGCTTCGATCAGGGCACTGGTGACATCGCAAGCGCTCTCCGGATTTCGGATGAGAGAAACAATCTAAGAATGGGCTTAGCGATGTACCTGACAGAGCGGTACATCCACCAGCATGCCGACAGCCTGCATATCGTGGACAGCAATCGAGAAACGAAGCTGCTGGGAGCGAACATCCTGACGCCGACAAGTGGTCAGGAGTTCGCTCCCATAGAGTTCAAACCCCGCAGTTCCGAGACGGCGGAACCAACGAGCATGCAACTCGCCAAGGAGGAGTTGCTTTCTCGGGTTCGGAACAGGGGCAACCTCTATGCCTTTCTGGATACATCCGATTGGACGATCCGCGGACTTGAGGAATTCACAGAAGCCGAGCCGCCCATCGATGGCATCCACTTTGTCCGGCAGCTAATGGAATACCCTCGCTTTGCAGTTTGCGTCGGCGTCGCCCGAAAGCCGCTAGACGCCCAACTGTTAAACTTACTGGCGTACGGCACGTTGCACGAAACGTTTATAAAGTCCCTCGCCTTCGTAAATGCTAGCCATGAAACTGTATCTCAGGCTGAATTGGCAAAGTACCTTGGCCGCAAGGTTAAAAACCCAACCTTTGGCTACGCGTGGGAACTTCTGCACGAGAGCGGAGCAAATATTCTAGGGCCTGGCCGCCCGCCGAAAAAAAATTAAAATTAATTCCGGCCCATTTTTTACCGGTCGCGAGTGGTCGATTTTGGTCTCAGATAGGCCAAAAAGGACTCCTCCATGGAACCGCTTTATTTCAACATCAACGACATCCGCAACCTGACCGGGTTGTGCAAGACAACTGTGTACAACCGGGTCAACGATGGGACCTTTCCCCGCCCGGTAAAGATCGGGGCAAGGTCGTTCTGGAAACGGGACGAATTCCTGAGTGCCCTTGAGGCCCTGGAAGCTAACCGCGCACATTAAGAAACCCGCCCCAGATGTACCGGGAGCGGGCTGTCTTAGGTTGCACTAAACAGTACCATTTCCTGGCTCGGGGCGCAATCCAAGAGCATGAAATGCACCATGAAATTCTTCAGGTGCAACCGGCTGCAATTCAACGGAAGCACCGTGATTGCAACCAGTTGCAAAACCGCCAGGGCACCAACTCTTCACATCACCCCTTTGCCTCTGCTGACAGCTGGAACAGAGACAGCAAGAGCCAAGCCGCCACATACAACAAAAGCTGGGGCACAAGTACCGGCCAGTCGCAACAATCAGCGGCAGCACGTGTCGCGTGGAAATTCTTGCACGGTTTGTCCAGGGAAGACATCACTCCCCTTGACCGATTGCAGGTCGTTCAGGAGGTGAACCGGAAGTGGGCCAAGGTCCTCGATCTCTTCGAGTTCCGGGTGGTTAGCTATATCCTCGACCGCACGGTCCTTTGGGGCCGCAAAACCTTCCGAGCTTGTCATGAAAACATCCTGAACGGCACGGATCGCTTTGCCGGGATTGGCCTGAAACGGGCCAAGTACCTGTCCACTCTGAAATCCCTCGAAGACCGTAAGGTGATCACCCGCGAGCGCACCCGCAACTTCGTGGTCCTCGGTCTCAATCTCGACTGGGAGCCGGAGGAAGTTCTGATGAAATTGCCAACTTCGAAAAACGCATCCGAGCCCGGAAAAGACCAGAAGTCCACCACACGAACTTCTAGAAGTCCACGACATGGACACAGAATAAAGAGAATATAGATAAAGAGAATAATATTAGCGCTGAGCCTGTCGGCTCGCGCGGTTACGGTTTTTCGGATGAAAATTTGAAAATTGATCCGGTCGAAAAATCCGAGACCGTTCCGGACGAAATCCAGAAAGATTTGTTTGG
Organism: Leisingera sp. ANG-M6; assembly: GCF_000813905.1. Taxonomy (NCBI): domain Bacteria; kingdom Pseudomonadati; phylum Pseudomonadota; class Alphaproteobacteria; order Rhodobacterales; family Roseobacteraceae; genus Leisingera; species Leisingera sp. ANG-M6. Next base: position 66,454 of record NZ_JWLG01000003.1, read on the forward strand.
CGGCGAAAATTGCAACGGGTTGCACTCGGCGGACAAGGTCCGGGCCGGACTGGCCGAGCGGATGGAAAAGACAGAGGGCGCCCGGAAACAGGCGGCGGAGAAAGCCAAGACTAAAAAGCCCAACAGCACCGACGTCGAGATCGTCTGGAAGGCCGCGATGACAGAGACCTTCCCGATGTATAACCACGTAGGCTGGGGGAGCGAACAGCACGCCAAAGTGAAGCGCGCCCTGTCAAAATACGTCTATAGCAACACGATCACGCTCCCGGCCCTGCTGGATTGGTCCGTCCGCCGGTGGTCTCGACTGCTGCAAAGAAAGCTCCACTTCCTGACCAATGCACCCAATATCCCCAGTATCAATTTCATGTTGTCCGAAGGCATCCTGCGCCTGATCGCGGACGCCTACGCAGACAGCGATCTGGACCGGATGATCAGCGGCGGCGAAGAGAACGAACTGAAGCGGCTGATGTTGACCGGGATGACAGAGCAGGAAGCTCTTGCCCTGATCGGTGAGGAGCGCGCCCGGAAGCGGATGAGGGACGAGATCAACCGGAAAACGCGGGAGGCCAACCGCAAGCTGGCTGCCGCCCGCGACCATGAGGACCGCGCGATCCGGCTGGAGGGCTTTGGCGAGCGACTGGCGGAGGTTGGCGTGCCGGTCCAGCCCGTGAAAAAGCGCTGCCCTGGTCAGGCATGGCAAGCCCCCCCAATCCCGTTCTCGAACAGCCCGGCGATGCAGGAGAAACGTAGAGCGGCAAGGGCCGCAGAACCGGCTCCGCCGGTACCCTCCGGCAGCCCGCCGCCGGGCTCAAAGATGGAAACATGGGATGAGTTGCAGGAACGCCTGCGCAAAGCGAACGAAGAACTGATGAACGGATGCGGGGATCGCCATCAGGTTGATTGCGCCGGGTTGCGAGGGACACAGAATGCCTCCAGCCCCCACGGCTTTCCCGCCTCCGCTGACAGCCTGGAAGGCGAACATCAGACCCAGCAGTCCCGGAGGCAGAATAGTGACCTGTGAAATTTCTCACCGCGAAAGCAGCGAGCACTATTGCCGGGTGATCGCCCGCGCCCAGCGCTTCCGGGTTGTCATCTGCAAGGATACAATCCAGTGGATCATTCAGTACCGCATAGGAGGCGCTGAGAGGGGTGCTGGAAGCCGTTGGCGCGCTCTCAGCTATCACCGCTCCCGCAGCGCCCTAATCCGCCTCTGGCAAGTAAAAACCAAGCAGCCCGTGCCGGAAGAAATCTCCAATCTGCCAGCGAATATTCCGGCCCCGAACACTTCAAGCAGCACCGCGCTGAGATCGACAGGTGAAGGCTGATGAGACGTGACAAGCATATCACGCGGTACTGCAAGCCTGTCACCAAACCCATCCTCAACTTAACCGAAATCCTGACGTTGAGGCTGCTACCCAGAAATTCTCGGCCCGCCAGCCGAACGTTCCCCCAGGCTGCACAACGGTAAGAATTCAGGAATGTCAGAGGGAGGTGCAACCAGTTGCAACGTACCTAAGTGGGTATCGCCCAGCGCGCCGTTGCAACTGGTTGCAAAATCCACCGAACAGTCCCCCTTGAAAGGCCATCATGGTCGCCTCACGCCGAACCGGAGGCATGGAAAGGTGTCGGCTTAGGGCAGCTTCGGCAATTTTTGCACCCCGAAGCCAAGCGGTCTTTAGGTTAAAAGCCATCGGCAAACCGGCCCGAATTGGGACCCAACTGACAGAACGTGCTAACAGCGACCCTTTCCGCAACCATTTGAAACTGAAATTCCGCCAAACCTGATGAATGGACAAGCACTCGAGAACACTATCACGTTCGCCTGGCTTTCGACCACGAGCAAGAACGCTTCAGTCGACAGTTGTCACAGGATGGGCTGCGCGCCTTACATACCGCGGCAGCGTAGTCGAGGACCGCCCAGTTCACCAGCTCAGGTCTCTCATGCTTCACGAGCCAAGTTGCAGCCTCTTGCAACCAAGGATCGTGGCGAATGTCGGCTAGCGAACGCGGGCGTACTACGCGTTCTAACACGCGAGCCATGTTTACATCTAGCAATGGCCGAACTTTCTTGTGCTGGAAAAGCAAGATCGCGTTCGAGACGTACTGCCCCACCCCAGGAATATTAGCATGTTTGAAAGCATCACGCGGGAAGACCCCGCCGTGGGCATCAGCGTAAGCCGCCAGGCCTTGAAGCGATGCCGCGCGGCGCTTCCAAAGACCGATTGGCTTCAAGTATGCTTCGAGCTCTTCGCGTTCGGCACGCGCTATTTGGCCCCACCCCGAGTACTTTCTAAAGAAGGCGTCGTACATTCGCGCAACAGTTTCCGCTCGTGTGCGTTGGAGGAGGACTTCGACGCAGATCTTTTCAAAGGTGCTCGCACTTGGAGAGCGCCAAGGCAAGTGGCGCCCATGGCCTGCGTACCATGCGACTAGAGCGGCCCGGGTACGCGTGATGCGCAATTTTTCACTTCGAGTTAGATGCGCATCGACCATATGCACTCAATACTTTTTCCCTTCACAAAGTGTAGTCGATAATCCAGGACACCCAAACCCCGGAGCGTCCAGCTTGTCCCGAGGCAAACTGCCCCGCTAACCTTGCCCTCGAGCGTTGACGTGCCTGGTTTGCTCGACTAGACCAGGGCACCGCAAGCCGCTCGGCCCAGCGGAATGGCCCTTATTTGGGATGCACGATGACCAAGACCTTTACATGCGTCGACCTTTTCGCTGGCTGCGGCGGCCTTTCTCTGGGCCTGCGTGCCGCGGGTTTCAAAGAACGTCTGGCTGTCGAGAAATCTGAGATGCCAGCCGAGACCTACCATCACAACCTCATCGCCCCGGTCGACGACGTCGAGAAGTGGAAACGTGACCACGTTGGCGCCGACTTAGCCGAGCAAGTGCGCCGTGGACTGGTGGTAAACGAACTCGGCGCGCTCTTGGAGCGCAAGGAGCTGGTCGAGGGTATCGCAGCCGAAGGCATTGACCTCGTTGCTGGCGGCCCGCCGTGTCAGGGGTTCTCCATGGCCGGTCGCAGAAACCCGGACGACGCGCGCAACAAGCTGCCGTGGCAGTTCTTGGAATTTGTGGAGGCAGTGAATCCCAAGGCTGTCATCATCGAGAATGTCTCGGGCATGAAGAGCGACTTCGCCAAGCACGGGAAACGCTCGCCGTTCAAAGAGCTCCAAGAGGCCCTTCGCCAAACAGGATCGGGGTACGTTGTTCAACCTCTATTGCTAAATGCACGCCATTTTGGAGCGCCGCAAAATCGGCCGCGCTTGTTCCTAGTAGGTATTTCAAGAGATATTGCGGACACGCTTGGTATCGCCACGTCGAACGCACTGTGGAGTTCCGCTGACGACGATGGCGCAAAAGTGCCTACGGCGGGTGGGCGCCCGGCGCTGGCCCCGAGGCGTACACACTTCAACTCTTTGGAACTCGAGTACCTTGGGCACTATGCAGACAGGCAAAAGGAGCGCGTTGTACAGGAAGCGCTATACGATCTGCTGGACGACGAGCTTAGTCCGCGGTCACTCGACTATCAGGAATTGCTGGCGGGGCTAGACCAACACGTTACCCGCAAACAATCCAACGGCCTGAAAAACCACATCAAGCGTAGACATTCAGACAAGGTTACGAAACGCTTCGGCTTTTATCAGATAGCAGCGGAAAGGGGTGTCAACAAGCAGGTGCTGGGCCTCCCTTATCGCCACGATCTCTCGAGCGAGGCTCGCCTCGAGGCTATCCGCGACACCTACCCTGGGCCCGGCAAGGGTGGCGAAGTTGATTTCCTCGAAGACGTCCAGACCTACATCCAGCACGTACAGGAACTGGCGACAAAGAAGCATAGCCAACGTGCGCTTCGCTTGCTCGAACCTTCACCGACAGTCGTTAGCCTGCCGGATGACTTCGTGCATCCAGTGGAACCTCGAGTACCCACCGTCCGTGAATTGGCGCGCTTACAGTCGTTCCCAGACACTTTCGAATTCCGTGCCAAGGAAACGACGGGAGCGCACAAGAGACGCGTCGAGGTTCCACAGTACACTCAGGTAGGTAACGCCGTCCCGCCGCTGCTCGCAAAAGCACTAGGAGCGCACCTGCACGAGATCCTCGCTCAAGCAACCTACGAGCAGTAGGTGGGTGGGCCAAGCCGAGTGGTGCTCTGCTTGGCCCAGCGCCTACCTTTTGAGTGAGAAGAAGGGTTGCCCCTTCATCAACACACCCTCGTTATTGTTGTTCATACAACGGTAATAGGCCCAGTGCGTCTGCAACTTGGTCACCTCAGTAACCATGTCTCCCACATTGCTCCGGAAACCAATCCCCTCGAACTGCTTGGCCGTAGCGTTACGCACGTTGTGAACGACCCAAGTCGAGAGTGCCTCTGCCCAGTTGTAGCTTCGCGTGTTGAAGTGCGAGAGGTATTGCGACGAAAGGATGACTCCCATGCCGAACTCCCGCCCTTCGAGCATCAATTTCATTAGCACTTCGAAGTCCCGTCCCATTGCGTGGTGCGCTTCGTCGATCAAAACGAACGAGTCCACGAAACGTCGGCTCTTCCCGTCGCCGCCAGTGATAAAGGGCTTTTTCTCCCGCGTTTTCATGTAGTCGGTGTACAGGTTGTCGAGGAACATCGTGGCAACGATGTCCACGATATCCTGTCCTGCACCCGAGATGCCCGAAAGGTTCAATACCGTACTGCGGTCGAATAGCTCCACGAAAGAACGCGTCTTGGACGGATCGCTCTCGAAGATCATCAAGTCAACGAGCATTCGCAGCACGGAAATCACGCTATCGTTTTTACCAAGTTCTTGGTAGGCCGCGTAAACATTATTAATCGTCGGAAAAGAACCGTGGGGCGCCGAACTATATGCTGCGATAACACACCCGTATAGGTCATTTCGCTGGACGACACCTATGTTGGAAATTCGGCGAAGGAGATCGCTGAAGAAATTCGCGCGCCGGACGCGTTCCATCTGGATGCTACCGTCCAACCGGTCAGTGTCGATCGCAAAGAAGTTGATAGGCAAGGGAGCCTTGGCTGGGTCCAAAACCTGCGCTCCGAGTGCAACCGGGTACTCTTTCTCGGAGTAGTCCCGCTTGTAATCAAAGATGAAAACCTTAGGGGCCGTTCCACGGTTGGCCGATGCCGAATTCGCGATCTGGTAGACCAACGATTTCAAGAACTGCGTCTTGCCCGTCCCTAGGTCGCCAACGACACCGATGTTCATCTGACTCAGTGAGGTCTCGCTTAGCTTGAGATGGATTGTCCGTTGCGTGCTGCCATGCGAGTAGTGCCCAACTAGGACCTCTATGCCCGCGTCGGCGGAAACATCCGCGGGTGCCAGCGTTGCCGAGGAAACCTGCTTTGTCGCCACTTCGGATTGCACTTTCACCGGCTCGCCCGCCCCGCGTACTGTAGGAGCCGCCGTGTTAGACGAGGCCACCTGCTCAGGTTGCTCCACTTCTGGCTCCGCCTCCTCTACCGGGGTAGGCTCGTTCGCCGGAACAGGCTGTCCAGTTCCTTCCGGGTTCGCCAAGGGGGCAAGGGCCTCCGCGTGGGCTTTCTTTCCCGGCAGGCCAGGCATTGTGCCAGCGCGTTCCAGCACGCCGTCTATCACGTCAGTGATCGCGACCTGCACGTGCCCTCCAACACTTGGGATGTTGAAAGCTGCTGGGTCAATGAGAACTCCGCCCGGTTCGCGACCCTCTGCAAAAAACAGGTCAAACGGGTCACCTTCCTCTGTGCGGCCACCGACCTGGAACCATAGGACGGTTCCACTTTCAGCGACGATCCGCGAATTTGATGATGCAACCGATCCAAGTATCTGCGCTTCTAGTGCAGGATCGCTATTCGCTACCGATGGCCGCAAGGAAAGTGCGGCCTCCAAGAAGCTTGCGAACGCGGCCCAGGGCAAGACGCGGGCGCCCGCGGCATCAAGGTTCTTGGAAACTTGGCTCAGAACTTTGAACGTGCTTTCCAGTTGCTCGAGTGGGTCCTCGAGCTTGTTCCGCGCCGGGAACCGGCTGCTATGCCCGGTTCTCATTTTCACCTCGACCGGATGCATTCGAACCGTGCCGTTGCCCGCGTCGTCAACCATTGCGCTCAGCAAAAGCAGGTCCGCGCGCCGTTGGTCATCCGGTGTACGGGCGCCTTCTCCGAGGAGATCCAGCAGCGGGTAAACCGAATCCATGGGGACAACGCAGCGAATCTCACCTGGCGCAGCAGCCCCTTCCCAGTTCGCAAGCCCCCTAAATGCAAGGTTAAACCCGATAGCGCCGAGACTCTGGGTGTGCCCCATCGTCAGCAGCGACGAGAGGCCTACGCCCCGCATGCCGAGGCTGGTGATAACCTCGGTTGCATCCTCGTCCTTGTTGTGCACGCCGCAGTCGCCGAGAACACGCTTGATTTCGGTCGTGAGCGTTTTCGAAGGTTTGGCCAAGACCGTGTAGGGATGGGTCGAAGAAATAGCGGAGATCGCGTTTTTTTGGCGTTGCCGCGAAAGAAACGCCGGTCTCCATTCCCACAGGGCCACGTCGGCACGGGACGCGCGGAGCTGAGAGGACAAGACCGCCGGGCTCAAGTTGCGGTTGCCAGTGATCGTCCACTTTGCATTCTCGCCCAGCATGCGGTCACCTAGCTGCAAACGAGCCTCCATTCGGCACGCTTCCCCAGCGAGCTGCAAGCCCTCCAGCTTAGCAAGCACAGCGGAAAAACTCGCCAGCCCAGCAAAGGAGCGCCTCTCGATTCCCAGCCCAAAAGTCGACACACTATCGCTGGCGTGCGCCAACTGCCACGATCGAAAACGGTTCACAGGGAGGTTGGGCCCCGCGGTACAAGTGGCTTCAGTCTTCTCCTTGGCTACGTCCGTGCGTACGGTAACGACGCTGTCTTCAACAAATTGCAAGTCGACGTGGTGCTGGGTGAGAGACCCGGCATCTTCAGTCATCCATTCAAAGGGGGGCAAACTTCCACCGTCGCGGGCGCCACCCACGTCCTGAAGCCTAGCGAGAACACGGCTAGAACTTGGCGGCGTTCCCTTTCTCTCGCTCGAGTCCACGATGCGAATCCCGCCAGGAAGCAGGCCTTCGCGTTCGCTCAGCAGGTTGACCGACGCGGCGATAATCGCGTCATCGGTTTCTTCGAAGCGCTTGCCTCCTCTGGGCGCGGCAAGGCCAATTCGCAGATGCTGCGACGCGGGGAAAACCCGGAGGTAATCACGCAAGGCAGAGGACACCCCCCCTCGATCGAGGCCAGAAGGCGTTCCGAACGGCAAGTCCAGACCAAGCAACTTTAGGGACTGAGCCTGATTCGCTACCTCGAGCGGGAGGCTCGAAAGCATGCTCCATCCAACAAACATTTCCTGCGGCCCTGGGGCAAGCCCCGTGGACACCCAGGTCATACCCGTGTCCGTAGATGGGCCCGCCTCGGGGAACATCTCACCGTCGATGAACCGCAGGAAGGACCGTGAGACCTTGCCGAACACCGGGTCGTGGTTGATTTCCCCTCCAGCGGCCTGGACGCTCCACGCCCAGGCCAAGCGAACTGGGTGCAACGGCGACAGCAACACGCCCTTTGCCTGCCCCAACTGCGTATCGAACAGCAGGGCAGAGAAAGGGTACGCAGCCCAGGAATTTGCCCGCGCACCCTTCGCCAGTTCCAAAATCGCACCGTAGGCCTCGATGTAAGCCTCGACCTTCTCGCGCGCGACGGTGCGTAGGTCCAAGGTGCTCGGTAGGGCGCGTACGGATTGCAGGCCAATCACAGGCTCATTGCCTAGCCCGAGGTTCAGGAAGGCTCTCCAAAAGCGATCCGCCGCAAGGGAGGCGGAGATATCCATTGGAAAAGTGACCGACCGCGCGCCATCAGTGTTCGTGAAGGCACCGAGCCCGTCATCCCATTGAAGGGAGGTTGCCCCCGGTCTTCTCCCGGCCTCGACGAGGCAACTTCCGAGGCATGCGCGGAACTGGTCACTTGGAGCGTCCAGAATTGCCTGATCGCGGAACCACTTCTCGAGATCTCCCCGCGGATCCAGCTCCATCTCTTCGTTCAGATCTTCGCTTGCGGCAATCACGGGCTCCGCCATGAACGCCGCGAGGAAAGGGTTGACTTGACCATTCTCGACGAGCGGAACGGTAATGTTGACCGTCTTGCCACCTAGATCGACAACAGGGTCGGCAGGCTGGCCGGTCAAATCGTAATAGTTGATAAAATCCGATTTGGTTCCTTCTGTCGGCTTGAGCTTTCCCCCTCCCACCCATGCCGGGTTTTTCACGTCTCCTACCACAACCAGTTCCGCCGTGCCGCCCTTGTCAGAAAGGGTCAAGTCTCGGTCGGGGGTACCGCCTTCGGGTTCGACTAGCGTGTTGTCACCATCAACGGCAAGAAACACGTCGCCCGAGAAGCTGGGCACTTGCCCTTTACCCTTACCCGTTGCTTCGACGACAAGCACACTGGGCACAACTGGGTTAGGCGAGAAGAGCTTCAACTCGAAGCTTTCGCGGAACTGCGAGCCCAATGTGGTCCGCGATGGGCTAACCGAAAGCGTAAAGGGTTTCTCACGCCACTTGCCGCCTTTCATGGCGATCTTCCGAGTCAGTTCGAACTCCAGTTCCAAAGCCCCGTCAACGGTGACGCAGGAAACGACCGTCGCCGCGCATGCACTCGCGGGCCTGCATTCCAACTTGGCACTTGGCTTATCGCCGGGATCGACCTCAAGCCGCAGCTTGTAGTAGCCGAGCAAAACGGTTCCGTCGTCTCGGCGAACCGGGGCAGCGGGAGGCAAGACATGGTCAACGCCGCGCCATTCAAGCCGGGGCATTTCCTTTTCCCCGCCGTTTCCTAGGGCCCAGAACTGGTAGTCGACCTCACCCTTCTTAGGCCTATCAAAAAACGCGGCTTCCGACGTTCCGGCCCAAGCATCCAACCGTTCCTGTCCCCGCGATTTCCCGTGGAAGGCCAAGGCAAGCAGGCCATGCCCAAGCGAAGCTCGGCTTGCGACGAAGCCGGACCAGTCCAGCTTAGCCAACGGATGCTCTTCACCCTCTCCGTCGCTCTCCTGCACGCCCAGAAGCGAGAGCTCGATATCGTCGATCTCGCTCCATCCCTGCTGCACAATTTTCGCGTAATCTGACGGCCTATGATTCGACGCAAATCCCTCCTTCGACTTCGGCCGTGGCAGGCCCGCGCTGGCAAAAACCAAGAGGATCTCCCGGTTGGGAAGATCCCAAGGAAAGATTTTCAGGCCTAGCTCGAGGGCGTCGCAGAGCATGTCTAGATGTAGCCAGAACGCTTCTGTCCAACGCTTCTCCCCGTTCCCGGCTTCGCGATAAGCGGCGGCCAGGAAAGTAAAGACCATCTGCAGAGCATTGGCCATTTCCGCCGTGTGAAAATCAAACTGCCGCGCCAAGATGTCGGCGGCTTGGCGCGCAATATCCGGTGCCTGCAAGATCGCCTGTTCGTCCGAGCTTAGCCCGCCAGGCAGGCCTCCAACCAAAACATCTCGGAAGGTTTCCAGCGATTTCAACTCACGCACATCGCCTTCTGTGGCAATGAGCAAGATTGAGGCCGCGGTCTCTCCGCCTTCTGGCGTACGGTAAGAGATGGCTTCACCCAGTGACAATTCACCGGGCGCTGACCCTAAGCGCACTGGTGTTCCGCCGAGATCAGCCAATGCCGCGGAGAGGTCGGCCTTGAAAGCAGAGGGCAGTCCACGTGGGAGGATAATCTTCGCCAACCCTTGGTTCTGGGCGCAGGCGCTCGCGATTGCCTCGGGGAGTAATTTTCTCTTCATTTTTAGAATCCTGGCATGATCTCGAGTGCATCGTCCGCGTCGTGGCTACTACGGGCTAGGCCGTAACTTTCGAGGCGAGAAACGAGCGTTCTCTGTGATGCATCGATCCCGATCGAAGCAAGTGCTGAGGTGAGGTCTGTCATCCGGGACAGCTGCCCCGGCCCTCTGGCTTGTAGACTACTGATTGTGACCAGCCATTCCTGGCCCGGCTCTACCCATGTATACTTGCCCGCCGACTTCAGAAGCGCGTACAGATCTTGCTCACCGTCGCTGGACCGTGCCAGCAAGGAGTACCTGATGGTTTCCCATGTGTTGTTCGCGGTCCCCGACTTCTTCGCGGCCATCGCGGCCCCCACTTCTTGCTCGAACCCGGAGCGGCCCTTGCACACTTTTCGGGCCGCCTGTAGCCAAGAAGTCAAGCCATTTCCCTCTTGATCGAACTCGGCAAACGCGGGAACCGCCTCGCCATCCTCCGACACGAGATCATTGATGAGCTCCCTGCAGGCGCTTCCGGAATCAGCTAGTTGGCGAACAATCGGCCCAACGTCAGCGGCGCTCTTCTGCATGAGATCATCCCAAGAGAAGAGCCGATTGCTGTCGTCCATCATCGACCGAACGGCGTCTCCCGCATCTTCCTCGGTAATCAGAGCGGCACATAGCCGACGGTAGAGGTGCATCTCGAACATAAACCCAGTCGCCAAGGCGGTCCGAGCCACACAAGATGCCCAGTCTGTCCAGCGACGGCGCGGCATCTGGTCAACCCATCCCCGTTCGCAAAGATTGTCCCAGGCTCCTGCAAACCACGAGTACGGGGTGTTGCTGGGCAGCCAACGCGGCTGACGGAGATCCTTGATCACATGAGAGGGGCCGTGCTGCTTCACGGTTTGGACGATGGCGTCCATGTCACCAGGAGTCACTCCTGCAAAGAAATCCCGGATCCATGCGGGCATCCCACCACCCGAGGGCGACATGACCGCACTTGTCCAACCAGCAGCAACAGACGTTTTCCCACCGCCGAGCGCGTACATCTTCTCTAGGTTCAGCGCCAAGTTAGCTGGGTTTCTCTTACCCGTTATACCACGTAGATCCTGCAAGAGTGCGGTTTCGATACTAAGAGGCGTCGCTGCCGACCGAAGGGCTTTGCTCGAATACGGTGCTTCAAGCTCCTCTAGGAGGATCGAAACGACTTTCGCGGCACTGTTACGGTCGCGCGCTTTCCTCCCATTGACTAGGGCCGTGCAGAGGTCTTCGAATTTCTTCGATCCGGGCTCCGGCCTCGTGAACTCGAAACCGGCCTTTGCCTTGGCGCTCAACTCCCCGTAGGCATAGCCAGCAAAACCGGCTTTTTTCTCTTGTCGCTTGTTTACATCCCTCTCGACCGACCACGCCAGCTCGGACATGAACAGTTCCCGCGAAGGCGGGTATTCGGGTCGATTTAGTCCGAACAACGAGACATTCTTTGCCATCGAAAAACTCCTTAACGCGTCTCGTCATAGTTGCGGTCCGAGAAATTGAACCTATTCCTGTCACCCCCAGAGTGCATTTGCGCGGCGACCATCGCCGCGCGCAGCCGTTCAATACGAGGCTCGATTATAAGGCGACTGTCGGTGAACCCGTGGCCCTCAAGTCCCGCCATGGCCTCGCGCAGCAGGTGAAAATCAAGAGAGGTTACCGCGGAAGCCTGATCCTCGCGCTGCGACCGAAGACGGATCTCGAGTTCCACTCGGTCTCCTTCGACGCGGGCGGACAAGTTCATGTCGTTGCGTGGGATCTCGATACGGACCTTTGGTGCATTGGGTTCACCTTGTGTCACACGAGGCTGCAAGAATGTGAACAACGCCTTGTGCGCGCCCTCTGAAACTGGCGCGACGATCTCAAGAATGGCATCCTCCAGAGACGCGTCCAGCCGCCCATTTGAAAGCGCGTCCAACCACGTTTCTTGCCAGGCCGTGACAACGGAAACGTAGGCCGGCCAACCGCGAACTAGTGCGACAAGCCGATACATATACCGTCCGTACCACGACAATAGATTGCTACGCTCCTTGAGGGGCAAGCCGGATTCCTTATCCGGGTCAATCGCTTCCTGTACGATTTCTTCGATCCGAGCATCCAGTTGTCCCCAGTATGCCCCAACGGCTTCGTCCCCGGACACCAGGTCAGCTCCGGGGTATTTCCCATCTTTCAACCCATCCAAGGCTTCGTCGATGTCAGCGCTGCCATGCCCTGTAGATGGGCCAAAATGCTTCAAGGGATCTGCGAAATGGACCGCCTTCATGGCATCGCTGGTGGTTCTCGGCCAATTAAAGATGTTGGCTTCGCCACCCGTGCTAGAAGCTCCAGCCTCGAACAACATCATGTGCGACCGAAGGTTTCCCAGCGCAACGGCACCCGCGACCCGTTCACCGATGCCCTTGGATTGGATCTTTTCGAGGTTCTCTGCTACGTGCCGGGCAAGGCGAGACATGGTATCGCTACTTGCCGGGCCAACCAGCGAGTGCGCCGAGAGCGCCCAGAGCTCACGGTAGCTGAAGTGCGTGCCAGAAAGGATCTCGGCCCCACGCATCAATGAGCACCATCCCCGTGCCACGATATCCTTTGACAACGAGCGCGCATTCGCAGCGATCGGGTCCAGCTCATCCAGCCGTAGTTCCTTTTGAAAATTGCGGGCAAGATTAGTCAGGCAGGGTTCAAACGCCGTGGCCACGTCGGCACGCTCAACACCGCCAAGCGGCGTCACGCGCAGTTCGACCGTCGGCAAAGCTGCATCTGCCTGTTCCATCAGGGGCGGTTCGGGCCAATTCTCGAGAAGCGAGGCGCTGTCCATATATACGAGGTGCAAGACCGCGGTTACCTTGCCCGCCGCGCGCACTTTGGCAAACTGGTAGTTGCCACCCTCTTGCCCCACAACCAAGTCCAGGCAGGGCTCCTCCGCACCTTGACAGCGCAATTCGCCATTCAGCAGCCAGGCAACAATATCCGAAGCAACTTTCTCGTCGTCGTCCTTCAACTTTGACCGCTCCGACTGCTCGCCGATGAGAACACCGCGGTTAATGCACCCAAGAAAGTGTTCCTTGCCGCGCAGCGCACTGGCGATATCTCTCATGAGAGCAGAACCTTGCCGATCGACAGGAGGAATGGTCGCATCATTCAACACCCGCAGAGCACGCCCGTTCGGCAAGTCGAACTCGTAGCAACGCTGGGCAAAAACGCTCCCCCCCCCTTTCCGGATCCCGCGCACATTCGCCACTACTTCGGCCGCAAGTTTAGATTTACCGTTGCCTGCCCCACCGACAAGAAACACCATGTGGGCTGGGCCTAAAGTATCAGACGCAGAGCAAGCCATCATCATGGCTCGGCAGGCTTCGGAGGACATCGGGGAGGACCGTCCATTTGGCCACTTTTCGCCGGATGAGGCACAAACCGGGGAAACCGCGACTCCGAGCCCCCCGAACGAACGCTCCAGGATCCAACTTGGGTAAGACATTCTGCCCTCTCGCGTGATTAGTCAAAGCTCTTTCCTATAGATTGATCCTATGGAATTTAAGATGCGATCACCAGAGAAGAAAAAACCTCCTTTCCTCCTGATAACATTAAAAAACAAAGCACCTCATTGAAAAAATGTCGCAATCAAAGCGAGAAATCATACCCGATAACAAAGCTAAATCCGCTTGGCACGCAAGCCCCCTTCTTCACCCTGCCTACGACAATCCGCCACAGCAAAACGCTGCTTCACTTTGCCCAGCCGGATGTCCTAGGGCATTTCGCGCCTGATCACGGGTGCCTACGCCACAGGCAAGCTGAAGCGACTGATGCTGACCGGCATGATGGAGCAGGAAACCCTTGCCCTAATTGGTGAGCGTCGCGCCCGCAAGCGGCTGAAAGTGGAGAGCAACCAGAAAACGCAGGAGGCCAACCGAGCGTCTTCACGGTCTGCGCGACGGAAAAAATTCAGGAATGTCAGAAGTAGATGCAACCAGTTGCAAATCCCGCCGAAAAGCACTCTTGCAACACCACCACGGGCGCCCCACGCCGAAGCGGAAACGCATGCATTGTGACAGTTTAGGGTAACAGCGGCAGTTTTTACGCTCGGCAACCAAGCCGTCTTGAAGGGAGAAGGCATCGGCAAACCGGCCCGATGCGGGACCCAACTGACAGAACACAATAACAGCGCCCCTCTCCGAAACCATTTGAAACTGAAATTCCGCCAAACCTGATAAATGGACACCTCAACATGACTTATTGGACTATCTTTTGCACAGCCCTTTACCTAGCCGGAGGCGCCCTCTTCTGGGAAAAAGTCGTAATGCGGACCAACTCCATGCCCGACATCGCCAATTGCCGCTGCCCCTTTGAAGCTGCCAGACAAGAGGAAACACAACTCTTCCTTCAGACTGCCGAGAGCAACCAGTGTTTGGCTCTCTACATTTGTAAGGCTAAGGTCGGCCCATTGCGGCCGCTCCTTTGACTTCAAGCACAGGCTTGCCTTGCGGCGGAGTTGAGTCATGCTCAGAGAACACAACATTGCGCTCCAATGACTTTCCATTCTCTACAAGTCTACGAGTGGATCCCCAACATTTCGCCCGGGCGCCGACAAGCGTTTCCATAACCAGTTAACTGTCCGGCGCTCAACTAAAGACTGAAGCATTACAGACTCCCAATTATTCTTACTTTGATGCTGCCAGCATGCCTCGCTGATTTCGTCGCACAGCAAATGAACCAAATGCTCTTTACTATCTGGATTAGCACGTTTCAGGAGGCGAATTACGTTACCGGGGCGTCGGCAGAAGCGCTCAAAACCGTCTTTGACATAATCGACAAGAGCCTCTTGCGATACAAGCTTCTGGGTGTGAAATTCAAAAGCCGTAGCATCACGAACACCCTTGGGCCTTCTAATAATTACTGTGTAGGTCGGAACGTCGTCGTGGCACCTAATGCGCACAAAAATAGAACGTTCACCGATTTTCCTGTCGAACTTTGGGTGAAGAAAACGTTCTCCGATCGCGGCGCCTATGGTCCTCTTCCCTTTGGACTGATTGCACGCGCAGATCGGAAACAAGTTCTGTAGAAAAATTGAAAACTCGGGGTAGTGTTCCTGCGGGAGAAAATGATCGATTTGGTTGTTATTAAGAGACCCGCAAAAAGCGCAGCAACGGCCACGGGTGCTCCTGCGGAGATCAGAAATATAACTTACCGCTTCCATCTTCGACCCATATAGGCTTACCATCGCCTTCTGAAAGTCAGGATTCTTTACATACCCCGAAATCAGCCAAGGATTTCCGCGCTTTCTTACGTATTCTCGATACGCACTAACGAGAAATTCCATATTCGCTCCAACAATTGGAGCATTCTTAGATCTTCTGTTTTGCGAAACATTTGCGAGAGCTCGCACCTGGCCCTTTGATCTATGATTTAAGTTTTTCATTTCTATTTACGCAGATCGCTAAGAATTTCCCGGGAAAGAAATCTGCCATATTTTTCACGCAATTCATCAAATGAAAGATTCTCCTCCTTAATTCTTGCCATTGTATCCTCAGCGAGAAATGAACTATCCTCCTCGCCAAAAATAAATGCGGATATTGTGGAGATGTCAGCGCCGAAAGTTCGCATACCAGGCGCCTTAACAGATACCTCCCCATCATCGTCTCTTTCAACAATCACCACTTGATCATGGAAAACTTCGCGTACGAAGTAGACTGAGTGTGTTGCCATAATCGCGCACGAGCCGGTATCCGCGAGAAGCCTCTCCAAGGCACTCATTAAGCGAGCTATGAAATTCGGATGTAGATGAGTCTCCGGCTCATCAAGCAGTAGCAAAGAGCCATTCTCGATGTAGGTGCAAGCCTGCGCCAATAGCTTGATAAATTGCACTTCTCCAGCGCTCAAGTGAAAAAATTTATCACCGATGTGGCGGCCAGGCTCTACAGCTTGGTTCATGTCGGAAAGTAGACCAAGCCGACGATGCTCCGAATGGGTTTGCAGCTCTTTCAACTTTATGAAATGCGGGCTTTTTGATGATCTAAAAGCTATTTCCTCTGGGCGATTAATGGCTTGAATCGCATCCATAAAAATGGAAAAGCGGGACTTTGTGGAAATCATCCTATCATTGCGAGACAATTCAGCTATACTTGCCGTCGCTGTGTTTCCGGCCGTGCCGCTCCGAACACGACTTGAGGACAGGCGCTTGTAGAATGTTGCAGGTCGTTTCCACCCTTCATTTGGGAATACGCCAGTGCATTCATTACTCGGTGTGAAGGCTAGTATTCGGCTCGCCGTAATTCTGTCTTCGCCACCTCTTGCGCCACGATCAATACCTTGCAACGCCTTTCTGGCTATGCCACCCAAAGCGCGACTCTTCCCGACCCCATTTTTTCCAATTATTACACACGTACGCTTCGGAATAGTCGTGTGGTGATTGAAAGTGAATCCTATCTCATACTCCAAACCATTCTGGTCTGTTAAGGCAACTGTCACCTTATCTGGTCCGGATGATATGTCTTCTTGATCCAGCCCTCGAAGAATTGTTGCTGCATTCCTAAACGCGTAGTAAGCTTCTGAATCTCGAGACAAGGATAATTGGAAAACATCTGATTCCAATGCGGACTTCTCCACATCTTTTGCTGATCCCTTATTTCGGACCGCAACCAGGTCACCAGCCGCCAAAAGACGATCACTCGCCAATTCAACTCCATACTCCCGGACTATTTCGCGATAAGTCTCTTGATCCTGCCCCAGGGATATTAAACTGCGACTGTCAGTCTCTATGATGGAATTTGGACCGCTTGGGTCCTGCTGCATGAAATTTCCGACACCAACATATTTCTTTGCATCCGGATCAAAATATGCCGCCTTACAATTGTATTCAAATTCATGGCGACCGTTATGGAAGAAAAATATAGTCGCCCTCGTGATGTGTCCAAAATCGTTCCACGAAAAATCATACGGCCTCACCCAGACAAATGAATCTGGGCGATCAATTTGATCCGGCCCGCGCAATGAAATAATCACCTTGTGAGGCGTTTGCCCTGACTTAATTTCTCTACTATTCATGCAACACTCTTCTCAAACAGCCGCTGATCATAGACGGAGGCCGAAAATTTTCTATCCCTATGTATGTGATGTTAGTGAGTGCCTGCAAGGTTGCCCTGCGCAGTTTTGGTGAAAGGAGCGTTCACTCCACGGCGGCGCGATTGGTTCGGGTGGCTCTTGGTACGTAAGAACTCAACCATCCCCCGAGATCTTGCCCACTTTGCGAATTGCGGCCATTCGTGAACGACGCAGCTAAAACCCGCTTTTCGCAAGACCTTCTGATGTTGCGCTACTGCAGCAAGAATCGCGTACTTGCAACGAACAGCAAGTTTGTCCCGCATCTTGCCAGTCAGTACGCCAGGCAGTGAACGACTGGGCTGCCCACTTCCAGCCCAACTTAGCACTTCCAGCAATCAAATGCGTTGCATGGTAAAGGGTGGACCAAGGGGTGGATACGCGCACCCAACAACCGAATAAGATATTGAAAAAAATGCTCTTTTAAGGAAGGTTGGTGCGGTCGAGAAGACTCGAACTTCCACTCCGGTTAAGGAACAGCGACCTCAACGCTGCGCGTCTACCAATTCCGCCACGACCGCACTGTCTTAGGCTTGGTGTAGCGGCGTATAGACCAGCACGAATGCGATGTGAAGCCGAAAATCATCTTTTTTGCGCGGAATATCCAAGCTCCCGCCCTATCCGGGCTAAGCGCAGGAAAACAGGGGCGCAATTCGGCTGCCAAGACCGCGCGACAGCCCGGGGCAGGCGTTGAATAACCCAAATGAAAGCGGCCGGCACTTTTGCCGGCCGCTTACTGTTCCGGTCAGCGGAGAAACCGCTATTCAGAACCGAAGGTCGGCAGTGCAGCACCGCCGCCGGACGCCTGCACCGGCTGCACACGGCCGCCTGCCAGTTCGCTTGAAGCCGCCTTGATCAGTTCCGCGCGGCCGGACTGGCCTGGTGCGAATACAGGCTCGGCACCGCTTTCAAGCGCGATCACTGCCATGCTGTACCATTCCTGCGCCTTCTTCACCGCGTTCGGTGCGCCGAAGCCCAGCGCCAGGTGGTGGCCGATCAGCTCTGCATAGGGGCGCTGCCCGGTGCCGGTCAGGATCAGCGCCGCGCCCAGTGCCACATCCATGTCGTCGCGCCGGTAGCCGGAGAACAGGCAGATCCCTGCCGTGTTGGACAGCTGCTCCAGCGACATGCCGGATTGCAGCACAAATTTCTGCACATCCCCCATCACTTCGCCGCTGCCAGCGCTGCCGAGCTTGGCCAGATAGGGCTTCAAGGCCGGGCCGAAGGCATCGCACTGGCTGTCGATCTGCGCCTGTGAGGCTCCTGCAACCTTACCGGCCCGGGCTTCGCCCGCGTTGATGGCATAGGTGCGGGCCAGACAGAACTGCTCACCCAATGCCAGTTCCGGGTCGTTCATGCTGTCGGCGGTCATGAATCCGCCGTTGGAACTGGTCAGCAGGCTCACCTTGCTGCAATAGCTTGTAAGCGAGGCGCTTTGCTCTGGCTGATCGAACAGAGTGATGCCGCCCAGGGCCGCATTTTCCTGCCCCGAGAAAGCCATCACCGTGCTGCGGTTCTGCGCGGCCTGAACCGGCGCGTCCGGGCCGGTATCCGCCATCCTGCAAGTGCCCTGGTGGCAGGCGAAGCTGGCCGGGGTCACGCCGCGGGCCAGGAAATCGTTGCGCTGGTACCCTTGCGGCGTCGAAACAAAGACCATCACCGAACAATTTGACGCGCCGCACCAGAACGAGCTGCCGGAGACAGAGGTATCCAGCACATAATCGTTGCGGCCGTCGCCATTCAGGTCTGCCAGCTGCATGAAGCCGGTGCGCTGCAGCAGCTGTTCGCCGGTCGGTTCGGAGCTGGCGGCAATTTCATCCACCGCGTGGCTGACTTCTGGCGGCAGCCCGCCATAACCGCCGCTGGCATAGGTGCTGCCTGGAGCGCGGATGCCTGCGGCCTCATCCCGCCAGGTGTGCAGCACACCGCGCACGCCCTGCGGGCCTTGCATCGCCTTGATAACCTGCGGGCCGCCAACCTGGGCCCGGTTGTAGGAGCTGACCAGGAAATTTCGCTCATACGGTGCCAGATGGCCGGTGGCCGGATAGCCCATGTGGACCTGGTACTGGGTAATGGCCGCACGGGACCGGCGGCCCAGCACCCCGTCAGGGGTTCCCGAATTAAAGCCGAAATAGTTGAGCGCAACCTGGGTTTCCCGGTTTTCAGCCCGCGCCGCCGAATAGGTTGGTGCGCGCCTGTAGGTAGTGGCGGCGCGGCGCCGTTGCTTGTTCTTGTGGACTTCATTGACAATGACGCCGCCGATCACGGCGCCGGCAATGGCGGCCCCCAATTCGTCCGCGGCTGCAGGACTGGTGACGGATGTTGCCAGAAATGCGGCGGTAAGGGCCGGCTTGAGCGGCTTGATAAACATGATACGCGCCCCCTATGGATACTCGCTATGGAATCAGGATACTCCACAGAAAGCACTGGCACCTAGGGGTTTTCCGGCCAATTTTATCCGCCCCCCTTACAAACGATGGAAGAAGACGGCATCGGGCATGGTTGAGTGGATCACATCAGACGGTTTAGTCGAGTATGATCAAGCGGTTGCCTTCATGGAGGAGCGCGCTGCGGCAATTGCTGCCGGATCGGCGGAAGAATGCATCTGGCTGGTTGAGCACCCGCCGCTTTACACAGCCGGCACCTCTGCCAAACGTGAAGACCTGACAGATCCCGAACGTTTCCCGGTCTATGAGAGCAAGCGCGGCGGCCAGTACACCTATCACGGGCCGGGACAGCGGGTGGTCTATGTGATGCTGGACGTGGGCAAACGCGGCCACGACGTGCGCCGTTTTGTGCAGCAGCTGGAAAGCTGGGTGATCGCGGCTTTGGATGAGTTCAACATCAAGGGCCACATCCGCGAAGGCCGGGTCGGCGTCTGGGTCGAGCGGCCTGAAAAGCCGCGGACCCTAGCGGGCAGTATGGCTGAGGACAAGATTGCCGCCATCGGAATCCGCTTGCGGAAATGGGTGAGCTTCCACGGCATCTCCATCAACGTTGAACCGGAACTGGAACATTTCACGGGCATCGTTCCCTGCGGCATCACAGAATACGGGGTGACCAGCCTCGTGGATTTGGGGCTGCCGGTGACGATGGCAGATGTGGATGTCGCCCTGAAACGCAGTTTCGCGCAGGTCTTTGGACGCTGACCTCAACTGTCTGCTACGGACGCAAGATCCTGCAGCGCTGTCAGCACCAGCTCCGGGAAAGTGTAGAACAGGAGTGCTCCGGCATCCTGGCTGATGCACAGCCTGGCATCCGGCAGGCCGCCCAGCATCTCGCGAACAGCGGAGAGCGGCGCAATGTGATCCTCTCCTCCATGTACAAACACCGACCGTGTATTCTTGCCCGGCACCACCGCCTGCACCCCTTGCCGCAGCATCTGAACATCAGCCAGGAATCCCGCGCCGCCCTGTTCCTGGAACAGCCGCTGACTTTGCTGAAGCAGCTGCAGAAGGTCCAGCTGCGACAGCATGGCCCGCTCCTTGCTGCCGCTGCGGGTTTGCATCCGCAGCAGGGTCTTGGGCCCGTACCAGTGCAGCGCTGCGGCCCAGCCTTTCATCAGCGCGGGCAGCATCCAGCTGGCGCGGGCGGCGGCCAGCGCGACCAGCCATGCGTAGCCGCTCAGGCCGGAGAACTGCCGGGGCGAACTGATGGCGCAGTTTGAAGCAGCTGCCACCAAACCGGCAATCCTGCTGTCCAGGCGGCGGGCTGCCTGAAAGCCATAAAGCGCACCTCCGCGATGGCACAGCAGCACAGGGCGCTGCAGGTTCTCATGCGCCATCAAAGCAGCCAGCTGCTTTACAAAGGCATCAGCGGGATCCTCTTCGCGTTTCAGCGGCACCGATCCGCCATAGCCGCGGCGCATCGGTGCATAGACCCTGAACCCCAACGTCCGCAACTGCGGCTGCAAGCGCTGCAGCGGTGCAATCCCGTCCAGCATCCCATGCACGAAAATCACCGGCTGGCCAGTCTCTGCCCCTAGCCGGAAGTATTGAGAGCGCTGGCCCGAGCTGTCTTCGAAGGTCTCGGATGGCGGCAGCAGGTCACCCTTGGCAATAGCCAGATCCCGGCTGTGCTCGTTCATCAGGAAGGCGGCCAGCCGGACCAGCTCCGCCGGGCCTGGCGCTCCCGCTTGCTCAGCGGCCTGCTCCAGCCTGCCCCCCACCTTGCCGCCGCCCCTGGCTGCCGCGTCCCTTAAAGGCTCGAAGCCCTGCTGCTGCAAACCCAAAGCAGCCGCAACCGGCGCCGCAGCCTCGGTGGCCCAATCCCCCTCCAACCGCTCAGCCATGACCGCAACGCCGCCACCGTTCAGGCGAACCGGGCGGCACAAAAATTGCTCTCCGGGGCCGCAGGCCGCAAGCAGCAGGACATCGCGCCAGGAGAAATTCCCGCTGCGCACGTCCTCAAGGTAATTCTGCCAGTGTTCCGCTGCTGCTGGTGTTAGCCCCAGCGCTGCAGGAATTGCCATGCCGCCAGCCAGCTGGCGCGCTGCCCGCTGCGAGGCATTCAGAAGACCTCCGCCTGCGCTCGCATCCACCAGAAGCCAGAACCGGGTGCAATTGCCCGAATATGCACCCGGATGAGGCCGTCCCGCCCGCTGCCATTGCTGCTCCTGGATCCCGGCTGCCCGTGCGAAATGCGCTTGCAGCACCGGCGCGGTCCTGAGCCGTCCTTGCTGCATGCGGCCCGGAGAAGGCGCAACCGGACCATCATGCGGGCCGGGCATAAACCGGTCGAATTGCTCTGGCCGGATCATCGTTTCATAAATTGCGGCCACGACCTGATCCTGCGACAAGGTCTGCGCACGGCACAAGAGCGTCACCCCGCCCCTCCAATACTGCTTTAACGTCAAAGAGACCCTGCGCCCGGCAAGCATTCAGCAAGCGCACAGGCGAGTGCAGACCTTCTGGCCCGCATGTTTCAGGCGACCTGCCTGTAAACTAAAAATGCCCGGCTGATGCCGCCCGAAACCAGGCAGGCATTCCGTGCCGGTCTACCCCAATTCTTGGGTTCCCATACGCTTGGGCGCGCGCGCCCTCTTTGACCTACAACCAATTTGCGAAACAGCTATGATCAAATTCAACTAAAATTCAACATTTATTTCAGATGCATAAATTCGCATTGAAGAACACCGCAGAATCTACTGCGGTGTTCTTGCATTTCAAAACGCATAGGCCGTGGAGAAAATCAGCTGTCCGCCAGCGCCGCGCGGATCTTTTCCGCCTGGGCCTGGATCAGGTCCATGTCGCCCATGGTGCCCGGCGGCCGCAGCCGGTCGCCCTCGTGCCGCGGCAGCACATGCATGTGCAGGTGGAACACCTCCTGCCCGCCAGCCGCCTCATTGAACTGCTGCACGGTGACCCCGTCCGCGCCGAACGCCGCGATCACTGCCTGCGACAGTTTCTGCACCGTCTGCATCACTGCGCCCAGCTGCGCCGGGCTGGCATCCAGGATATTGCGGCAGGGGGTCTTGGGGATAACCAGCAGATGCCCGTCTGCGCGTGGCATGATATCCATGAAGGCCAGGGTATCGTCATCCTCATAAACGCGGGTGGACGGGATCTCCCCGCGCAGGAGCTTGGCAAAAATATTGTCGGGGTCATAATCAGGCATGCTTCCGGGCTCCTTGTTCTGGCTTTCCCCGGTTGTGCGCGCGCCCCGCCCCCAGGTCAAGCCGTCTGAGCCGGGCAAATCCCAGGGCATTCAAGCCCCTGCGGCAATAAATCTTGATCCAGATCAAACTCCGCCATTGAAGGCCCCGGCAGGCCACACTAAAACTCGCAAGGAATCCAGGCCGCCCGGAGTCCGTCTCCGGGGGCCTTTCGTTATGCAGCAGGAGGCACCTAAATGGCAGACGCAGCCATTCATGGTCACGGCCACGAGGACGAGCGGAGCTTTTTCACCCGCTGGTTCATGAGCACGAACCATAAGGATATCGGCATTCTTTACCTGATCGTCTCGGCGATTGCAGGTCTCATCTCCGTCATCTTCACCGTCTACATGCGGCTGGAGCTGATGGATCCCGGCGTTCAATACATGTGCCTTGAAGGCGCGCGCCTGTTCGCAGACGCCGCTGCGGAATGTACTCCGAACGGCCACCTCTGGAACGTGATGATCACCGCCCACGGCATCCTGATGATGTTCTTCGTGGTGATTCCGGCCCTGTTCGGCGGTTTCGGCAACTACTTCATGCCGCTGCAGATCGGTGCGCCGGACATGGCGTTCCCGCGGATGAACAACCTGTCGTTCTGGATGTATGTCGCAGGCACCTCGCTGGCGGTCCTCTCGGTTGTCTCCCCGGGCGGCAATGACCAGCTGGGCTCCGGCGTCGGCTGGGTTCTGTACCCGCCGCTGTCCGTGAACGAAGGCGGCTACTCGATGGACCTGGCGATCTTCGCCGTTCACGTCTCGGGTGCTTCGTCGATCCTGGGTGCGATCAACATGATCACCACCTTCCTGAACATGCGCGCCCCGGGCATGACCCTGTTCAAGGTGCCGCTGTTCTCCTGGTCGATCTTCGTCACCTCCTGGCTGATCCTGCTGAGCTTGCCGGTTCTGGCCGGCGCCATCACCATGCTGCTGATGGACCGCAACTTCGGCTTCACCTTCTTTGATGCAGCCGGCGGCGGCGACCCGATCCTGTACCAGCACATCCTGTGGTTCTTCGGCCACCCGGAAGTGTACATCGTGATCCTGCCCGGCTTCGGCATCATCTCCCACGTCATCGCCACCTTCGCGCGCAAGCCGGTGTTCGGCTACCTGCCGATGGTCTGGGCGATCATCGCCATCGGCGTGCTGGGCTTTGTCGTGTGGGCGCACCACATGTACACCGTCGGCATGTCGCTGAACCAGCAGGCCTACTTCATGCTGGCCACCATGGTGATCGCGGTTCCCACGGGCGTGAAGGTGTTCTCCTGGATCGCCACCATGTGGGGCGGCTCCATCGAGTTCAAAGCTCCGATGATGTTCGCCTTCGGCTTCCTGTTCCTGTTCACCGTCGGCGGTGTGACCGGCGTGGTGCTGAGCCAGGCGGCTGTCGACCGCGCCTATCACGACACCTACTACGTTGTGGCTCACTTCCACTACGTGATGAGCTTGGGTGCGGTGTTCGCGATCTTCTCGGGCATCTACTTCTACTTCGGCAAGATGACCGGCCGCCAGTACAACGAGCTGGGCGCACAGATCCACTTCTGGCTGTTCTTCATCGGCGCCAACCTGACCTTCTTCCCGCAGCACTTCCTGGGCCGTCAGGGCATGCCGCGCCGCTACATCGACTACCCGGAAGGTTTTGCCTACTGGAACAAGATCTCGTCCTATGGCGCGTTCATCTCCTTCGCTTCGTTCATCCTGTTCTTCGGCGTGGTGATCTATTCGCTGCTGCGCGGCGCCCGCGTCACCCAGAACAACTACTGGAACGAATATGCGGACACCCTGGAGTGGACCCTGCCCTCCCCGCCGCCGGAGCACACCTTCGAAATCCTGCCCAAGCAGGAAGACTGGGACCGCTCGCATTCGCACTAAGCGGCTGAGAAGCTGATACAGAAAGGCCCCGGTGCTGATGCTCCGGGGCCTTTTTCATACCCGCTTGTCCGGATAAATGGCCGCAGTGGAATTTCCGCCCTTCCGGCACATCATTCATAGAGCGCTCTCCCTCTTCAGGCCCGAACCTATGCCCTACAATTGGATCCGCCCGCAGTCTGGCGCCGAGCGTGAACTGCACCTCTGGCCGCACCAGTCGCTGCCGCCCAAGGGGTACGCGCGCTTCATTGGCGTCACTGCAGTTTTGATCTGCGTGCCACTGTTGCCGCTGCTGGGATCCTTCCTGCTCTGGGGCCTCCTGCCCTTCCTGCTGCTGGCGCTGTTCGGCATGAAATGGGCGCTGGACCGCAGCCGCCGCGACCACCAGATCCTCGAAGTGCTGACCCTCACTGCCGAGGAAGCCCGGCTGGAGCGGATCAACCCGGACGGCAAGCGGCAAAGCTGGCGCTGCAACCGCTACTGGACCCGCGTCGAGATGCACGAGCATGACGGCCCGGTGCCCCATTATGTCACCCTGCAGGGCGGCGGCCGCGAGGTGGAAATCGGCGCCTTCCTCTCGGAAGAAGAACGGGTCGCGCTTTACGGCGACCTCAAAGACGCCCTGTCCAGCTAGCTGACATAAGAAAGGCCCGCGATGCGGGCCTTACGCTTCTTTCTGGTCTCAAATACCCCCGCCGGAGGCAGCACGCGCCAGCGTGCCTTCCCTCAGCAGTCGCCCTTGCTGCAGAGCTGATCCTTGACCATCGGGCCGGCTTTGCCGAAATCCATCTGGCCGGTGTATTTCGCCTTCAGCGCGGCCATCACCTTGCCCATGTCGCGAATCGATTCGGCGCCGGTCTCCGCAACTACCGTCTTTACCGCCTCAGCCGCTTCCTCGTCGCTCAGCTGCTGCGGCAGGAATTCCTCGATGACGGCGATCTCGCCCAGTTCCCGCTCCGCCAGATCCAGCCGCCCGCCTTCCTCATAGGCGTGGGCGCTTTCCTTGCGCTGCTTGGTCATCTTGCTCAGAATGGCGAGGATTTCCTCATCTCCGATGCTGGTTTCCTCGCCATCGGCGCGGGCAGCAATTTCGCGGTCCTTGATCGCAGCATTGATCAGCCGCAGCGTACACAGCCGCTCCGCCGCCTTGTCTTTCATCGCCTGCTTCAGGGCCTGATTGACCCGAGTGCGCGTATCCATATGCAAAAGCATCCCCATGGTTGCCGGACACCGATGGTTATCCATTCTTATGCAGCTGTGCAAGTTTACAGTAAACTTTCCATTCCTGTCCCCGCGTCAGCCTGCCCGCCTCTTGCAGGCTTGACCCGCATGGGCGCTCCCCTTACAAGCCCATGAATTTTACCCGCATGGAGACTCGCGCAATGGCCGCTTCCGCCCCGACCAAGCCCACCGCATGCCTGGCGCTCGCTGATGGCACCGTCTTTTACGGCACCGGTTTCGGCGCGACCGGCGACACCGTGGCCGAGCTCTGCTTCAACACCGCGATGACCGGCTATCAGGAGATCATGACCGATCCCTCCTATGCCGGCCAGATCGTCACCTTCACCTTCCCGCATATCGGCAACACCGGCGTGACACCTGAAGACGACGAAACCGGCGATCCCGTTGCTGCGGGCATGGTGGTGAAATGGGATCCGACGCTGGCCTCCAACTGGCGCGCAACCGAAGAGCTGAAGGACTGGCTCACCCGCACCGGCCGCATCGCCATCGGCGGCGTCGACACCCGCCGCCTGACCCGCGCGATCCGCCAGCAGGGCGCGCCGCATGTGGCACTGGCGCATGACCCGGAGGGCAACTTCGACGTTGAGGCGCTGGTCGCCAAGGCGCGCGGCTGGTCCGGCCTGGTCGGCCTTGACCTGGCCAAGGACGTTACCTGCGCGCAAAGCTACCGCTGGGACGAAATGCGCTGGGCCTGGCCGGATGGTTATGCCCGCCAGGAAGCGCCCAAGCACAAGGTTGTGGCTGTTGACTATGGTGCCAAGCGCAACATCCTGCGCTGCCTCGCCTCCGCGGGCTGCGACGTGACCGTGCTGCCCGCCACCGCCACCGCCGAGGAAGTGCTGGCGCACAATCCCGACGGCGTGTTCCTGTCCAACGGCCCGGGCGATCCGGCGGCCACTGGCGAATACGCGGTGCCGATGATCCAGGACGTGCTGAAAGCGGACCTGCCGGTTTTTGGCATCTGCCTCGGCCATCAGATGCTGGCGCTTGCGCTGGGTGCCAAGACCGTCAAGATGAACCACGGCCACCACGGCGCCAACCACCCGGTCAAAGAGCATTCCACCGGCAAGGTGGAAATCACCTCGATGAACCACGGCTTTGCGGTGGATGCGCAGACCCTGCCGGAGGGCGTCGAAGAATCGCATGTCTCGCTGTTCGACGGCTCCAACTGCGGTATCCGCATTGCCGGCAAGCCGGTGTTCTCGGTGCAGCACCACCCCGAGGCCAGCCCCGGCCCGCAGGACAGCTTCTACCTGTTCGAGCGCTTTGCCGACGCGATGGCAGAACGCAAATCTGCGTAAAAAATCGGCCGGCCATGCCGCTCTGGCGGCATGGTTAACACCGCATTTACCAACTCTTAACCCCCCTCCGCCAGCCTGAACGCCTCTGGTTTCAGTGTTGCGGACGGGCGATGGGTATTGTGTCACAGCCGCTGCGGCAGCTCCGGCAGCCGCAGCAGGGAAAGCTCCCGCAGCAAGGGCTGCCGCCGGATGCGCCGCCGCCGGTAGACAACAGCAGCATGATGAAGGCTCTGGTGCTGCGCCAGCATCAGAAAGCCGCGCTTGGACGGGTGCTGGTTGCCGAAGGGCTGGCGAGCGAGGACCAGGTCCAGGACACATTGTCCCGCCAGTACCGGATGCCCCGCGCTGACTTGTCCGGCCAGATGGCCAACTCCCGGCTGCTGGCCTGCAAACCCGCGCGGTTCTGGCTGCGCCACTGCGCGGTTCCCTGGATGCAGCTGGGCCGGACCGTCACAGTGGCGGTTGCCCACCCCGACCGGTTTGAGACCCTGCAGCAGGAACTGCGGGACAGTTTCCAGCAGGTCACCCCGGTTCTGGCCAGTGAAGCCCAGATTACAGCACTGCTTACCGGCCATTTCAGCCCCGCCCTGGTGCAGCAGGCCAGCTGCAGCGTGGCCCCGCAGCTAAGCTGCCGCACCCTGCGGCTTGCGCGGGGCCGCGCTCTGCTGGCCACCTTGGCCGCCCCGGCGCTCTTTCTGTCCTGGCACGCTCCGGCAGCGGTTTTCACCTCTCTCAGCGCATTGGCGCTGCTCTCTGTAATTCTGTTTACCGCGCTCAAGCTCTGCGGACTCGCCTCTTACTGGCATGCACGCGCGCACCGGGTATCCACCAAGCCCGAGCTTGCCACGCCTCCCCGCACCTCCTGCCCTATGATTTCAATCCTGATTCCGCTCTATCAGGAGGCCGAGATCAGCCGCGCCTTGCTCACCCGGATGCGGAAACTCAGCTATCCGCGGGCGCAGACAGACGTGATCCTGGTGCTGGAGGAGCACGACAGCGTCACCCGTGCCGCCCTGCAGAACGCCCGCCTGCCCGCTTGGATCCGCGTGGTGGAAGTGCCGGCCTTCGGCGGGCTGACGACAAAACCCCGGGCGATGAACTATGCGCTGAATTTCTGCCGGGGCGACATCATCGGGGTCTGGGACGCAGAAGATGCGCCCCAGGCCGAGCAGCTGAATCAGGTCGCGCAGGCCTTTGCCGCCGCTGATAAACGGACGGCGTGTTTTCAGGGAGTGCTGGACTACTACAATCCGGGCACCAACTGGATATCACGCTGCTTCACGCTGGAATATGCCAGCTGGTTCCGCATCGTTTTGCATGGCATCGCCCGGCTCGGCCTTGTTGTGCCTCTGGGCGGCACCACCATGTTTGTGCGCCGCAAGGTGCTGGAGGAACTGGGCGGCTGGGATGCCCACAACGTCACCGAAGACGCTGATCTGGGCGTCCGCCTGTACCGGGCAGGATACCGCACGGAAATGCTGCCCAGCACGACATATGAGGAAGCCAACTGGCGCCCCTGGCCCTGGATCAAGCAGCGTTCCCGCTGGCTCAAGGGGTTTATGGTGACCTATCTGGTGCATATGCGCCAGCCGCTGCGGCTGCTAGCGGAACTGGGCTGGAAGCGTTTTCTGGGCTTTCAGGCGTTCTTTCTGGGCACCATCGGGCAGTTCCTGTTTGCCCCGGTGCTGTGGTCGTTCTGGCTGTTCACCCTGGGCCTGCCGCACCCCAGCGACGAGAGCCTGCCGCCGCTGCTGCTGACGCTGGCCGCGGCAATGCTGGTGTTCTTTGAAGGGTTGGGGCTGGTTATAAGTATCACCGCGGCCTTTGCCATGGGCCGCCCGTGGCTGGCAGCCTGGGCACCTGCAATGATCCTTTACTTCCCGATGGGCGCCGTTGCGGTTGCCAAGGCGGCGCATGAACTGCTCGCCCGGCCATTTTTCTGGGACAAGACGGCCCACGGCATCAAACCCGCCACCAAACGCCGCCGCCGCCGCTGGCGGGTTATCCCCGCCCGCTGGCGTCCTGCTTCAGCCGGGTCATGAACGCGATTGAAATATGCTCCTTCAGCGCTTCACCCGCTGCCGCCTCATCGCGGCGGCTGATCGCGTCGACAATTCCCTTGTGCTCTGACTGGGCAATCTCGCTGCGGCCCTCGGCCGCCAGCGAGGTGGTTGCCATCAGCGCCATCGTCCGGTGCACCAGATCCAGCTGCTGCACCAGGTAACGGTTGTGCGATGCCAGGTGGATCTGCTCATGGAACCGGCGGTTTGCCTTGGACAGCGCCGCCGGATCGCCGACCAGCTTGTCGTCGGACTCGACCATCTCCTTCAGCACCTTGATCTCTTCTTCGGTGGCATGGCGCGCCGCCAGCTGCGCCGCCAGCCCCTCCAGCTCGCGCCGCACCACATAGAGCTCTGCCATCTGGTTGTGATCCAGCGAAGCGACGATCAGGGACCGCCCGTCACGTTCGAGCAGCGATTGCGTCTCCAGCCGCTGCAACGCTTCGCGGATCGGGGTGCGCGACACGCCAAAGCGCTCCGCCAGATCGCTTTCCACCAGCCGGTCGCCCGGTTTGTAGATCCCCGAGTCGATCGCCTCGAGGATCAGCGCATAGGCATCTTTCTGGTTGCTGCGGCTCTGGCTCATGGTCGCCCCTCGTCTGTTTTGATCCGACAATCTCTACAGCGCATCCCCCAGCAATCAACCCTGATGGCGCCAACGCGCTGAAAACCCGCAGGCAAAATGCGCTTTTGATTGCAAATGCCGCTTGGGGGCCCTACTTCGGCACCATGCCCAAACACGCCTTTTCCCACGTCCGCCAATGGGTGTTCGATCTCGACAACACCCTCTATCACCCCTCCGCCCGGCTGTTCGACCAGATCGAGGTCAAGATGACGGCCTATGTGATGGATGCGCTCAAGGTCGACAGGGCAGAGGCCGACCGCCTGCGCAGCCATTACTGGCGCGAGCATGGCACAACCCTTGCCGGGCTGATGCGCGAACACGATCTGGACCCGGACCCCTATCTGGTCGCAGTCCACGACATCTCTATGGACCATCTGGAGGAGGACGCGCCGCTGGCGGCCGCGATCCGCAATCTGCCCGGCAAGAAGATCGTCTATACCAACGGCTCTGCCCCCTATGCCGAGCGGGTACTGGCCGCGCGCGGACTGTCCGGACTGTTCGATGAGGTTTACGGCGTCGAACATGCGGACTACCACCCGAAGCCCGAACGCCGCGCCTTTGACCGGGTGTTTGCCCGCGCCGGGATCGCCCCGCAGCAGGCCGCCATGTTCGAGGATGATCCGCGCAACCTGGCCGCCCCGCATGAGATGGGCATGCGCACCGTGCATGTGGCGCCAGAGCCGGTACAGGCGGACCATATCCACCATCACTCGGACGATCTGGCCGGATTCCTCGCCGCTCTGACTTGAGCCCGGAACCAGTGCCAGGACGCTTTTGCGCAGCCGTTTGCCGCATCGCAAAATGTGTGCAATTGCATTCCGGCAAAACTTCGCAACTGCGGCAAAATATACCTGTTTGCTGCATGTTTTCCTCCCTATATGCGCCCCGAAACGACCTGATGGAGCCTGACCGATGAGCGCATATACCCTCCCCGCCCAACTGACCCTGTGGCAGCGCATCCTGTTTGCCGTGCCGCTGCTGGGACGGATCTTCAAGGAGGTCGCCTACGGCCCGGAAGAGAACATCGGCTACGCCCTGGCAACCTTTGTCAGCCTCTGGGGCTGCTCGGTCCTGCTGTTCGGTATTCCGGGGCTGTATATCCCCGCGCTGTGCATGGTGCCGGTGATGTTTCTGGTTCTGCTCTCCATCACCCGCGGCTAATTCCCCGCGCGGCAGGTTGCTGCTTGTCTTCCCCCTCCGTCAGGGCCTATTTCAGGGCAACAACGGAGGGCTGAGACCATGGCCGAGACCTGCGACATCCTGATTTCCGGCGGCGGCATTGCGGGACTGACCGCAGCCGCCGCGTTTGCCTCCAAGGGCTTCAGCGTCATTTGCGCCGACCCGGCCCCGCCGGTCACCGAACGCGACGCCGAAGGTTCCGACCTGCGCACCACCGCTTTTCTGCAACCGGCCCAGGCGCTGCTGGAGCGCTGCGGGATTTGGGCGCGGCTGGCGGATCACGCCGCCCCCTTGCAGATCATGCGGATCGTCGATGCCGGCGGCGCCCGGCCCGAACCGCGGGTGGTCAAGGACTTCAACGCCGCTGACATTTCTGACCAGCCTTTCGGGTGGAACCTGCCCAATTGGCTGCTGCGGCGCGAGATGATTGCCCGGCTGGCGGAACTCCCGAACGTCGACCTGCGCTTTGGTACCGGCACCACCGCCCTGTTCACCCGCACCGATGAGGCGCGCGTCAGCCTCAGCGACGGCAGCCAGGTGACGGCCAAACTGGTGGTGGCCTGCGACGGCCGCAACTCCCCGATGCGCCAGGCCGCAGGCATTCCGGTGAAAACCACCCGCTACGGGCAAAAGGCGCTGGCCTTTGCCGTCACCCATCCGGTGCCGCATGAAAACGTCTCAACCGAGATCCACCGCTCCGGCGGGCCGTTCACGCTGGTGCCTCTGCCCGACTACCAGGGCCAGCCGTCCTCCGCCATTGTCTGGATGGAGCGCGGCCCCGAGGCGCAGGAACTCTTGAACCTGGAACCCGCAGCCTTCGAGGCCGCGATGACCGAGCGCAGCTGCGGGCTGTTCGGCGATCTGAAACTGGCCTCGCGCCGCACCATCTGGCCGATCATCAGTCAGTCGGCAGAGCGGCTGAACGGCGAGCGGCTGGCGCTGATGGCCGAAGCCGCCCATGTGGTGCCGCCGATCGGCGCCCAGGGTTTGAACATGTCCCTGGGCGATCTGCGCAGCCTGCTGGACCTGGCTGAGGCCCGCGCCGAGGGCTTGGGCGATGCGCAGATGCTGGCCGCCTACCACAAGGCCCGCCACAACGAGATCCTGCTGCGCGTGAAGGGCATCGACCTCCTGAACCGCACCTCCATGCTGGCGCCGCGCCCGCTGCGCGACCTGCGTGCCTTTGGCCTCAACGCGCTGTATTCGCTGGCCCCGGTGCGCAAAACGCTGATGCAGATGGGCCTTGGTGTGAAGTAACATGCGGGCTGCCGGACGCTTTTTGAAAGGCCACTGGCAGCTCCTCTGCCTGACCCTGGCGATTGCCATCCTCTGGCAAACCCCGGCGCTGCTTCCGTTGCGGATCCTGACCGTGTTCCTGCATGAAGTCTCCCATGCCGGCATGACCTTGCTGACCGGCGGGGATGTGGTCAGCCTGACCATCGACCCCTATGAAGGCGGCAGAGTGGTCTCGCGCGGCGGCAGCCGGTTCCTGACGCTCACGGCAGGCTACACCGGATCGCTGCTGATCGGTTCTGCCCTGTTCGTGATTGCCCTGCGCACCGATTGGGACCGCAAGGTGCTCGCCTTCTTCGGCGCAATCACCCTGGCGGTTGCGGCTTTTTATGTCCGGGATCTGTTCGCGCTTGGCTTTACCCTTGCCACCGGCGCGCTGATGCTCGCCGCATCGCGCTACCTCAGCCTCAATATCAACGACATGATCCTGCGGGTGATCGGGGTCAGCAGCATGATCTACGTGCCGCTTGATATCTGGGACGACACCATCGCGCGATCCTACCTGCGCTCCGACGCGCGGATGATGGCGGAGGAGTTCGGCGGCGTAACCATGCTATGGGGCGGAATATGGCTGGCCATCAGCCTCGGGGTGATCTGGCTCACCCTGCGCCACGGGCTGGGCCGCACAAGCAATATCCCCTTGCGCAGCCCAGTCCAGATTTTGCGTTAAAGCACCTGATCCACGACTGTTTTCAGCCGTGCGATGGTGGCATCCACGTCATAGAGCTTGTCCAGACCGAACAGTCCGAGGCGGAAGGTGCGGAAATCGGCAGGCTCATCACACTGCAGCGGCACGCCGGCGGCGATCTGGGTACCCAGTGCCAGGAACTTCTTGCCGTTCTGCACGTCCGGATCAGAGGTATAGCTCACCACCACGCCCGGCGCACCGAAGCCATCCGCCGCAACTGAGGTGATCCCCTTCTCCTTCAGCATCGCCCGCACGCCGTTGCCCAGCGCCCACTGCGCATCGCGCAAGCGGCCGAACCCGTACTCCTTGGTCTCCAGCATGGTGTCGCGGAAGGCCTTCAGCGCATCGGTCGGCATGGTCGCGTGATAGGCGTGGCCGCCATCCTCATACGCCTTCATGATGGTACGCCACTGTTTGAGGTTAATGGCGAAACTGTCCGACGTGGTTTCCTCCAACCGCGCCAGCGCACGGTCCGAGAACATCACTAGGCCGGCAGACGGAGACGCGCTCCAGCCCTTTTGCGGGGCAGAGATCAGCACGTCGACACCGGTTGCCTTCATGTCGATCCAGGCACAGCCCGACGCGATGCAGTCCAGCACCATCAGCGCGCCCACCTCATGCGCAGCCGCCGCCATGGCGGTCACATAGTCATCCGGCAGGATCACACCGGCAGCGGTCTCCACATGCGGGGCAAAGACGATATCCGGCTTCTGCTCATGAATCGCAGCCACCACATCCGCAATCGGCGCGGGCTCAAACGGCGAGGCGCTCTCATTGCCGGTGCGGCGTGCCTTCATCACGGTGGAGGAAGCGGTGAAGCCGCCGGCTTCAAAGATCTGGCTCCAGCGGTAAGAGAACCAGCCGTTGCGCACGACAAGCGCATTTGCCCCACGGGCAAACTGGCGCGCCACCGCCTCCATCGCATAAGTCCCGCCACCCGGCACCAGCGCCACAGCCTCGGCGTTATAGACCTCTTTCAGCATCCCGTTGATGTCCAGCATCACGGTCTGAAAGGCCTTGGACATGTGGTTGAGCGAGCGGTCGGTGAAAACCACCGAGAATTCATCCAGACCCTGCGGGTCCACGGTATCGAGCAGTGCCATCTGGGCCTCCCTTGGTATTCCTCATGTAACGGCTAGCCGGTGCCGCAGGCTTTGGCAAAGCCTACAATGGCATACAGCGCCGCCGCCGTTCTCCGAAGGGTGATACTGGCGGAACTCAGCAGAAAAGACAGCCCAAGCACGACAGAAAACACCCGTATTTGCGCCAAGCGGGTTTCACATCGGCAACAAAGGTGCGCCGGGTCACCCCAGCGGCCCCGGCCGCCGCTCCTCGCTCAGCAGCACATTGGCCTCGACATTGCCCACCCCGGGCAGTGTCATCACCCGCCGCCGCAGCACGCGTTCAAAATCGGAGATGTCCCGCGCCGTCACCCGCAGGCGGTAGTCATACATGCCCAGAACATGCTCCACCGTCTGCACCTCGGGGATGGCGGACACCGCGCGCTCAAAGTCCTCCAAACTGACCCGCCCCTTGGTGGCCAGCTTCACCCCCAGAAAGACGGTCACGCCAAACCCCAGCTTTTCCTTGTCCAATTCCAGCCTGCGGCCCGCGATGATGCCCGTCTCCTGCAGCCGCTTGATCCGCCGCCAGGTGGCCGGTTGACTCAACCCCATCTGCCGCCCCAGCGCCCCTGCGGACAGCGTTGCATCCTCAGACAAGGCCCGCAGGATGGCGAAATCCAGATCATCCAGCGCGCTCATACCGGCAGCACCTCATCCGACTTGATCCGCGCCACATGCATCAGCGCCTCGATATCCGTGATATGCGGCAGGTTCAAAATGGCGGCGCGGTAGATTTGCTGGTAGTGCGGCATGTCCCGCGCGATCACCGAAAGCCGCACATCGACCTGCCCCAGAAAGGTCTGGATCTCGATCACCTCGGCAATACCGCGGGCCGCCTCGATGAATTCGTCAAAGGCGCGCGGGTTGGTCTTGTCCAGCGTCACCCGCAGAGAGACCTCCACCCCATACCCCAATGCGCGCCAGTCGATCACCGCGCGCTGGCCGAGGATCACGCGCGCGTCGCGCAGCTTCTCCAGCCGCCGCGACAGGCGCGATGCGCTGAGGCCAAGGCGTTCGGCCAGGTCCGGAATCGACTGCTCCGGGTCGCTTTGCATATAGCGCAGAATGCGCCGGTCGAGGTCATCAAGCATGATTTCTTCACTATCAGTCAAAGTGACGAATGACCACTGCAAAGAAACTGCGAAATTCATGCGCAACAGCAATCGCCTTCCCCGCCCACATGCCTATGATGCCCTCAAACACCAAACGAAAGGACGTGGATCATGCGCGTTTATTACGACCGCGATTGCGATGTGAACCTGATCAAGGACAAGAAAGTGGCCATCCTGGGCTATGGCTCCCAGGGCCACGCCCACGCGCTGAACCTGCGCGATAGCGGCGCCAAGAACCTTGTTGTTGCTCTGCGCGAAGGCTCCCCCTCCGCCAAGAAAGCCGAAGGCGAAGGCCTGCAGGTCATGGGCATCGCAGAAGCGGCCGCCTGGTGCGACGTGATCATGTTCACCATGCCCGACGAACTGCAGGCTGAGACCTACAAGAAATACGTCCACGACAACATCCGTCCGGGTGCCGCCATCGCGTTTGCCCACGGCCTGAACGTGCACTTCGGCCTGATTGAGCCGAAAGAAGGCGTCGACGTCATCATGATGGCGCCCAAGGGCCCGGGCCACACCGTGCGCGGCGAATACACCAAAGGCGGCGGCGTGCCCTGCCTGGTTGCGGTTCACACCGACGCCACCGGCAAAGCGCTGGAAACCGGCCTGTCCTACTGCTCCGCCATCGGCGGCGGCCGCTCCGGCATCATCGAAACCAACTTCCGCGAAGAATGCGAAACCGACCTGTTCGGCGAGCAGGCGGTTCTCTGCGGCGGCCTGGTTGAACTGATCCGCTGCGGTTTCGAGACCCTGGTCGAAGCCGGCTATGCCCCGGAAATGGCCTATTTCGAGTGCCTGCACGAAGTGAAGCTGATCGTTGACCTGATCTATGAAGGCGGCATCGCCAACATGGACTACTCGATCTCCAACACCGCCGAGTACGGCCAGTACGTCACCGGCCCGCGCATCCTGAAGTACGACGAAACCAAAGCCCGCATGAAAGCGGTTCTGGAAGACATCCAGCAGGGCAAATTCGTCCGCGACTTCATGCTGGAAAACCAGGTTGGCCAACCGACCCTGAAAGCGTCCCGCCGTGCCAACGACGAGCACCTGATCGAAGAGACCGGCGCCAAGCTGCGCGGCATGATGCCCTGGATCTCGGCCGGCAAGATGGTCGACAAAGAGAAGAACTAAGGCGCCCGCGGAACCCTCCGCTGACCTTACCTCTGCAGGGCGCTCCGGTTTTGGGGCGCCCTTTTTCATTTATTTTATTGAGGTTATCCGATGCCAGATTCTCCCGGCGCTGCCAATTGGGCCAAGCTGCTGTTCCTCGGTGTAATCTGGGGCGCCTCTTTCATGGCGGTGTCGCTGGCACTCAGGGGCTTCCCGCCGATGACCATCGCCGCGCTTCGGATCTCCATCGGCGCGCTGTGCCTTCTGGGCGCGATCTATGCCATGGGCATCGGCCTGCCCTCCCCGCGCACGCGTGATGGCCGGATCATCTGGGCCTGCGCCATCGGCATGGGGTTCTTTACCAACGCCCTGCCCTTCACCCTGCTCAGCTGGGGGCAGACCTATGTGGCCAGTGGCTTTGCCGGGGTCTGCATGGCGGTGGTGCCGCTGTTTGTGCTGCCGCTGGCGCATCTGCTGGTTCCGGGCGAAAGCATGACCCTGCGCCGCACCATCAGCTTCCTGATCGGCTTTGCCGGCGTGGTGGTGCTGATCGGCCTCGACGCCTTCCGCTCTGCCGGCACGGATTTCGAATCGCTGGCCCGCCTGGCCTGCCTGGGCGCTTCGCTCTGTTACGCCATCGGCTCAATCATCACCCGACTCTGCCCGCAGGTGAACATGCTGTCGCTCTCCGCCGCCGCTCTCCTCTGCGGTGCCGCCATGATGACCCCGGCCGCGCTCTGGGCCGAAGGTGTGCCGGAATTGCCCGCCGTCCTGCCGCTTGGTGCCGTTATCTACCTTGGCCTGCTGCCCACTGCCCTCGCCCAGGTGCTGCTGGTGCAAGTCGCCCGCAGCGCAGGCCCGGCATTCCTGTCCACCGTGAACTACCAGGTGCCGGTCTGGTCGGTGATCTTCGGCGCAGCCCTTCTGGGGGAAACCCTGCCGCCGCAGCTGTTTGCCGCCCTGGCGCTGATCCTCGGCGGCCTGCTCCTCAGCCGCAGCCGCCGCCCGCGCGTGGCGTAAAGCGCAAACTGTTCGATCGGTAACAAAGCAATTGCCATTGACCCCGCCCGCCCGGCGGGGTCTTGTCGCGCGGAGACCCGGCACGAGGACCCCATGCCCGATATCGCCCCGCGCTACTGGCTGATGATTGCCACCCTCGGCTTTGTCTGGGGCGGGACGTTTCTGCTGATCAAGCTGGCGCTCAATGGGATCACCCCGTTCTGGCTGGCCGCCAGCCGGATCGGCTTTGCCGCGCTGCTGCTGTGCGCGGTCTGGGGGTGGCGCGGGTTCAAACTGTTCCGGGGCGAGGCCAACTGGCCGTCGCTGATCCTGATCGGCATCCTCAGCACCGCCCTGCCCTTCATGCTGATCAACTGGGGCCAGCAGCACGTCTCCTCCGGCTTCACCGGCGTCAGCATGGCGGCAATCCCGCTGATGGTGCTGCCTCTGGCGCATGTCTTTGTGCCGGGCGAACAAATGACCCTGCGCCGCCTCATCGGCTTCTGCATCGGCTTTGCCGGGGTTGCTCTGCTGATCGGTGGCAAGGCATTTGAAACCAGCGGCGCCGAACTGGAGGCCTATGGCCGCGCCGCCTGCCTGTCAGCGGCGGCCTGCTACTCGGTCAGCTCAATCCTGACCCGCCGCCTGCCGCCTGCCGACCCTGTCGGGCTG
Organism: Leisingera sp. ANG-M6; assembly: GCF_000813905.1. Taxonomy (NCBI): domain Bacteria; kingdom Pseudomonadati; phylum Pseudomonadota; class Alphaproteobacteria; order Rhodobacterales; family Roseobacteraceae; genus Leisingera; species Leisingera sp. ANG-M6. Next base: position 104,269 of record NZ_JWLG01000003.1, read on the forward strand.
GCCGCCATATTCCTGGTGATCGGCTGTTTCATCACCTTTCCAGCCGCATGGGTTGCCGAAGGCCCGCCGGTAATGCCAGACACCCGGACCTTGCTGATTGCCGCCGTGCTCGGCCTGATCCCAACAGCCGCCGCCAACCTCTTGCGGGTCATCGTGGTGCGCGAGGCAGGCCCCACCTTCATGACCCTCACCAACTATCAGGTGCCGGTCTGGGCCGTGGTGCTGGGCGCGGTTTTCCTGGGCGAGGAGCTGCCGCCCTCGATGCTGCTGGCAATGGTGATGATCCTCGGCGGCCTCGGCCTCAGCCAGTTCGGCAGGCTCAGCCGCCTGTTCGGAAAACGGGGCTGAGCGCCCGCCGCCTTAATCGGCGACGGCGGCCTCAACCGCGGCAACCACGCTGTCGACTGCCAGCGTCATCAGCTCAGCGTCTTCGCTTTCAGCCATCACCCGCACCAGCGGCTCGGTGCCGGACTTGCGGATCAGCAGACGGCCCTGGCCGTCCAGCATCTTCTCTGCCGCGGCAATCGCCTCCTGCACCCGGGCTTCCTCCAGCGGCACCTGACCCGCCTGGAACCGCACGTTGCGCAGCCGCTGCGGCACGGTTTCAAACTGATGCGCCAGCTGGGACGCCTTCTGCCCCGTCTGCACCATCTCCGCCAGGAAATGCAGCCCCGCCATCAGCCCGTCGCCGGTGGTGGCGTAATCGCTCATCACGATATGGCCGGACTGTTCGCCACCCAGGTTAAAGCCGCCTTCGCGCATCCGCTCCACCACGTAGCGGTCACCAACAGCCGTGCGCTCCAAGCCCAGGCCATTGGCTTCCAGATGCCGCTCGAGACCAAGGTTCGACATCACCGTCGCCACCAGTGCGCCGCCGTCCAGCTGCCCCTGCTCAGCCCAGCGGGTCGCCAGCAGCGCCATCAGCTGGTCGCCATCAGCGACAGTGCCGGTCTCGTCGATCAGGATCACCCGGTCTGCATCGCCGTCCAGGCAAATGCCTACATGGGCGCCATGCGCCACCACCGCCTCTGCCGCGGTCTGCGGATGCGTCGAACCGCAGCCGCGGTTGATGTTCAAACCATCCGGCGACACCCCAACCGGGATCACTTCCGCCCCCAGCTCCCACAGGACCTCAGGCGCGGTCCGGTGCGCCGCGCCATTGGCGCAGTCGATCACAACCTTCAGGCCATTCAGACCCAGGTTTCGCGGAAGCGAGCTTTTGACCCGCTCACCATAACGGAACCGGGCATCGTCGATCCGCTTGGCGCGGCCGATGTTTGCGGCCTGGGCCGGCTCAACCCCGGCTTCAACCAGCGCCTCGATCTCCATCTCCGCACTGTCCGACAGTTTGAAGCCGTCGGGTCCGAAGAACTTGATGCCATTGTCCTCGGACGGGTTGTGGCTGGCAGAAATCATCACACCAAGGTCCGCCCGCATCGAGCGCGTCATCAGCCCGACCGCCGGCGTTGGCACCGGCCCCAGCAGCAGCACGTTCATACCGGTCGAGGTCAGCCCCGCAGTCAGCGCGTTCTCAAACATGTAGCCGGACAGCCGGGTGTCCTTGCCGATCACCACACGGTGCACCCCGGTGCCGTCGCGCCGGAAATACCGCCCCACTGCCGCACCGATGCGCAGCGCCATCTCGGCGGTCATGGGATGGGTGTTGGCGGTGCCGCGCACGCCATCGGTTCCAAAGAGTTTCCGCATTATGCTTTCCTGCCTAAAAGGCCTTACCGGACCGCCTGCCAAAGCCGCAGAGCCTGAACCGTCTCAGCCACGTCATGCACCCGCAGGAATTGCACGCCTTGCGCCAGGGCCGCAAGCCCCACCGCAATTGAACCCGGCGCCCGGGCATCCGCGCGCGGTGCATCGCCGATGGTGCCGATGAATTTCTTGCGGGAAACACCCAGCAGCACCGGGCAGCCAAGCCCGTGAAACAGGCTGAGATTGCGCAGCAGCGTCAGATTATGCTCCTGCGTCTTGCCAAAGCCGATGCCCGGGTCGATCACGATCTGCTCACGGACCACGCCGATGGCCTCCAGCCGGTCGATCTGGTCGCTCAGGAAGTCATAGACATCCAGCAGCACATTTCCGTATTGCGGGTCATCCTGCATGGTGGCCGGGTCGCCTTGGGCATGCATGATGCAGACCGGCACGCTGGCCTGCGCCGCCAGCGGCGCCAGCGCCGGGTCAAAGGTAAAGCCGGAGACATCATTCAGCAGGTTCGCCCCCGCCTCCAGCGCCTCCATGCCCACCGTGGCCTTACGGGTGTCGATGGAGACCGGCACCGGGCACTCCGCGCGAATGGCCGCGATCACCGGCGCCGTGCGCTCGATTTCTTCGGCTTCCGGAACCTCAGCGGCCCCGGGCCGGGTGGATTCGCCACCCACGTCGATGATCGTGGCGCCATCAGCCACCATCTGCAGCGCCGCTTCCTTTCCAGCCTCAATACCGGCATGCTTGCCGCCATCCGAGAAGCTGTCCGGCGTCACATTCAAAATGCCCATGATCTGCGGCTGGGTCATGTCCAGCCCGGCGATCGAGGCACGCCGCGCGCTCAGGCGGCGGCGCTCGGCCTCCGGCACCAGACCGGCAGGCACGATCCGCGGCGGCGCATCGCGGCTCAGGATCTCAACCTCGGTAAACCACAGGGCACTGCCCGCCAGCGGAACCGCGCCTTCGGGGCGCGCCTCGCCGTGCTGAACCAACGGCCGGTAATATGTCACAGTTGTGCTTGCTCCACGCTGACATCCCGCAGGGGGACACCGGGATTATCGGGCAAATCCCCGCCAAGCACAATCATCTCACCCGCTTCAAAGGTCGCTGCAAACCAGGCCGCCAGCGCAACCGAGTTCGATGGCGGCGCCGAAGGGCCGTCCACCGCGTCCAGCACGATCTTGGACGGTGCCCAGACGCAGATCTGGCGGTTCTTCATCGCCCAGTCCAGCTCGGTCCGGGTCGAAACCACGACGCAGCGGTCATCCTTGGCCGCCAGGCGCCAGGCGTTTTGCTCAATCGCCAGCAAATCGATCCGCCGCTGGGTCCATTTGTGGCCCGTCTCGGGCACCGCCAGCGGATGCGTCCCGACACACAGGATCAGCGGCCGCTGGCGGCATTCCATCTGGTCGATCCATCCGGTCAGGTTTTCACTGTCGATGGCCGCGTTGGACAGATACATCAGCCGCGGATGCGGGCGGTCCTGCTCTTCCGCCAAATGGGTGATCTGGTCCTTGGAGCGCACCACTTCGACGCCCAGAGCGCCGGGGCCGCGGTCCAGCTTCTCGATCCGCACGAAGGCGCGCACCGCCTGATGCTCCAGCAGGATCCGTTCAGCCACGCGTTCTGCCAGCGTCTCCAGCAGGTTCAGCCGTTCCGCCGCCAGCTCATGGGCGATGGCTTCGGTCAGCTTGTCATAGGACAGGATCCGGTCGACATCGTCATCCAGGTCCTTGGGCAGCGGCGCGATTTCGACCACCACATTGAAACTGATCCGCTGGGTTGTGCCGCGCTCCGCCTGGAACGCGCCGATCTCCACCTCGACAGTATGATCGCGCAGCGAAATGCGGTCCAGCAGGCCGGGCGCGGCAGTGGCCATCGAACGCTCGGACGGATGCGCAAAGGCAAGGCGGATTTCAGAGGGCATGGCAGAACGGGCCTTTGGCTGGCTGTGTCAGGTGTGGGACCCAACAATAGACTTTCGGCGGCTTCTTAACAGTCCCGCATACGCCATGCCAGTAGCAGAAAGCGGCACATGCATGCCGCCTTCAGGCCATCAGTTGCTCATCGCGGTCTGGTAGCGATCGTCGCGGTAGAACAGGTGCACACCAATGCGCGTGGTGTTTGTGAAGGTGCGGCTCCAGCGCGGGCGCACCGCGGTGGTATGATAGTAGGTCGCACCTTCCGTCAGCTCCGACTTCAGCCCGTCCAGCGCCGCGCGCGCCACCTTGGCTACCCGCTGATACGCTTTCTTCTCGCGGATCACTTCCTTGTGGCCGTCGCAAGTGTAGGTGAACTGGCACTGGTACTTGCGCCCAGTTCCCTGGTTGATCACCCCGCAAGGGGTGTTCGGGAACTGCTCGCTTCTGACCCGGTTCAGGATCACCTCGGCCACCGCAAACTGGCCCTTCACGGTCTCGCCGCGCGCCTCGAAGTACAGGGCCTCAGCCAGGCAGGCGAATTGCTCGCCCCCGGTCGCTTTCGGCTGGTCATCCAGCCAGGCCTTGGAGTACTCCACCTGCTGCGTGCCGGTCTTGCGGTTCTTGAACGGATTGGAGCGGAATCCGAAAAATCCGCTGAACTTCCGCGCAGGCACCGCGTTGAGACTGGCCTGCTCACGCTCGATCAGCGTATCCAGGCCGGTTTCGGCAGCAACACTCTTACCCATCGTGATGGTGGCAGCCATCACGGCAATCATAGTCAACAATTTCATTCAGGGTTCCCCCGTCCTAACAGCCTGCAACCGGTTTCCCCGGCCACATGCGGTCGCATCCCTTAATGGAAACAGCTCCAAACGTCCAGCTTGCCGCCCCGGGGTGCGACAGCATGGTTAACGCAAGTGCGGAGCCGTCCCCGTTTCCTGCGGCTGGATGACCTGAATTTTCCTAATATTTTGTGTAAGTTGGCGCGATCTGACCGGTTTTGCTGCCAATCGCCAGCTGGGCGGCGGCTAACCGCGCAACCGGCACGCGGAATGGCGAGCACGAAACGTAATCAAAGCCCGCGTCACGGCAAAATGCAATCGATTCGGGGTTGCCGCCATGCTCTCCGCAGATCGAAAGCGTTATTTCGCCGTTCTCTGCCCGGCCCCGCTGAACCCCCAGTTTCAGCAGTTCGCCGACTCCGTCGGTATCCAGAACATGGAACGGATCCTCCGGGAACACCCCCTGGTTGACGTATTCCGACATGAACCGCCCGGCATCATCCCGCGACAGACCGTAGGTCATCTGGGTGAGGTCGTTGGTTCCGAAGCTTAGGAAAGCCGTGTGCGGCGAAATCTCCCCTGCCCGCAGGGCGGCGCGCGGTGTCTCCACCATCACGCCCAGCCGGTAGGTGAAATCCTCGCCCCGCTCCAGTTTTACTGCCGAGGCCACCGCGTCGATGCGGGCCTTCACCAGCTCCACCTCCCGCTTGGCCGAGACCAGCGGGATCATGATCTCCGGCACCACCGGCTCACCCCATTTAGAGGCTTCAAGCGTGGCCTCGAAGATGGCGCGCGCCTGCATGTCATAGATTTCCGGCACCGTAACACCCAGACGCACCCCGCGCAGGCCCAGCATCGGGTTGTACTCATCCATCTCCTCGACCCGCCGGGTCACATCGCTGACCGGAATACCCAAGGCCTCCGACAGCTCACGCTGGCCGGTTTTGGTGGCCGGCAGGAACTCGTGCAGCGGCGGATCGAACAGGCGGATGCAGACCGGCATCCCCTCCATGATCCGGAACAGCTCGCGGAAGTCGTCGCGCTGCATCGGCAGCAGCCGCTCCAGCACCGCTTCCCGGCCCGAGGGCGTCTCGGCAAAGATCATCTCCCGCATCACCGTCAGCCGGCCGGGTTCAAAGAACATATGCTCCGTGCGGCACAGCCCAATGCCCTGAGCATTGAATTTCCGCGCCATTTCAGCATCTTCCGGTGTATCCGCATTGGCACGGATACCGATATCACGGGCCTCGTCCGCCCAGGCCAGCAAGGTCAGCAGCGCGCCATCCTCAGCCGCTTCCAGCATACGCGGCTGGCCTGCCAGAACCTGCCCGCTGCTGCCGTCGATGGTGATTGTATCACCCGGCTTGAAGATCCGCCCGTCTGCCGCCTCCAGCATCTTGCGCTTGCTGTGGAACTTCATGTTCGAGGCGCCGACGATGCACGGCAGCCCCAGACCGCGGCCGATCACCGCCGCATGGCTGGTCATACCGCCCTTCTCGGTCAGCACTGCTGCGGCAGCGTGCATACCGCGCACATCTTCGGGCGAAGTTTCCCGGCGCACCAGAATGCACGGCTCGCCGCGCGCGGCACTGGCCTGCGCCCCGGCGGCAGTGAACACCAGTTTGCCTGTGGCCGCACCGGGGCTGGCGGCTATGCCGCGGCCGATCACATCACGTTCAGCATCCGGCGCCACCTGCCGGTGCAAAAGCTCGTTCAGGATATGCGCGTCGACCCGGATCAGCGCCTCTTCCCTTGGAATCACACCGTCCTCGGCCAGCGCGACCGCAATCCGCACCGCCGCCTGGGCGCTGCGCGTCACCCGCACCCCGTCCAGAATATGCACCCGGCCGTTTTCGACCACAAATTCCAGCTGCATCTCCTCACGCAGCTTAACCCGCATCAGCGCCGCGTGGGTTTTCAGATCGGCAAAGGCCTCCGGCGCCAGTTCCTCCAGCGACAGCCCGCGCGCATCTTTCGCCAGATACAGCGCCCCGGCCCCGGCTCCCAGCGCATCGCGCCCCTGGCTCTGGCTCAGGTAGCGCCCCGTAAGCTGCGGCATGCCGGTGGTGGAATTCACCAGCTGCAATACGCCCGATCCGCATTCCCCTTGGCCCACGCCAGGGATCATTTCCTGCACCACCAGCCCGAGGCCCGCATCGGCCGGCGCGCCCTTGGCCTGGCGCAGCAGCCGGGCTGAGGTACCCTCCCACGCCCGTGCCATCGAGCGCAGCACCGCCGCCAGCTGCTCACCCGGGTCCTGCGGGAATTGCTCGTCGGTTTCCGCCTCATAGGCATGCAAGATCTCGGTCAGCGCATCCGGGCCGCCGTCCTCGACATCGTCGAACACATCCGGGTCCAGCCGTGCCACATGCACCGCATAGGACTGCACGAACCGCAGATAGAGCGCCGCCGCCGCCTCCCGCCCCAGGCTGTCACACAGGTCGACATAACGCGCATCGTTCATACCGATGTTCAGGATTGCCCCCGGCCCGCCCCAATCAGGGTCCTCCGAGGACGGGCGCACGCACAGCAATGCCTCCGGATCAAATTCAGCCAGCACCGCGTTCAGATCCGGCATCTGCCCTTCGGCAATGGAATGCACTGCGTCAAACGACAGCGCCACTGTGCGCGGCACCGGCAGGTCCAAGCGCACCAGCCGCTGCAGGCACTTCGCCCGGCCGCCATGGGTGGCGGTGGCAATAGGCGCTGTCGAAGTGATCAGCGAGGCCGGCGGGATCTGTTCGAAATCTTTCTGCACTGCAGCACATCTCCTTTGAAAGTCACCATAAGGCCAAGACGCGACGGCGCAAGAGTCTTGTAACGGGCCGGTGACGGATCAGGCAGGCACAGATACGAAAAACCGGCCTTCCCTAGCGGAAAGGCCGGTCCCGGCGGGGCGGGTATTTAGGACCAGAAAGAAGCAGCCGGTCCGGCGCTTAGCCCTCAACCTTGGTGAGGTCCGCAACCTGGCCGCAAACCTGGCGGATCTGGCTGAGAAGGTTCAGCCGGTTGCGGCGTACCACTTCACTGTCCGCATTGACCTGCACCGCCTCAAAGAACGCATCGATGGGGGCACGCAGGGCAGCCATGCCCCGCATGGCTGCCGCGAAATCTTCGGCTTCGATAGCCGGAGAGATCGCCGCCCCGCCGGCTTCCAGCGCATCAAACAGCGCGGTTTCGGTGTCGTCCTCGGCAAACTTGCGGTCGGCGCCATAGGAGTATTCCACGCCGTCCTTTTCTTCCGCCTGGCTGAGGATGTTGTTGGCGCGTTTGAAGCCCTGCAGGAGGTTGGTGCCATCCTCGGTCTTCAGGAAATCCTCCAGCGCCCGGGCGCGTTTGACCAGCAGGGTCAAGTCGTCATTGCCGTCCATGGCGATGCAGGCGTCGATCACGTCATGGCGGATGCCCTGATCCCGCAGGAAGACCTTGAGGCGGTCGTGGAAGAAGGACAGGAGGTCTGCTGGGGTTTTCAGAGCATGCTCCAGTTCTTCGGAGGCTTCGCTATCCGCAGTGGGCAAATCCCTAGAAACAAGCTCATTGAGATGCTCTTTGAACCTAGCAAGCAAGTCAGACTCAGACCCGTCTTTGACTACGTGTTGAGAAAAACCACGCAAGTTTAACTTCCAAAGCGAACCACGCACATCATTCTCCAGCACCAGCCGGATCACCCCCAGCGCGGCGCGGCGCAGCGCGAAGGGGTCTTTCGACCCGGTGGGCTTTTCATCAATCGCCCAAAACCCGGTCAGCGTGTCCAGCTTGTCGGCCAGCGCCACAGCGACCGAAACAGGCTCCGACGGCACATCATCGCCCGGCCCCAGCGGCGAGTAATGCTGTTCGCAGGCATTCGCCACTGCCGAGGGCAGGCCCGCGGCCTCGGTATAGTAGCGGCCCATCAGGCCCTGCAGCTCCGGGAACTCATAGACCATTTCCGAGCTGAGGTCGGCCTTCGCCACCCGCGCCGCCTGCTCTGCCAGATCCGCATCGGCGTCCACCACCGGCGCAATTTCCCGCGCCAGCGCGGCGATGCGGTCAATCCGCGCCGCCTGGGTGCCCAGCTTGTTGTGGAAGGTCACATTGCCCAGGTTTTTCACCCAGGCGCTCATGCCCGCCTCGGACTTCGCCGTGCGCAGGTCGTTCTCCCAGAAGAACTTGGCATCGGCCAGACGCGCCGAAAGGACCTTTTGATTGCCTGCCAGGATGGTGGCGCCATTGTCCGCGGTCTCGCGGTTGGCGACGGTGATGAATTTCTCGATCCGCCCCGTCTTGGGGTTCTTCACCGAGAAGAACTTCTGGTGCTCCTTCATAGAGGTCTGCAGCACCTCCGGCGGCAGCGCCAGGAATTCTTCGTCAATCGCGCCCATCAGCACCACCGGCCATTCGACCAGCCCGGCGACCTCAGCCAAGAGGCCCTTGTCCTCGACCACTTCCAGCCCGTTGGCAAAGGCCTGATTGGTCGCCTCCTGCCAAATCGCCTCCGCCCGCTCGCGGGCGTCCAGCACCACATGCGCGCGCTTCAGCTTGGCGGCGTAGTCGTCAAAGCCGGTGACGGTGATCTCCTCCGGCGCCATGAAGCGGTGGCCGCGGGTGGTGTTGCCGGACTTGATACCGTCGATGTCCAGATCGACCACGCTGGCGCCTGCCTCATCCGACAGAATGCAGAGGATCGAATGCAGCGGCCGCACCCAGCGCAAGGAGCCTGCGCCCCAGCGCATCGACTTGGGCCAGGGGAAGTTGCGGATACAGTCTTCCAGCACTTCGGCAATGATCTCCGCCGCCGGGCGGCCTGGCTTTTCGATCATCGCGAAATAGACCGCGCCCTTGGGGGTCTCGCGCTCTTCCAGCTGCTCGCGGGTGAGGCCCGCACCGCGCAGGAAGCCTTCGATGGCCTTGTCCGGCGCGCCCTTTTTCGGCCCCTTGCGCTCTTCCCGGATGGTGGGGCTTTCCGCCAGCAGGCCATCCACCGCCAGCGTCAGGCGGCGCGGCGTCGACAGTGCGGCGGCCCCGGCATAGGTGAGACCCGCCTCGACCAGACCATCGGTCACGCGCTTCTTCAGGTCCTCGGCGGCACGCGCCTGCATGCGGGCCGGGATTTCCTCGGAAAACAGTTCAATCAGCAGATCGGGCATCAGATATCCTCGGGCGTGGCCGCGCGGGCGGGCGCAGCGGAAAATTCAGAAAAGGCGGGCATGGGGCGAAGGCACATCATTCGCTTGCACCCGCCTCAGGCCGGGGCGGGCATTCCTCGCCCACCACGGTTCCGTCATAGGCTTTCTGGCCGCAGTCATTCAGCTCATGCCAGACATAGCCGCGGCCCTCATCGGTGACGGCGACAATGCGGTCGACGCCATAAGAGATGTTCTTGACCGACAGGAACGGCTTGGCAGAGCCATCCGCCAGCTTGGCGCCAATAGCGGCGGCGTCAAAGCACTCGAACCAATCCGGCGCATTGCGCGGCTCGGTCTTGTCCGACAGGGTAAAGACCTGCGCCAGCGCGTCCGGCGTCATCTTGGTGCTGAAACAGGCGCGGTAGCGGATGGGGGAGCTGTCGGCGTCAATTGCCTCGAAATCCGCATAGGCAATCGGCTGCGCCTCACCGCCATCCAGCGGCACCAGCATCACATCGCGGCCCGGCTGCAGCGCGACCTCATCATAGAAGCCATAGACCTGCAGGTAATACATCGCCCCCCCGGCCGCGAGGCCGGACAGGACGAGTATGATCGAAAGCAGCTTACCCATCGATTTCCCCCTCAATCGAGCCAGCACTCATTGCTTCGGTTTCCTCGTCAGTCAGTATTCTTTTCTTATATGGGCGCATTAGGAAACGACCCTCAGAAACTGTGCTGCGGGAAGCGCGGAGCTCTTTAGTCTCATCCTCAGTTACGGCTACGGATGTAAGCAATTTACCCTCTGTTTCGCAGTCCTTCAGTATTTCCAAGAACCAAGGAACATGAGTGGCAGAAAGCTGGAGAGAATACTCGAACCCTTCTTCGCCAAGTGGTGTTAGCCAGAAATGTTTTCCTTTTGGCTCAAAGCGCGGCGAGTTTTGCTTAACGTTTTCCTCGTCGCAAAAGAACACTTCCAAGGAAACAAACCCGTCCGCCTTCATCGGCTCCTGATTGTAGTCCCAAATGTCCTGACCAACGTCATAGACAAAGCTGCCACGCCCATTAAGTCTGGTAACAAGCGGCCTCCAATTTCCTGTTGACCGGTTCACACTGCTTTCGAGCAGTTTCTCGAACCTGTGGAACTGCATAAACAGCTTGGTCAAGCCGCATGTCCTCCGGCCTCGGTCAGCACGAATGCATCGGCGCATTGCTTGGCCAGCGCGCGGACACGGCCGATATAGGCTTGGCGTTCGGTGACGGAAATCACCCCGCGCGCATCCAGCAAGTTGAAGATGTGGCTGGCCTTGATGCACTGGTCGTACGCGGGGTGCGCCATGATGATGCGCTTGCCGGTCTTCGGGTCCATATGCTCCTGCGCCAGAATTGCCGCGCATTCGGCCTCGGCCTCCTCGAAATGGCGCAGCAGCACCTCGGTGTTGGCCACGTCAAAGTTCCAGCGGGCGTATTCTTCCTCGGTCTGCTTGAACACGTCGCCATAGCTGAGCGGGATCAGCGCGTCCGGGTCGTTGAAGGGCATATCCATCACGTGATCGACGCCCAGGATATACATCGCCAGACGCTCCAGCCCATAGGTCAGCTCACCCGACACCGGGTGGCAGTCATGGCCGCCGACCTGCTGGAAATAGGTGAACTGGCTGACTTCCATACCATCACACCAGACTTCCCAGCCCAGGCCCCAGGCGCCGAGCGTTGGCGACTCCCAGTCGTCCTCGACAAAGCGGATGTCATGCATCGCCATATCGACCCCGATCGCCTCAAGGCTGCCCAGATACAGCTCCTGCAGGTTCGGCGGGCTGGGTTTGATCAGCACCTGGTACTGGTAGTAATGCTGCAGCCGGTTCGGGTTCTCGCCATAGCGCCCGTCGGTGGGGCGGCGCGAGGGCTGCACATAGGCCGCGGCCCAGGCCTTGGACCCCAAGGAGCGCAGCGTGGTCGCCGGGTGGAACGTGCCGGCGCCGACTTCCATGTCATAGGGCTGCATCACCGCACAGCCTTTGGCGGCCCAGTAGTTCTGGAGCCTCAGGATAATCTCTTGGAAGGAGCGCGGCGCGCCGTTGGTCTGGGTCATCTCTTATCCCTTTGGGGGCATCTGGGGCAGCAATTGCGGTGTTCTTCCTATGCAAGGCTCTTGGCAGGGTCAACGCCCTGCGGCGCGTCAGGCCCCGGCTCTGCCCCGATGCCCGCAGCGCATCGGCAACAAAAGTGCGGGAATGCGGCAACGGGCGGGGAATTCCCCCTGTCATGAGGAGTTCCCTTTGCCGCCGCAAAATGCTTTATCTCCGCCTCAAAGAATAAGAGTACTTCCGGGATACGAGGCCCTGACCATGAAAAAACTGTTTGCCGCTCTGGCCCTGCCGCTGATTGCGCTGGCCATTGCGTTCACGGCGCCGGTTTCGGCGCAAAGCAGCCGCGACGGTGTCTGGATCCAGATTGCCGCCCGCCCCTCCCTGCGCGAGGCCGAAAACGAGGCCCGCAGCTATGCCGCCCGCCTGCCCGATGTCTCCGGCTATGCGCTTGGCGGCGGCTGGTACGGCGTGGTGCTGGGCCCCTACGCCCGCGAGGACGCGGAACGCGTGCTGCAGGTCTACCGCGCCGAGGGCCAGATCCCGCGCGACAGCTTCATCGCGTTCCAGCGCAACCTGCGCAGCCAGTTCTACCCGGTTGCCGCGGATGCCACCCAGCCCGCAGAGCCGGCTCCGGCGCCCGCACCGGCTGAACCTGCAGTGCAGGAGCCCGAACCGCAGCCGCAAACCGCTCTGCAGACCACCCTGCCGGATGAGACCCCTGCACAGGCACGCCGCAGCGAAAGCGCGCTCAGCCGTGAACAGCGGATGGAGCTGCAGGTCGCCCTGAAGGCGGCAGGCTTCTACAATTCCGGCATCGACGGCGCCTTTGGCCGCGGCACCCGCGCCTCGATGAGCGACTGGCAGGCGGCCCGCGGCTTTGAGCCGACCGGCGTGCTGACCACGGCCCAGCGCCAGGTTCTGATGGATGAATACAACGCGCCGCTGATCTCCGTGGGCATGGCCCGGGCTGAGGACGCCAAGGCCGGCATCGCGCTGCAGATCCCGGCGGGGGAAGTTGCCTTTGACCGCTATGAATCGCCCTTTGCCCACTACTCCAGCAAAGGCGGCCTGGGTGCCCAGCTGCTGCTGATCAGCCAGCCCGGCGACAAGCGCACCCTATTCGGCCTCTACGACATTCTGCAGACGCTGGAAATCGTGCCGCTGGACGGCCCGCGCGAACGCAGCGCCAGCAGCTTCACGATCGAAGGCCGCAACAATCAGATCGTCTCCTTCACCCAGGCCAGCCTGAACAACGGCGAGATCAAGGGCTTCACCCTGGTCTGGCCCGCCGGTGACGAAGAGCGCCGCGCCCGTGTTCTGGCCGCGATGCAAGCCAGCTTCACCCGCCTCGACGGCGTGCTGGATCCGGCTGCAGGCGGTGAAGCCGTGCAGGATATCGACCTGGTCTCCGGTCTCGAAGTCCGCAAGCCGAAACTGTCGCGCACCGGTTTCTTCGTGGATGACCGCGGCAGCGTCCTGACCACGTCCGACGTGGTGGCCGGCTGCACCCGGATCACCCTCGATCACGGCTACCAGGCGGAGGTCGCGGCCAGCAACGCCGCCGACGGCATCGCTATCCTGAAACCGGCGGAGGCGCTGGCGCCTGCGGCGGTCGCCGGCCTCAGCACCGCCTCGCCCCGCCTGCAGTCCGAGGTTGCGGTCTCCGGCTTCTCCTACGAGGGCGTGCTTGGCGCTCCCAGCCTCACCTGGGGCAAGATCGCTGATGTGAAAAGCCTGGACGGCAACACCAATGTTGCCCGGCTGGAGCTGGCAGCACAGCCCGGCGATGCCGGCGGCCCGGTGATGGATGCAACCGGCGCGGTGCTGGGGATGCTGCTGCCGCAGCAGACCGGCGGCCAGCAGCTGCCCGAAGGCGTCAGCTTTGCCGTGAACGCCGATGTGATCCGCGGCGCCCTGGACGCTGCAGGTGTAACCCCGGCTGCACAGCCGGCCTCCGCGGGCAGCCTGCCGAACGCGGCGATCACCCGTCTGGCCTCCGGCATGACCGTTCTGGTCAGCTGCTGGGAGTAACCTGCGCCTGCAAGCAAACTGATGACACAAAACAGCCGGCGCGGATTTCGCGCCGGCTTTCTTCTTTGCAGTGCCCGCAGTCTCCCATGCGGTGGCGCGCTCCCGCCCGGCACCGGGCCTTTTCAGGCCCTCAGCCCGTTGGGCATGGCACCGTGCCTGCGCACGGTGCCGCGCCGCGCATCCGCGCGGCGCCCGGCCCAAGGCCGCCAAGGCGGCTGGCGCAGCCAGGCACCTGCGGGCGCGGGAGCGCTCCGCTGCCTGAAGCCTCTGATCAGTACGGGTGGATACGGCCGTCCCAGGTGTGAAAGCAGCCGGTGGTGTCCAGGGTCAGAACGTCGAATTCGTTGATCAGCCCAGTAACCGACTCCTGCACCGTGATATCGCCGTCATAACCGCCCATATCGGTCTGCACCCAACCGGGATGATAGATGCCGACGGCAATCCCTTCCGGCTTCAGGTCGGTTGCCAGGTTGCGCCCGATATTCAGCGCCGCCGCCTTTGATGCGCGGTAGGCATAGCTGCCGCCCGGCGCTCTGGTGTGGCTTGCCATCTGCGACGACAGAATGGCGATCTTGGGGCTTTCCGCCAGCCGCAGGTTCGGCAGCATCGCCTGCACGGTCAGGAACACGCCGGTCACATTGGCGGCCATCGTTTTGGTCCAGACCTCGGCGGAATAATCCTCCAGCCCCATTGCCTTGTCGATATAGACGCCGGCATTGCAGACCAGCAGATCCACCGGGCGGCCCTTGATCTGGGCGGCAAAGCGCGCCTGCTGGCCCGGGTCGGAGACATCCAGCTTGACGCCCGAGGAATGGTCCCGCGAGGTGCCCGTCACCTCATGACCCGCCTCCCGCAGCTGCTTTACCAGCTCCTTGCCGATCCCGCGGCTGGTTCCCGTTACAACTGCATGCATTCTGCCCTGTCCTTCAGTTTTCTGGCCCTCAATTTGATTTGCGTCCGGGACGGAAGGGCAGCGGCATCACCGGCACCCCTTCCTCGATCAGCTCCCGCGCGTCTTCCAGCTTGGCCTCACCGTGGATCGCCCGCTCCGGCGCCTCGCCCAGATGCATCGCCCGCGCCTCCCGCACGAAGTTGCCGCCGACGTAATCGGAGTTTTCCTCAACCTTCTTGCGCAGCTCGGCCAGCGCCTTTTCCACCTCGCCAGAGGGGCGGCTCAGCATGCCCGGCTCTGACGCAGAGGGCAAAGGTGCGGGGGGCACAGGGACTGGCACAGCTTTCGGCGCGGCCTGTGGTTCCGGCTCGCCGACACCGGACACGGCCTTGCGGCCCGTGCGCACCCGCGGCGCCATGATGGCCTTTGTCACCTTGGTGCCGCCGCAGACCGCACAGGACACCATCCCGGCTGCCGCCAGCTTGTCAAAAGCCGCCGCCGACTGAAACCAGCTGTCGAACGCATGCCCGTCCGCACATTTGAGGCTGTATTGAATCATGCTTTCTCTCTTAGCAGGAAAGGCTGATTAAATCTGCCTTTCCGGCAAGCGCAAGAGGTCTCTGTGTCCGCCGCGCAGCTACCGCGCGCCATTCTGGTTCTGCAGCCGCTGCCGCAGCCGTGCCGTCAGCTCCTCCGGCGCCACATCCGCCTCCACCGCCAGCCGCCTCAGGCCAAAATGCACATGCGCCATCTCCCGGTAATAGCCGGAAAACACATAGTTCACCGCCGCCCCCGCAACTGCGCCGGCAACCGGCACCACCTGTGCCGCCAGTTTCTGCCCCAGCACCGCACCCAGCTTGGGCGCCACCTGCGCAATCAGCTTGTGCAAGGCCCCGGGCAGCCCCAGCCGGACAGAGACAAACCCCAGATCCGCCCCGTCATCCTCCGCCAGCGGTCCCGCCGCGGCAAACACCTGAATGCAGTCAAAGGTCACGCTTTCAGCATCGGGATCAAACCCTTCTTCCGCCGCCGCGCTCTGAATGGTGCGCAGCAGAAAGGCGGTGGTGGCCGGCAGCTCCACCAGGGCGCCCGGCAGCCCGGCAGCGCCGCCCGCGGCCCCCATGGCCGCGCTCACCATCCGGTCAACGCCGGGTTTCTGATCCGGCACCAGGCGGCGCGACTGGCTGGCGCCCTTCATCGCCACCCGCAACGCGGTCTCCGTGGCACCGGTCAGCCCTGCCCGCACCGGTTCCGGCAGCCGCTCCAGCAGGCTCTCACCGCTGCCGCCCAGCCGGTTCAGCAAGTCAACGCCGGCCCCGCCAGCCGCCCGGTAGCGCGCCGCCAGCGCATCCAGCTCGGCGTCGATCTCCTGCGGGGTATAGGCCCGCGCGTTTGTCACGATGTCTTCCACATGCGCCTCCTCTGCCTCCCTAAAGATCGGCAGCGAAAGGCATAATTTCAAGCCTGCCAGCGGCTCACCTGCCCCTGCACGCCGTCCCAGGCACCCGCCTGCAGCGCCAGCCCCAGAACCCGCTCCGGGTTGGTCGGGGGCGGCATTTCCACCCCCGTGAGCTTGGTAAAACCAAAGCGCTGGTAATAGGGCGCGTCCCCTACCAGCATCACCCTGGCCCAGCCGGTTTCCTCTGCCTTGGCCAGGCTGTCGCGAATCAAAGACCCGCCCAGCCCCTCGCCTTGCCGCGTCGGGTGCACTGCCACCGGGCCCAGCAGCAGCGCAGAGGCACCGCCAATCAGAACCGGCCAGTACCGGATTGCCGCAGCCAGAATGCCGTCGCTGTCGCGTGCCACCTCGCTCAGGCCCTCAACCGGCGGCACCCCATCGCGCAGACGGTAGGACGACAGCGCCTCGCGCCCGGGCGCAAAGCACAGGTCATACAGCGCCTCGACCTCCCACCGGTCCTCCGGCTGCTCTGCCCTCAATTCGATCACGCTGCCCTGCCTCCGCATTCTTCCCTGCAGGCTGGCGTTTGGCCTAGCATGCGCGTAAGCCTTGGGCAAACATCTATGACCAGAGCAGGAAACAGAAATGTTCTACCGGCCCGAGGACGGCCACGGCCTCCCCCACAATCCGTTCAACGCCATTGTCACGCCGCGCCCGATCGGCTGGATTTCCAGCCGCTCACCGGACGGGGTGAACAACCTGGCGCCCTATTCCTTCTTCAACGCCGTCGCCTACACCCCGCCGCAGGTGATGTTTGCCTCCACCAGCGCCAAGCCGGACCAGGACGGTACCAAGGATTCGGTCGCCAATATCGAGGCCACCGGCGTCTTCTGTGTCAACGTGGTCTCCTACGCGCTGCGCGATGCGATGAACGCCAGCTCCGGTGCTCTGCCCAAGGACGTGGATGAGTTTGCCCATGCCGGCCTTGAAGCCGCGGAATGCGAAACCATCGCCTGTTCCCGCGTCGCCGCCGCCCCCGCGGCGCTGGAGTGCAAACTGACCCAGATCGTCACCCTGCCGGGCGAAGCCAACAAGGTGGTCTTCGGCGAGGTCACTGGCGTGCACCTGCGCGACGACTGCCTGCGCGATGGCGCCTTCGACGTCACCACCTTCCAGCCGCTGGCCCGCCTCGGCTACCGCGATTATTCTGTGGTGCGCGACCTGTTTTCCCTGTCCCGCCCCGGCGAGTGAGGCCCGCGATGCCGCTTCCCGATCCCCGTAAGCGCAACCCGATCACCCTGCCCGACGGCACGCCCCACGCGGGCACCGTGATGCTTTCGCAGGTCCTCGATCATCCGAACATCAAGGCAGGCGACTATTCCTACGCCTCCGATTTCGATCCGCCGCAGGACTGGGCGCAGCACCTGGCCCCCTACCTGTTCCCCGGATCGCGCGAGCGGCTGGTCATCGGCCGCTTCTGCCAGATCGCCCACGGGGTGCGCTTCATCACCGCCTCGGCCAACCATGCGCAGGACGGGCTCAGCTGCTACCCCTTCCCGGTATTCGACCCGGAGCAGATGGCAGGGTTCCAGCCCGACACCCGTGATACCACCGTGGGCAATGACGTCTGGATCGGCTACGGCGCGCTGATCCTGCCCGGTGCGCGCATCGGCGACGGCGCCATCATCGGCGCAGGCACCGTGGTGCGCGGCACCGTCCCGCCCTACGCCATCGTCACCGGCAACCCCGGCGCAGTGCAAAGCTACCGCTTCTCCAAACCCCAGATCGCCCGGCTGCTGGCGCTCAAATGGTGGGACTGGCCCGCCGACCTCATCACCCGCGCCGAACCGGCGCTGCTGTCCGGCGACCTCGACATGCTCGAAAGCATCGCCCCCGACTGACACCCTGCCCCGGCATTTGCTGGTCCGGAGCCGCCGTCGCCTGGGACCGGACGGCCGCGCGGGGCCTGCGGGGCCAAGGCAAATCGCCGAGGGGCCCCGCCTAGGTGGGGAGACGGCTATTTTCCTTGGCGCAGCGGGAACCGGGTGGCAGGCACGGATCAGGGGATGGAGGATCCGGATCAGCGCTTGCTGGTATGGTGAGCCAGAAGCCCCTTCAAAACAGAAAGCCCGCAGTCCTCAGAACTGCGGGCTTTTCTTTTACACTCCAGGCTGTTCAGTGGCCGCCCAGAATCCCGGTCTTGACCGAGTAATCCACCGCAACCTCATATTCCGGATCGTCGTCGCTATCGACCATCAGGTGGCCCGCCTTGGTCAGCAGCTGGTGGCAGTCGCGGCTCAGATGCCGCAGCACTAGCTTCTTGCCCTCGCCCTCATACTTCCCGGCCACCGCCTCGATCGCCTGCAGCGCCGACTGGTCCACCACCCGGCTGCGGGCAAAATCCACGATCACGCGCTCCGGATCACCCGCCACGTCGAACAGCTCGATGAACCCGTCGGTGGAGCCGAAGAACAGCGGCCCCTCAATCTCGTAAACCTTGGCGCCCTTGTCGGTCGCGGACTCGCGGGTATAGGCGTGGATACGGCGCGCGTTATTCCAGGCATAGGCCAGGGCTGAGACGATAACGCCCACAACCACCGCAACCGCCAGGTCCGACATCACTGTGACAACCGTCACCAGCACAATCACAAAGGCATCCATCAGCGGCACCTTGGTCATGATCTTCAGGCTGTTCCAGGCAAAGGTGCCGATCACCACCATGAACATCACGCCCACCAGCGCCGCCAGCGGGATCTGCTCGATCAGCGGCGAAGCCACCACGATGAACAACAGCAGGAACAGCGCCGCGGCAATGCCCGCAATCCGCGTCCGTCCGCCGGATTTCACGTTGATCATCGACTGGCCGATCATCGCACAGCCGCCCATGCCGCCAAAGAAGCCGGTCACCACATTGGATGCGCCCTGCGCGATGCATTCCTGCGAAGCACCGCCGCGCTTGCCGGTGATCTCCCCCACCAGGTTCAGCGTCAGCAGGCTCTCGATCAGACCGATGGCGGCCAGGATCACCGCATAGGGCAGGATGATCCACAGTGTCTCCAGCGTGAAGGGCGCCAGCGCAGTGCCATAAAGCCCCTCACCGGTGCCAAACGGATTGTGGAAGCTCGGGAACCCGCCCTTGATCGAGGCCATATCGCCCACCGTCGGCACGTCGATGTTCAGCGCAATGACCAGAACCGCTACAACGCCGATCCCCGCCAGCGGCGCCGGGATCACGGATGTGATCTTCGGCATCCCCCAGATGATCAGCATGGTCAGGCCGACCAGCCCCAGCATCATGTAAAGCTGCATCCCGCTCAGCCATTCCGCGCCGCCCGACCCCGGCACCTTGAACTGCGTCAGCTGCGCCAGGAAGATCACAATCGCCAGCCCGTTCACAAAGCCCAGCATCACCGGATGCGGCACCAGGCGGATGAACTTGCCCCAGTGCATGACACCCGCAATGATCTGCAAAATCCCCATCAGAACCACGGTGGCAAACAGGTACTCCACCCCGTGCTGCGCCACCAGCGCCACCATCACCACCGCCAGCGCGCCGGTCGCGCCTGAGATCATGCCCGGACGCCCGCCGAACACAGCCGTGATCAGCCCCACCATGAAGGCCGCGTAAAGCCCGACCAGCGGATGCACCCCCGCGACAAAGGCAAAGGCGACGGCTTCCGGCACCAGCGCCAGCGCCACGGTCAGGCCCGACAACAGCTCGGTGCGCACGCGGCCCACGGTAAAGCCCTCGTCCTGCATGATCGAAAGATTGGGCGGGGAAATCTGCTTGGCCAGCAAAGCCACGGCTGCGCGTCTCATGTCAGGTACCTGTGCTCGGGAGGAGGAGTGTTCGCTGCCCGCCCCTAGCGGAAAACCGCCAACGGGGCAAGGGCGCGGGATATTTGCGTCCCCCGTGAACCTTCGCCTGCCTCTGCCCGGCAGCACCGCAGCATCTTTTCTCAAATCCCGCGGGAACCGAACCCCGCGCAGGGCGTTTCTCCGATGAGTACTCACGCACAAGCCACCAACACACCGAGGAGTGAACGCTATGAAAAAGCTGCTACTTTCCACGGCGCTTGCCGCCGTGACCGCCCTGCCCGCCTTTGCCTCCGATACCACCGTCGGGGAAGCCGCCGAGGCAACCGCCGAACAGGGCGCTGAACTGGCGTCCGATGCCGCAAACGCAGCTGAACAGGCCGGCGAGACAATTGCCGAAGAAACCAGCGAAGCAGCGGCTGAGGCTGAAGCGGCAGCGGAAGCTGCGGCAGAAGAAGTGACGGAAGAAGCCGCAGAGGCAGAAGCCGCAGCCGAAGCAGAAACGGCTGAAACCGAAACCATGTCTGACACCGGAACCACCGCCGCCATGCAGCCCCGCGCCCCGTTTGAGCGTGACGGCTACATGACCGCGGAGGAAACCGACCTGACCGCCGAAAAACTGACCGGCGCCGCCGCCTATGACGCCAACGACGAATGGATCGGCGAGGTCTCCGAACTGCTGCTGACCGACGAAGGCAAGGTCAAATCCGCAGTCATCGACGTCGGCGGTTTCCTGGGCCTTGGCGAGAAGCCGGTTGAGCTGGACCTCTCCAAGATCGACATCCTGCGCGCCGACGACGGCTCCGGCCTGCGCGTCTACATCCCGATGACCGAGGAAGAACTGAAGGCGATGCCCGACTACGAGGGCTGACCCCAACCGCGCTGCCCCTGCAGCCCACCGAGACCCCGCCCCCCGGGCGGGGTCTTCGCGTTTCAGGGCGGCACCGCCGCTGGTTCGGAGACCGGGGCGGCCTGTCGTACCTTTTTTGGTTTCTCTCCTGCCTTGTGCGCAATGTGTCGCGCGCGAAAATTCTGGTCTGACGTGCGCACGTAATACTTTAACGCTTGTTGCAACTTCACCGCTCGTCCCGCCTTGAAAACACTCCCCAAGCCGCCGATGATCCCTCTATTCGGTTTGAGGGATTTGAGATGCAGCGATTCAAAAGCTGGGACGAGATTGAACCCACCGCAACCAAGGCGGAGCGGAAGCTGAAGCAGGCGGCAGAAGCCGGTGAATTCTGCATCTGCGGCCCCAAAGGTCAAACCCCGCCCGAGCCAGCGGACTGGTCGTCGCTACCCGCTGACCGCCGCATCCGCGCCGATGTGCTGCGCTTCTTCCTGCTCGGCGGCTGCGCAGACAGCCTAGTCACAGAAGTCGGCGTTATGCTGACTGGCGCGCTGATCAGCGGTGAATTGGATCTGGCGGATTGCGAAATCCCCGGCAACATGCTGGTGCATAATTGCCGTTTCCAGCATGGCATCCACGCCACCCGCTGCAACGCATTGAAAAATTTTCGGCTCGAGTCCTGCAAGCTGCCGTTTCTTTCAGCTGCCGGGCTTAAGGTCGGCGAGCAGCTGGACTGCGAAGGTGCAGAGTTCCAAAGTCAGGGCGGGATAGCGCTGAACCTCCAGGGTGCAAAAATCGATCAGAATGTTTTTCTAGGCTCTGCAAGAATACTCGGTGAGGCAAATCTGAATGGCCTTCAAACCGACGGGCAACTGGGTTGTACCAGTGCTACATTTCGGAACCAAGGAAGGTCGGCCCTTAGCGTCCAAGGTGCAAAAATTGGACAGGATGTCTTCCTCAATTCTGCAAAAGTCCTTGGTAAGGCAGACTTGAATGGCATCCATATCGGAGGACAGCTGGGATGCGATGACACTGAATTCCAGTGTCCTGGTAGAATCGCCCTGAACCTCCAAGATGCAGTTATCGGCCACGGGTTATTCTTTCGTCATCAAGTAAAAATAAAAGGAGCCGTAGACCTAAGAGCTGCACGCTGTGGTGTTATGGTCGATGATCCAGACTGCTGGCCCGAAAGAGGCCAACTAATTCTTGACGGGTTCAGTTATGGTCGCATTATCGGCTCCACAGATGCCCAGACCCGGCTTACTTGGCTGGCACGCAGTGATAACCAAAGTCGAGAGTTTTTCCCGCAACCTTATAAACAGCTCGCAAAGGTATTGCATGATGCTGGGCATGAAGCCGATGCCAAAACCATCCGGGTTGCACTAGCCCAAAAGCTGGCATTTGAGGCCCGCAGGCTGCGCCGAATCGAACTTGACGGCAACTGGGGGCCTGCCTGGGCCAGCATCTGGTATGATATCACCCGCCCGGTTTTGTGGCTTATTCATCAGGTACTGAATATTCTCACCAGCCACGGCTTCCGCCCCGAGCGCAGTCTTTTTGCCCTCGTTCTTCTTTGGCTGCTCGCCGTTCTCCCAGCTCATCTTGCCTGGAAAGAAGGCAGCTTTGCCCCGAATTCCAGCATTATCCTCACATCCGAGGAATGGGCAGAATACGATACCCGCAATGGTCCTCCAGACGTGGAAAACCCAGCGCAGGACTGGAGCGACAACACAGTTGCGGGACGCGACTGGGAAAGCTTCCACCCGCTCGCTTACGCAGCAGACGTCGTGATCCCCATTATCAATTTCGGCCAGACCGACGCCTGGGCGCCCTCAACCACCCGCGGCCCGGCCGGTGTGTTCCTCTGGTGGGCGCGCTGGCTCTTCACCCTGGCGGGCTGGATCGTCACCGCCCTTGGTGCCGCAGCACTGACCGGGATCATCCGGCGCGAATAGCCCCTGCTCTTTCATCTTTCCCCAAATACTCATGTCCCGCTGCCCGGCAGGCGGCTTTACCGCCGAGAGGGGCAGGCAACCGCCCCTGGCACCCATCCGCTGCACAGGCGGTGCACAGGCGGTGCACGCCTGTCACCCCCTGTTTACCGTACCGCTCTTGCCAAATCCCGCTCCGCTTGCGCATATCCAAAACCAGCAGCAAAAGGAGGGCAGGAAATGACCCGGGAAACCATGATCGCCGTGATCGGCGGCTCCGGCATTTATGAGATCGACGGGCTGGAAGGCGCCCAGTGGACCACGGTCGAAACGCCCTGGGGCGCGCCGTCGGACCAGATCCTGACCGGCTCGCTGGACGGCGTCAAAATGGCCTTCCTGCCCCGCCACGGCCGCGGCCATGTGCATTCCCCGACGCAAGTTCCCTACCGCGCCAATATCGACGCGCTGAAGCGGCTGGGGGTGACGGATGTGTTCTCCGTCTCCGCCTGCGGCTCCTTCCGCGAGGAGATGGCGCCGGGCGATTTTGTTGTTGTGGATCAGTTCATTGACCGGACGTTTGCGCGCGAGAAAAGCTTCTTCGGCACCGGCTGCGTCGCCCATGTCAGCGTCGCGCATCCGACCTGCGAACGGCTCTCGGACGCGGCAGAGACGGCAGCGCGGGAGGCTGGCGTCAAGGTCCACCGCGGCGGCACTTACCTGTGCATGGAGGGGCCGCAGTTCTCTTCGATGGCCGAAAGCAAGATGTACCGCGAGCAATGGGGCTGCGACGTGATCGGCATGACCAATATGCCCGAGGCCAAGCTCGCCCGCGAGGCAGAGCTGTGCTACGCCTCCATCGCCATGGTCACCGATTACGACAGCTGGCACCCGGAGCATGGCGCGGTGGAAATCACTGATATCATTGCCACTTTACAGGGCAACTCCGCCAACGCCCGCGAACTGGTGCGCCGCCTGCCCGGCCTCTTGGGCAAGGCGCGGCAGGACTGCCCGCACGGCTGCGACAAGGCGCTGGAATACGCCATCATGACCGCCCCGGAGAAACGCGACCCGGCGCTTTTGGCCAAGCTGGACGCGGTGGCAGGCCGGGTGCTGGGCTGACACTCGGACATCCCGCTCCGCAAAAGCCCTGTGCTGCCAAGGAAGCCCTTGCATGGCCCGGCAGCATCGGCCAAACCCGCTGTGGCCCCGGGCGCGAAACCCGGGGCGCCGCATTCAATTCGCCAAGGGGAGCCGCGCCGATGCCCAAGAAACCCGCCGTCAAGGATTACATCCGCACCATCGTCGATTTCCCGCACGAAGGGATCATGTTCCGCGACGTGACCACGCTGTTTGCCGATCCGCGGGGATTTCGCATGGCCATCGACCAGATGCTGCACCCCTACGCCGGTGAGCAGATCGACAAGGTCGTGGGGCTTGAGGCGCGCGGCTTTATCCTCGGCGGCGCGATTGCCCACCAGCTGGGCACCGGCTTTGTGCCGATCCGCAAGAAGGGCAAACTGCCCGGCACCACCATCAGCCAGGACTACAAGCTGGAATACGGCGAGGCGATTGTGGAGATTCACGACGACGCCATCCAGCCGGGCGAGAAGATCCTGGTGGTCGATGACCTCTTGGCCACCGGCGGCACCGCGGGCGCGGGCATCAAGCTGATCGAACGGCTGGGCGGCGAGATCGTCTCCTGCGCCTTCATCGTCGATCTGCCGGAACTGGGCGGGAGCAAGCTGCTGGAGGACATGGGCATGGACGTGCATGTGCTCTGCGAGTTCGAGGGTCTCTGAAGCCCGCCTCCTGACCGTATCTGTGCGTGGCCGGAAGGCTCCCGCCGGTCAGGCGCCTTTCCAGGGAAAGACTGTTCCCGTTGGGCATGGCCCCTTCAGGCCCCTTGGGCCGAAGGGGCGCGCCGCGCGGATGCGCGGCGCCGGGCCCAAAGCCGCCAAGCGGTCCGGCGCAGCCGGGCAGCCGGGCAGCCGCGCAGCCGCGGGTGCGGGAGCCCCCAAAAATACCAGACCAAATCACTCCGCGCGCAGCACCGCGCCCGGATTCATGATGCCATTGGGGTCCAGCGCCTGTTTGATGGCGCGCATCGCCGCCAGCTTGGCCGGGTCGCCATAGCGCTCCAGATCACCTGATTTCATCCGCCCCACCCCGTGCTCGGCACTAAAGGAGCCGCCGAAGGCCTGCACCAGATCATGCACCGCTTCTTTCACCGCACCGCGCGCGGCCTCATACTCCTCGCGCTTGCGGCCCTTGGCCGGGAACACGTTGTAATGCAGGTTGCCGTCGCCCAGGTGGCCAAAGCAATTGATGCGGAAATCGCCAAGCCGGGCAACCGCCGCCCGGCCCTGTTCGATGAATGCCGGGATCTCCGAAATGGGCACCGAAATGTCATGGCTGGACACCGAGCCGATAGCCTTGTTGGCCAGCGGGATATGCTCGCGCACCGCCCACAGCATCTGCCGCTGGCTGTCCGACTGGGCGATCACCCCGTCGCTGGCAAGCCCTGCTGCCTCGGCGGCTTCAAACAGCGCGGCCAGGGTGTCCTCCGCCTCCAGCCCGCGCGGCAGTCCCAGCTCGATCAGCACGCACCATTCCGGCGCCTCGGCAAAGGGCTGGCGGACCTGCGGCAGCGTCTCCGCCAGGAAATCCAGCCCCTGCCGGTGGATCAACTCAAAGGCGCTGACGCCCTCACCCGCGTGATCCCGGGCCAGGGCCAGCAGATCAATGGCCGCCTGCGGGTCCGTCACGGTAAAGACCGCGGTGCCTTGCGACGCCGGGATCGGCGACAGTTTCAGTGCGGCAGCGGTGATCACCCCCAATGTGCCCTCGGCCCCGATCAGCAGGTTCCGCAGGTCATAGCCGGTATTGTCTTTCCTGAGCCGCGACAGCCCGTTCCAAATCTCGCCTGAAGGCAGCACCGCCTCCAGCCCCAGGCAGAGGTCGCGGGCATTGCCGTAGCGCAGTACGTTAACGCCGCCCGCATTGGTCGCAAGGTTGCCGCCGATCCTCGCCGAACCTTCTGCCGCCAGTGACAGCGGGAACAGGCGCCCGGCTTCCTGCGCCGCCGCCTGCACGTCCGCCAGAATGGCGCCACCTTCCGCGATAAGGACATTCTCCCGGGCGTGCACCGCCCGGATCGCCGCCATCCGCTCCAGCGAGATCAGCAGCGGCGCCGGTCCCTTCGCCATCACCTGGCCGCCGACCAGCCCGGTGCCGCCGCCATAAGGTACAACCGGCACCCGCGCGGCATTGGCTTCGCGGAGCAGGATGGACACTTCCTCCACGCTGCGCGGCAAGGCCAGCAGCCCCGCCTGCCCCCGGTACCGCCCACGCGGCTCTTCCAGATAACGCGGTTCGGGAGCGCGCAAAACGCCCTCTGGCAGCAGGGGTGACAGGCGGGCAGCAAAGGCGGGATCGGCGGGGTTCAGCGTCATGCCCTATCCATGCCGCAAGGCCCCGCAACTGGCAAGGCAGCTCACTCCCCGTCCAGCAGGTACTTGGGCCGCAGCACATGGATGGTCGGGCGGCTGGGCAAGCTGCGCAGGGACACCGACAACTCGCTGTTGCCCTCATCCACCACATCAAACTCCGGGCCGATCCGGGACAGGAAACTCTGCAGCGAATAATCGCTGAACCAATGCATCGGAATGATCACCGAGGACCGCAGCCGCCCCAGCACCTCCAGCATCTGATCCAGCGGCAGGGTTATGCCTCCATCCACCGCCGCCATCACCACATCGAGCCGCCCCAGCGCCGCGTATTGCTCTGGTGTCGGCACATGGTGCAGGTGCCCGAGGTGACCGATGCACAGACCCGCGGCCTCAAAGACAAAAATAGAATTGCCGCGCGCCTCCACCCCGCCAAACATGTTGCGGATGTCTGTGGGCACATTGCGGATCAGCATCTCGCCGAGGTCGAGGTGATGCTCGATGCCTGCACCAAACGGCCCCCAGCCCTCCAGCACATGCGGGATCGCGGGGTCGGGATGAGCGGTCCAATGGGTTTCATGGGCGTGGTTCATGGTGACCACATCCGGGATCAGCGGCGCAGCGCCGGTGAAGCCGGTGAAATCGGTGACCACATTCAGCCCGCCCTCGGTGCGCAGCAGGAACGAGGCATGGGCGATGTAGCGAATCTGCACGCTGTCTTCTGCCACCGGGTCCTGCCAGCTGGCCTGCTGCAGGTACTCCAGACCGGGCGTCGCCTCTGCCAGGGCAATGCAATGGCTCTGCCTCCGCTCCTGCGCCTGGAGGGCAGCGGAACACAGAATGAAACACAGGAAAGTGGCAAACGCGCGCATGAGGCAGGTTCTAGGGCGCAAACCGCCATTGTCAGCCCTTACCGCAGAAAATTCGCCCTGCAAGCGCTCCCGCCTGCGCCAGCGGAATTGAAAATTCCGCACCGCCGTTGGGCGTGGCGCCCTGCTAGCGCAGGGCGCAGCACCGTTTGCCCCACGCGCCGCGCCGCACCGCAGGGGCGGCGCCCGGCCCAACGGGAGCGGCGCATCGCCAGATGCGCCAGCAACGGGCGGGAGCACTTTGCTGAAAGAGTGTCCGGCCTAGGCCTGCCCCGCCAGCGTCTTGCCGCGGCGATCATGGCGCAGGGAGGCATAAAGCACATGGGTGCGCCAGCGGCCGTTGATCTGCAAATAGGACTGGGCCACACCCTCGTATTTGAAGCCGGATTTCTCCAGCAGCCCGCGCGACGCCTGGTTTTCCGGCAGGCAGGCCGCCTCGATCCGGCTCAGGTCCAGCTTGGTGAAGGCATGATGCACCACCGCGCCGATCGCCTCGCGCATGTAGCCCTGCCGGGCAAACGACTGGCCGGTCCAGTAGCCAAGCGTGCCGGCCTGGGCCGGGCCGCGCCGGATATTGTCCAGGGTAATCGCCCCGACCAGCAGGTTGTCGGACCGGCGGATCAGGAACAGCGGCAGCGCGGTGCCGCCGGAAACCGACCGCCGCGCCCAGTAGACCCTGTTGGTAAAGCTCTTGCGGCTGAGGTGGTCCGCCGCCCAGCTGGGTTCCCACGGGGTAAGATAGGGCTGGCTCTGCAGCCTCAATGCCGCCCAGCCGTGAAAATCCGCATGCACCGGCGGCCTGAGGGTCAGGCGCTCGGTTTCGATACGGACCTTGCGGCGGTTGAGCAGCATCAGGCGGCGCGCCTCTCCTGCAGCCTCTCCAGCGCCGGGGCATCCGCGACCGGGCCATAAAGCGCCAGCGCCGCAGGCGCCGTCACCGCCATGGTCTCCGCCAGTTCGCGCACGTCGCTGGTGGTGACCGCATTGATCCGCTCCACCGTGCGCTCCAGCGACGGCACCTTGCCCCAGATCTGCACCAGCCGCGCCAGCCGTTCAGCCCGGTTCGAGGGGCTTTCCAGACCCATCAGCATCCCGGCCTTCATCTGGGCGCGGGCGCGCTCCACCTCGGCATCGCTCATGTCATCCGCCGCGCGTTTCATCTCGTCGATGGTGATGCCCGCCAGCTCCGTCAGCTGCTCACCGGAGGTGCCCGCATAAACGGTCATCGAGCCGGTATCGGCATAAGACCCTGCCTGCGAGAAAATCGTGTAGCAGAGGCCGCGTTTTTCGCGCACCTCCTGGAACAGCCGCGAGGACATACCGCCGCCAAGGGCGCTGGCATAGATCTGCGCGGTGTACATCGACTGATCGCGGTAGCCGGGGCCTTCAAAAGCCAGCGCGAAATGCGCCTGCTCCAGATCCTTCACTTGCCGCGCCTCGCCGCCGGTGAACTGCGCGCCCTCGGCGGTGAACTCCGGCTTGGCCTCCATATGGCCGAACAGCTGCTCCGCCAGTTTGACCAGCGCATCGTGATCGACGCCGCCCGCCGCCGCCAGGATCATCTGGCCGGGGCCGTAGTGTTCACCGACAAAGCCCTGCAGATCCTCGCGGCTGAAGCTGCGCACACGTTCCGCAGGCCCCAGAATGGTCCGCCCCAGCGGCTGCCCGCGGTAGCTTTCCTCCTGCAGCCAGTCAAAGATCACGTCGTCCGGCGTGTCCAGCGACTGGCCGATTTCCTGCAGGATCACCCCGCGCTCAACCTCGATCTCGCGCTGGTCGAACACCGGATTGAGCAGGATATCCCCGATCACATCCACCGCCAGCGGCACGTCGTCTTTCAGCACCCGGGCGTAATAGGCCGTCACCTCGCGCGAGGTGTAGGCGTTGATATAACCGCCCACATCCTCGATCTCCTCTGCGATCTGCAGGGCCGAGCGCCGCTTGGTGCCCTTAAAGGCCATGTGCTCCAGGAAATGGGCAATGCCGTTCTGCTCCAGCCGCTCGTGGCGGCCGCCGGCGCTCACCCAGATCCCGACCGCCGCGGATTCCAGACCCGGCATATGCTCGGAGACGATGCGGAACCCGTTGGCGAGTGTGTGCTGCTGAACTGTCAATTCGCGATGTTCTTTCTGATGTGATCCTCAAGGGCAGCCAGATCATTGGCGATCCGGGTGACCCGTTCCGGCCTCTCATACAGGTCTGCCATACGCGCAGGCAAGGGCGGATGAATGCCGCTGGCTTCTTCCACCGCAGCCGGGAATTTCGCCGGATGCGCAGTGGCCAGCGTGATCATCGGGACATCCGCCTTGCGGTGCTCATTTGCCACTTTCACGGCAACCGCACCGTGCGGGCAGATCAGCTCGCCCGAGGATGCCAGCTCGGACTTGATGGTCGCCAGCGTCTCTTCCTCGGAGGTGCGGCCAGAGGTGTAATTCTCCGCCAGCGCCTGCATCGCGCCCTGCGACACGTCAAAGCCGCCGTTCTTCAGTTCATCCATCAACAGCGCCACCGCCTTGCTGTCCTGGCCGTAGGCATAGAACAGCGCGCGTTCAAAGTTCGAAGACACCTGAATGTCCATCGACGGCGAGATCGAGGGCTGGGTGTCGCCCTTGTAGTAGCCCTGCCCCGACAGGCAGCGGTGCAGGATGTCGTTCTGGTTGGTGGCAACCACCAGCTGGTCGATCGGCAGACCCATCTGCTTGGCGATGAAACCCGCAAAGATGTCACCGAAGTTGCCGGTCGGCACGGTGAAGCTCACCTTGCGCTGCGGTGCCCCCAGCGACACGGCGGAGGAGAAGTAATAGACCACCTGCGCCAGCACCCGCGCGATGTTGATCGAGTTGACGCCCGCCAGCTTGACGCCGTCGCGGAAGTCGAAGTCGTTGAACATGTCCTTCACACGCGCCTGGCAGTCGTCGAAGTCGCCATCAACCGCCAGCGCATGGACGTTCTTGTCCTGCGGCGTGGTCATCTGGCGGCGCTGCACCTCAGACACGCGGCCATGCGGGTAGAGGATGAACACATCCACATTGTTCAGCCCGCGGAAGGCTTCCATGGCGGCAGAACCGGTGTCGCCGGAGGTGGCGCCTGCAATGGTCACCCGGTCGCCACGGCGTTCCAGTGCCGCCTGGAACAGCTGGCCGATCAGCTGCATCGCAAAGTCCTTGAACGCCAGCGTGGGGCCGTGGAACAGCTCCAGCAGGAAATGGTTCGGCGCCAGCTGCTTCAGCGGTGCCCGGGCGGCGTGTTCAAAGCCCTCGTAGGCGCGGGCGATGATGGCGCGGAATTCCTCTTCGGTGAAGCAATCGCCGACGAAGGGCCGCATGACGCGGAACGCGGTTTCCTCATAGGACAGCCCCGCCAGCGCCGCGATGTCGTCCTGGGACATCTGCGGGATTTCCGCCGGCACATACAGGCCGCCGTCACGCGCGAGACCAGTCAGCATCGCATCTTCAAAGGTCAGCTCGGGCGCTTGGCCCCGGGTCGAGATATATTTCATCGCCTTCAGCTCTTTCGGGTTCAGGGGCGGCTGCGCCGCAGGAAGTAGACGGTCATCGCACCCCAGATCAGGGCCAGCGAAAACCAGGTGATCGCATATTGCAAGTGGTTGTTCGGGATGCCCGCAGTTGTCACAGCCTGCGGAGTGACCGCCGCCTCAGGCGCTGTGCTGCGGGCGACAATCAAAACGGGTTCGGTGTTCAGGCGCTCTGCCATATATGCCACGTCCCTGGCATAGAGGATATTGGTGTCCACTTCCGGCGCGGGCGTCGTCCAGTCGCCCTCATCCGGCCACAGAAGATTGCCGGTGACGGTTGCCTGCCCCAAGGGCAGCGGCGCGTTCTTGTCCGCAGCCGGAATGAACCCCCGGTCCAAGAGCACCCGGCGGCCATCGCTGGTCACAAACGGCGCTATGACACGGTACCCCGTCTCGGCGTCTTTGGTGACCCAGAACACATGCAGCGCATTGCCTTCGATTTCACCCTCGACGGTAACGGCCCGGTAGCGGTCTTGCTCCTTAACCGGGACTTGCGGCAAAGCCGCCGGTGCAGCCGCGATGCTGGCCTCAATCGTCTGAAGCAGGTCTTCCTTCCAGGCCTTGCGCTGCAGCTGCCAGGTGCCAAGGCCGATCAGAATCGCCAGGCCCGCGCCTCCGATGATCAACAGGAAGATGACACGCCGCATCCGGGCCGCTCCGCTTCAAAAGACAAGGCGCGCAAGGTGTCCCCTGCGCGCCTTGCTCATTAAGGTCTGTCTGCGGTTTTTGGAACCGCAAACATGTAACCGTTACAAACCGGAGGTGCCCCAGATGTAGACGGCCACGAACAGGAACAGCCAGACAACGTCCACGAAGTGCCAGTACCAGGCAGCCGCCTCAAAGCCGACGTGCTGCTCAGGGGTGAAGTCACCCTTCATCGCGCGGATCAGGCAGACGGTCAGGAAGATGGTGCCGATGATCACGTGGAAGCCGTGGAAACCGGTTGCCATGAAGAAGTTGGAGTAGAACTCGTCTTCGCCGAACTTCCAGCCTTCGTGCAGCAGGTGGGCGTATTCATAGCCCTGCAGCGCGGTGAAAGCGATGCCGAAGGCGATACCGATCGCCAGGCCCTGGATCAGCGCCTTGCGGTCGTTGTTGTGCACCAGCGCATGGTGCGCCCAGGTCACGGCACAGCCGGACAGCAGCAGGATCAGGGTGTTGATCAGCGGCAGGTGGAACGGGTCGACCGGATAGATCGCCGGGGCCACATATTCAGTGCCGACATAGGTCTCCATCGGGTACATGGCGTGTTTGAAGAACGACCAGAACCAGGCGAAGAAGAACATCACCTCGGACATCACAAACAGGATGAAGCCATAGCGCAGGCCGATGCGGACGACGGGGGTGTGATCGCCGACCTTGCTTTCGGCAACAACTTCGGACCACCAGGCGAAGGCCGAGTACAGCACGGCAACAAAGCCGATCCAGAAGGCCCAGGCGGTGATGCCCTTCATCCAGAACACTGCGCCAACCAGCATGACGAAGGTGCCGACAGCGGCAGCCAGCGGCCAGATCGACGGCGGCAGAATGTGATAATCGTGATTTTTAGCATGCGCCATTTAAGTGTCCCTCACCTAGCGGCCTAGTTCGTGGTTGTGCCTGCCCCGGTGTTACCCCCGGTGTCGAGAGCGGCAACGCCCTCGGGCAGATCGATTTCATGGAACGTGTACGACAGCGTGATCGTATGCACGTATTTTGCGTCCCGGTCGTCAATGATTTCCGGGTCAACATAGAAGGTCACGGGCATCTGAACCCGCTCCCCCGGCTGAAGCACCTGCTCGGTAAAGCAGAAGCAGTCGATTTTCTCAAAGAACCCGCCGGCCTGATAAGGCGCCACGTTGTAGGACGCCTGCCCTGCCACGGGCCGGTCGGTCGGGTTATAGGCCTCGTAAAAGGCCAGGCCGGTTTCCCCCAGCTTGATCTCCATCTCGCGCTGCATCGGCTTGAATTCCCACGGCATGCCGCGTTCCTTGGAGCCGTCAAAGCGGACCTTGATGGTCTGGTCCAGAACCGTGTCCGATCCCGCGCTGGCCACGCCGGTGACGCCGCCAAAGCCGGTGACGCGGCAGAACCAGTCATAAAACGGCACCGACGCCCAGGACAGCCCGCCCATCAGGACGACAACGCCGACCAGCTGGACAACAGTCTTTTGGGGCCCCTGCAGCGCCATCAGCTCTGCTCCCCCTGTTCACCAGAAGACTGTGCATCGGGGAACTTGAAGCTGGCCGAGGTCACCTTGACCATGGTCAGCGCCATGATCAGCACCACGAAGGCCGCCAGCAGAATGCCGACACCCTTGTTCAGGCTGGAGCGGCGCTTGTGAATCTCATGTTCCTTGCGCAGGGCCATCTTACCAGCCCCCCAAGCCATAGGGCTTCAGCAGGGCCTCGGCCAGGATGGCGCCGAAGTGCAGGAAGAGGTACAGCAGCGACAGCTTGAAGAAGCTGCGCTCCACCTTGAAATTGTCCGCCTCGGAATCATCCTCGTCGCGGCGGGTGATCTTCCAGGCGCCATGCAGGAACAGCGCGTTCATCACCAGCGCCGCGACCAGATAGATCGGGCCGCCAATGCCGGAGAACGCGGTGCCAACAGCCAGCACGGCCAGCAGCACGGTATAGGCCAGAATGTGAATGCGGGTAGAGCGGCGGCCGTGGGTCACGGTCAGCATCGGCACGCCCGCATCGTCATAGTCGGAGCGCATGAACAGCGCCAGCGCCCAGAAATGCGGCGGCGTCCACATGAAGGTCAGCAGGAACATCAGCCAGGGCTCAACCGACATGGTGCCGGTGGCGGCGATCCAGCCGATGACCGGCGGGAAGGCTCCGGCAGCACCGCCGATGACGATGTTCTGCGGCGTCGCCCGCTTCAGCCACATGGTGTAGACCACCACGTAGAAGAAGATGGTGAAGGCCAGGAACGCGCCGGCAAAGACATTGGCGGCCAGCGCCAGCATGATCACCGACAGGCCCGACAGCGCCAGACCGAACGCCAGCGCCTCGCCGGACTCAACCTTGCCAGCCGGGATCGGGCGCGACTTGGTGCGCTTCATCACCTTGTCGATATCCGCGTCCCACCACATGTTCAGCGCGCCGGAGGCACCGCCGCCGATGGCAATGAACAGGATCGCGCAGAAGCCGACAACGGGATGCACAGAAACCGGCGCAGCCAGCAGGCCGACCAGAGCGGTGAACACCACCAGCGACATGACACGGGGCTTCAGCAGGGCGAAATAATCGCCAAAGCTGGCCTCGTCCTCATATGCCCGGCTTGCGTTGATGCTTGCGTCGCTCATCTTGGGTCCTTTGGCGGCAACGGGTGCGCAAGCTTGCGCACCCAGATCTTGTCACTGTACCACACGGCGCCCCTGCAGGCCCCATGCGGCCAGGCTATCAGTTGGAAGCGACCTGGTAGGCCTGCGGGATGCCCGCGAATTCTTCCTTGGCGCCTTCCAGCCAGGCGTCATATTCTGCCTGGGTCACCACTTTGACGGTGATCGGCATATAGGCGTGGTCCTTGCCGCACAGCTCAGAGCACTGGCCGAAGTAGATGCCTTCCTTGCCTTCTTCGACCTTGAACCACAGCTGTGCCAGACGGCCGGGAACCGCGTCCTGCTTCACGCCGAAGGCCGGGATGGTCCAGGAGTGGATCACGTCGGCGCCGGTCACGTTCATCACGATGGTCTTGCCCGACGGCACCACAACGGCGGTGTCGGTGGCCAGCAGGTACTCATCCTCGGCATAGCCGTTTGCGGCCAGGTCTTCTTTCGGCAGCATGAAGCTTTCAAAGCCGAACTCGTGGTCGGAATACTCATAACCCCAGTACCACTGGTAGCCGGTCACCTTGATGTTGATGTCGCCTTCCGGGATTTCCTGCTGCGCAAACAGCTGCGGCAGCGAGAAGGAGCCGATGAACACCAGCACCAGGATCGGGATCACGGTCCAGGCGATTTCGATCGGGGTGTAATGGCTGAACTTCGCCGGGGTCGGGTTGGCGCGCTTGTTGAACCGGACGATCGCCCACAGCAGCAGCGCAGCAACGAAAATGCAGATCACGGTGATGATCACCAGGATCATCCAGTCCAGCTTGTGGATCCCTTCCATCAGCGAGGTCGCCGCCGGCTGGAAGTTCAGGCCGCCGTCCACCGGCTTACCAATGGTTTTCAGGCCTTCTTGCGCCATTGCTGGAAGGCTCGAAAGGCCGGCGAAAAGGCCCGAAAGCATCAAAGCGTTTTTCATGTTCTGTCCTGATCGGTTGATCGTATTGTTCTTGCGGCAGCACGAAATGCACAGGAATCAATGATTCCGCAAAACGCACCTGCCCCGTTGTCTTTGATGCAGCTTAAAACCATATTCGGGCGTACAGATAAAGAGGCAGCCAAGCGTCAAACCGTCGCTTTCTTGATTTAGATCAAAAAATCTGAGGACCGTGCCATGGAAAACCCATCCTTCCGACCCTTCGAAACCGCGCTTCCGGAGGATGAGGCGCTGGCCACCCTGCGTGATGCCCTGAACGGTGCCGAGGACGGCGAGATCTTTGCCGAACGCCGCAAGTCGGAGGCGCTGTCCTTTGATGACGGGCGTCTGCGCAGCGCCAGCTACGATGCCTCCGAAGGCTTTGGTTTGCGGGCCGTGAACGGCGATGTGGCTGGATACGCCCATTCCACCGACGTCTCCATCGCCTCGCTGCGGCGGGCGGCGGAAACCGCCAAGCTGGCGGTTGGCACCGGCGGCGGCACCTACTCAGATGCGCCGCTGGCCACCAACAAGAAGCTTTACACCGACGCCGACCCGATCAGCGCCATGCCCTTCCCGGTCAAGGTGGAGACGCTGCGCGAGATTGATGATTACGCCCGCAACCTCGACAAACGCGTGGTGCAGGTGTCCGCGTCACTGGCTGCCTCGCTGCAGGAAGTGGAGATCCTGCGCGCCGACGGGGTGCGGGTGCGCGACACCCGCCCGATGGCGCGGCTGAATGTATCCGTCATCGTCGAGAAGGACGGCCGCCGCGAGAGCGGCTCCGCCGGCGGCGGCGGGCGGCTGGGCCTCGACGGGCTGGTCGATCCCGCGCACTGGCAGGCGCAGGTGCAGGAGGCGTTGCGCATCGCGCTTGTTAACCTGGATGCAGTCCCTGCGCCCGCGGGGGAAATGGACGTGGTGCTTGGCCCCGGCTGGCCTGGCATCCTGCTGCACGAGGCAATCGGCCACGGGCTGGAGGGCGATTTCAACCGCAAAGGCTCCTCAGCCTTTGCCGGGCTGATGGGTCAGCAGATCGCCGCCAAGGGCGTCACGGTGCTGGATGACGGCACCATCCCCGACCGGCGCGGCTCCATCACCGTGGATGATGAGGGCACCCCCAGCCAGAAGACCACGCTGATCGAGGACGGGGTTCTGGTCGGCTTCATGCAGGACCGCCAGAACGCGCGGCTGATGGGGGTCTCCCCCACCGGCAACGGGCGGCGGCAAAGCTATGCCCATGCACCGATGCCGCGGATGACCAATACCTACATGCTGGGCGGAGAGACTGACCCCGGCGACCTGGTGGCGGGCATCAAGAACGGCATCTGGGCGGTGGGCTTTGGCGGCGGCCAGGTCGATATCACCAACGGCAAGTTCGTGTTTTCCTGCACCGAGGCCTACCGCGTGAAGGACGGCAAGGTCGGTGAACCGGTTAAGGGCGCCACCCTGATCGGCGACGGCGCCACCGCGCTCAAACAGATTCGCGGCCTTGGAAATGACATGGCGCTGGACCCCGGCATGGGCAACTGCGGCAAGGCCGGGCAATGGGTTCCGGTCGGCGTTGGCCAGCCGTCGGTGCTGATGGGCGGGCTGACAGTTGGCGGCTCTGCTGCGTAAATTTCCGGCGAAACCATATGCTTGCCGCAAAATCCGGGGCCCGGCTGTACAGCCAGCCGGGCCAAAACACTGCAAGCACAATCGCACAACCCTTGCTTGCATGTGAATTTCTTAAGCAGTTTTCACAACTTAGCAAAAATTTTCAGGGCATTGCCAAAATCTTTCCAGCCGTTCACCACCTGTTAACCCCCTCAAGGTTAATTCTTGTCCTGCAAACAGGCGGAGCTGCGGATGACCGAAGAAACACTTTCTTCCACTCACCCCCCACTCCCACCCACCACGGAAGATAACCGGTATTCATGGCTTCGCCTTTTGCGCTCCAAACGGGTTGGCCCGGTGACCTTTCACCGGCTGCTCGCAGAATACGGTTCGGCGCAGAACGCGCTGGATGCGCTGCCCGAAGTGGCACGCTCCGCAGGCATCAAAGGGTATGAAACATGCCCTGCCAAGGCGGTGGACAAGGAACTCAAGACCGCAAAAGCCGCCAAAGCGCGGCTTTTGTGCTTTTCGGACCCCGAATATCCAGCTCTGCTCAAAGGCATCAAAGATGCCCCGCCCCTCTTGTGGGCCATCGGCGATCTGTCGGTGCTGGACCGCCCGATGATCTCCATGGTCGGCGCCCGCAATGCCTCCTCGCTGGGGGTACGGATGGCCCGGTCGCTGGCCCATTCCCTTGGTGAGGCCGGATATGCTGTGGTCTCCGGCATGGCCCGCGGCATTGACACGGCGGCGCATCAGGCTGCCCTGAAAACCGGCACCATCGCCGTGCTGGCAGGCGGGGCGGACGTGATCTACCCGGCGGAAAACGCCAAACTTGCGGCTGACATCACTGAGACCGGGCTGCGGCTGTCAGAGCAGCCCATGGGCCTCACACCGCAGGCCCGCGATTTCCCCAAACGCAACCGGATCATTGCCGCCATGTCCCGCGCCGTGGTGGTGGTGGAGGCTGCCGCCAAATCCGGCAGCCTGATCACCGCCCGCGACGCCCTCGACTATGGCCGCGAGGTTCTGGCGGTGCCCGGCCACCCGTTTGATGCGCGCAGTTCCGGCTGCAACCGGCTGATCCGCGACGGCGCCACCCTGGTCCGCGACGCAAGCGACGTGCTGGAGGCGCTGCCGCCGCAAGAGTTGCCTGCCGTGCCTGCATCCGCACCGCAAGACCTTCAACAGGCGCTTGCCGCCCTGCCGCCGCCCCCGCCGCAGCGGCGCAGCCTGGCAGAGACCCACGCCCTGCACCAGCAGATCCTCGGCCGGCTCGGCCCCTCCCCCACATCCGAGACGCAGCTGATCCGCGACCTGTCCCTGCCGTCGCAGGATCTGGCCCCCGCGTTGACGGACCTGGAACTGGACGGCGCGATCCGCCGCGAACCCGGCGGCCTGCTGTCCCGGGCCTACCCTGAAGACGACGATTAATCCCCTGTCTCTGAAACGGCGGCAAAGCGGCATCCGGAACCAGGCAAATCGCTCTGCAGCAGGTCCGCAAAGGCAGGAATTGCACCGCGTCCATTGCACCCGGATTGACATTCTCCCCTTGCGCCCCACATCCTGCCCCGCCATAGAACCCGGCAAACCGGTCCGAAGAGGTATCAGAATTTATGCCAGTAGTAGTTGTCGAATCCCCGGCCAAAGCAAAAACAATCAATAAATATCTTGGCCCCGACTATACGGTTCTGGCGTCTTACGGGCATGTGCGCGACCTGCCGCCCAAGGACGGATCGGTCGACACCGACAATGATTTCGGCATGACCTGGGAGGTCGCCAACGATTCCCGCAAGCATGTGAAGGCCATCGCCGACGCGCTGAAAGACGACAATGCGCTGATTCTCGCCACCGACCCCGACCGCGAGGGAGAGGCAATCAGCTGGCACCTGCAGGAGGCGCTGACCAAGCGGCGCTCGATCAAGAAGGACACCGCCGTCAGCCGGGTGACCTTCAACGCGATCACCAAGGAAGCGGTGACCGAGGCGATGCAGAACCCGCGCCAGGTCGACATGCCGCTGGTGGAGGCCTATCTGGCGCGCCGCGCGCTGGACTATCTGGTGGGCTTCAACCTGTCGCCGGTCTTGTGGCGCAAACTGCCGGGCGCGCGCTCGGCGGGCCGTGTGCAATCCGTCTGCCTGCGCCTGATCGTCGAGCGCGAGATGGAGATCGAGGCCTTCAACGCACAGGAATACTGGTCCGTGCGCGCCCAGCTGGCCACCCCCCGCGGCCAGGAGTTCGAGGCCCGCCTGACCGTCATGGGCGGCGACAAGCTCGATAAATACAGCCTCAAGAACTCCACCTCCGCTGAAATGGCGGTGCAGGCGGTGGCCTCGCGCAAGCTGTCGGTGCTGTCGGTCGAAGCCAAGCCCGCGGCCCGCAACCCCTCTGCCCCGTTCATGACCTCGACCCTGCAGCAGGAAGCCAGCCGCAAGTTCGGCATGGGCGCGCGCCAGACCATGAACGCGGCGCAGCGGCTGTATGAGGCCGGCCTCATCACCTATATGCGGACCGACGGCATCGACATGGCGCCGGAGGCCGTGCAGGAAGCCCGCGCCGAGATCGAAAAGCGCTATGGCGCAGAATACGTGCCGTCCTCGCCGCGGATCTACAAGAACAAGGCAAAGAACGCGCAGGAAGCGCACGAGTGTATCCGCCCCACCG
Organism: Leisingera sp. ANG-M6; assembly: GCF_000813905.1. Taxonomy (NCBI): domain Bacteria; kingdom Pseudomonadati; phylum Pseudomonadota; class Alphaproteobacteria; order Rhodobacterales; family Roseobacteraceae; genus Leisingera; species Leisingera sp. ANG-M6. The sequence continues at coordinate 143,142 of NZ_JWLG01000003.1, forward strand.
ACATGAGCCGCGATGCCGCCAGCCTGAAGGTTTCGGACGACGACCAGCGCAAGCTCTATGACCTGATCTGGAAACGGACCCTCTCGTGCCAGATGGAAGGCGCCCGTCTGGAGCGCACCACCGTCGATATCGGCTCCAGCGACCAGCAGGTGGTGCTGCGCGCCACCGGTCAGGTGGTGCTGTTTGACGGCTTCATGCGGGTTTATGAGGAAGGCCGCGACGATGTGGCGGATGAGGACGACAAGCGCCTGCCGCAGATCATGCAAGGAGAGGCGCTGAAATTCGCATCCTCCTTGGCAGCGCAGGCAGAGAAGGCAGGCAAGGACGCCTCTGTCCTCTCTGAGGACGGTGCCGTGCTGGCGCTGCAACACCACACCCAGCCGCCGCCGCGCTATACCGAGGCGACGCTGGTCAAGCGGATGGAAGAGCTGGGCATCGGCCGCCCCTCGACCTATGCCTCCGTGATCACCACGATTCAGGACCGCGAATACGTCCGCAAGGAAAAGAACCGCCTGTTCCCGGAGGACAAGGGCCGGATCGTTACCATCTTCCTGCTGAATTTCTTCCGCAAATACGTCGGTTACGAGTTCACCGCCAATCTGGAAGAAGAACTGGACGACGTGAGCGCGGGCGACGGCGACTATAAAGAGCTTCTGGGCAAGTTCTGGCGCGATTTCTCCGCTGCCATCTCAGAAACCTCCGAGTTGCGCATCACCGAGGTGCTGGATGTGCTGGATGATGCGCTGGCACCGCAGCTCTATCCGCCGCGTGAAGATGGCACCGACCCGCGCACCTGCCCGAAGTGCGGCGCAGGCCAGCTGCACCTCAAGACCTCGCGCACCGGCGGCTTTGTCGGTTGCGGCAATTACCCGGAATGCAACTACACCCGGCCGATCTCCGGTGAAGGTGCCGAGGGCTATGAGCGTATTCTGGGTGAAGACGACGGCGACGAGATCCACCTGAAATCCGGCCGTTTCGGGCCTTATGTCCAGCGCGGCGAGGCGACGCCCGAGAACAAGAAGCCGCCGCGCTCCTCGCTGCCCAAACAGGGCAAGGATTTCCTGCCCGGCTGGGGCCCGAATGAGATCACGCTGGAACAGGCGCTGACCCTGCTGACCCTGCCGCGCGAGATCGGCCAGCACCCGGACGGCGGTGCGATCCAGTCCAACCTGGGCCGCTTCGGGCCGTACATCGCGCACCAGCTGCCGGATGAGGAAAAGCCGGTTTACGTGAACCTCAAGGAAACGCTGGACGTCTTTGAGATCGGCATGAACCGGGCGGTGGAGATGCTGGCGGAGAAACGCGCCAACCCAGGCCGCCGCGGCAGCCGGGCCGCTGCGAAGCCGCTGAAGGAACTGGGTGAACACCCCGACAGCGGCGGCGCCATCAACATCATGGACGGGCGTTACGGGCCGTATGTCAAATGGGAGAAGGTGAACGCCACCCTGCCCAAGGACGTGGAACCCAAGGACGTCACCATGGAGATGGCAGTGCAGCTGATTGCCGAGAAATCGTCGAAGGGCGGCAAGAAGAAAGCAGCGGCGAAAAAGCCCGCCGCCAAGAAGAAACCTGCCGCCAAGAAAGCCTCGACCTAGGTCTCCGGTCCGATGGCGGCGCGCATCAGTGCCGCCATCGCCGCCTCATAAGGCGCGGACCCAGCACCTTCGGCAATGGCAAGCGCCGCCCTGTCGAAGGCCGCCGACATCACCGCTGCCAGCGCATCAAGCTCACCTTCTTTCAGGCCCGTGCCCGCAGACGCCAGCCCCGCGCGCAGCGCACTGCGCCCGCCGCCGGCATCAATTTCGTCCATCGCAGCGGCTCCCAGCACAGCGGGCCCGTCCACCAGCAGTATGCGGGCGCGGCCCGGCTTCGCCATTGCGGCAAAGAACGCCCGGCTGCCCGCCTCCAGCCCCTCCCCGCCCGGCACCTTGGCCGCGGCCTCGATTGCCTTGGTAACCGCTTGGGCCTCGGCCTCGGCAACAGCACGGAACAGCGCCTCCTTGCCATCGAAGTGATGGTAAAGCGCGCCGCGCGTGACCTCCGCGGCCTTGACGATTTCCGGCGTTGATGTCTCGGCGTAGCCCTTTTCCGAAAACAGTTTGCGGGCGGCAGCGATCAGCCGCTCCCGCATGGCGGCGCGGCGCGCGGTGTTCGGGACGGGAGCATTTCTCTCTTGCATACATGCAGCCTGTATGTTTATTTCCACATACATACAGATTGTATGTTTTTAAAATGAGGTGCAAGATGAAAGTCACTCAATACTACCCGGTGCTGCAGACCAGCGATGTCGCCGCCACCGCGGCGTTTTACCAAACCCATTTTGGATTCCAGCCGGCGTTTGAATCGGACTGGTACGTGCATCTTCAGTCGAGCACTGATCCTGCCGTGAACCTGGCCATCCTGGATGGCACGCACCCCACGGTCCCAGAGGCCGGGCGCGGCAACAGTGCCGGCGTCATCCTGAACTTCGAGGTGGAGGATGCCGCGGCCGAATACACCCGGCTGACCAGCGCAGGCCTGCCAGTGCTGAAGCCGCTCACCGACGAAGACTTCGGGCAGCGCCACTTCATCACGGCAGACCCGAACGGTGTGCTGATCGACGTGATCACCCCGATCCCGCCCAGCGCGGCGTTCGCGGCGCAATACGCCGAAGACGCCCTGCCTGTATGAGTTCCGGCCTTGACGGTCTGCCAGAACTGGCGGGCCGTCAAAGCGGCTCCGTAGAAATACGCAGCCGTCTCCGTATTCATTGACTCTGCACCGGCTGAGCGCCAGAACTCCCTGCAACCGGCATAATGGGAGATCTCCATGAAAAAGGTATATTCCAGCGCCGCTGAAGCGCTCGACGGGCTGCTTCACGACGGCATGTTCATCGCCGCGGGCGGCTTTGGCCTCTGCGGCATTCCCGAGCTGCTGCTGCAGGCGATCAAGGACGCGGGCACCAAGGACCTGACCTTTGCCTCCAACAACGCGGGCGTTGATGATTTCGGCATCGGCATCCTGCTGCAGACCCGGCAGGTGAAGAAGATGATCTCCTCCTACGTGGGGGAAAACGCCGAATTCATGCGCCAGTACCTGAGCGGCGAGCTGGAACTGGAGTTCAACCCGCAAGGCACCCTGGCCGAGCGCATGCGCGCCGGCGGCGCGGGCATCCCCGGCTTTTTCACCAAGACCGGCGTCGGCACCGTGATTGCCGAGGGCAAGATGGAAAAGCAGTTCCCCACCGGGCCGGACGGCGCGATGGAAGACTACATCATGGAGGAAGGCATCTTTGCCGACCTCGCCATCGTGAAGGCCTGGAAAGCGGATGAGACCGGCAACCTGGTGTTCCGCAAGACCGCCCGCAACTTCAACGCGCCGGCCGCGACCTGCGGCAAGGTCTGCGTGGTTGAGGTCGAGGAGATCGTGCCCACCGGCTCGCTGGACCCGGACTCGATCCACCTGCCCGGCATCTACGTGCACCGCATCATCAAGGGTGACCACGAAAAACGCATCGAACAGCGCACCGTCCGTCAGAAGAAGGAGCAAGCATAATGCCTTGGGACCGCAATCAGATGGCGGCACGCGCCGCGCAGGAGCTGCAGGACGGCTGGTATGTGAACCTCGGCATCGGCATTCCAACGCTGGTCTCCAACTACATCCCCGAGGGTGTGGAAGTGACCCTGCAGTCAGAGAACGGCATGCTGGGCATGGGCCCCTTCCCCTATGAAGGCGAAGAGGATGCCGACCTGATCAACGCCGGCAAGCAGACCATCACCGAGCTGCCGCAGACCGCCTATTTCGACTCAGCGCAGTCGTTTGCGATGATCCGCGGCGGCAAGATCGCAATGGCGATCCTGGGTGCGATGGAAGTGGCCGAGAACGGCGACCTGGCGAACTGGATGATCCCCGGCAAGCTGGTGAAGGGCATGGGCGGCGCCATGGACCTGGTGGCGGGCGTCGGCCGTGTGGTGGTGGTGATGGATCACGCCAACAAGCATGGTGACAGCAAGGTTCTGAAGGAATGCACCCTGCCGCTGACAGGCCGGGGCGTGGTGGACCGGATCATCACCAACTTGGGCGTTCTGGACGTTGTCGAGGGCGGGCTGAAGATCGTGGAATGCGCTGAGGGCGTCAGCGAAGACGAGCTGCGTGCAGCCACCGAAGCCACCATCGTGGACTGAGTTTCTATTTCTGAATTTGAAACGGCCCGCCTGTCTCAGGCGGGCCGTTTTCTGTTACGCCCTATACTCCGGCAGCCAGACCGGGCCGGTGGCGGGGGCGAAGGGTGTGCCAGACTGCCCCCTCAGGCGGGTTGACGATCTCGTACATGTAGACCCGCTTGTTGTACCAGTTGACGATCTTTTCCTGCCCGTCTTCGAACACCACAACGCAATAGCTGCCATCCGCCGGATCACAGCTGTCCTTGCCCAGCAAGGTTACAATGACGGGATCGGCCAGGTGCCGTTTGAACAGCACGGTGGCTTTGGTCATTTTACCCGAGGCATAAAGCCCGCCGGCAAAAAGTGCCGCCGCCAGAAGAATGAAACCGCCGCCCGAAAAGTTCCGGAACGGGTTGGACTTTGCGAGGCCGGGGCCAAAGGCCACAAAAATCATCCGGCCGAAGAAACCGACAAACGCAATGGTTCCGAACATGACAAATGTGCTGGTCACCTCTTGCGAGCCCGCGGCCACCGCCGACGGATCAATACCTAAATCCAATCTCTGTCTCCAATGACTTGTACGTCTGAAAATACCGGTCAGAAATCAGTCAACTGGGGCAGCAACAAGGCCAGCCGTCAGGGACACCGGCAATTTTCCGAAAAAACGCAGCGTCAGCCTGATCAAAGGCTTAGCGCACCTAGGGTCAGGACCGCGCAGCCATCGGACAGGACCAACGGCGGCGTCATGCGCGCCCCCCCCCCGGAAACGCAGCAGATTTGGCCGCCGGGGGCATTTTGCCCTTGGCGGTTTTTCCTTGCAGGTCCCTGTTTCTTTTCTTCGGTCCGTTCGGTTGTGCCTGAGGTCCCAATTAAGGGGGCGGCGCCGCCGGGGTGGAGGTGGACAGACCCCACAGGGGGCCTGCTCGGACAAGCTCGCTTGGACGACCCCCTTTTTATCAGGGCCGGTCTCCGGGTGTTGCCCATTCAGCCGCACAGATGCCTGGGCCTCGTATCATGGTCCCGCGCGCGGGATCCATGGCTGGGGGATCGCGATCATTTGGGAGTGTGGCATAGGGAAATGAGGATCGCGTGAAGGGGGCGTACGCTGGGTGCGCAACACCCTGCGGTGTGCCGTACCCACAGCTTGATGCAAAGGGCGGGCGCCTGCCCGCGGGGTGGCGCCGCAACGCTGGTGCAGGGCAAATTATCCCGGCAACGTCCGTACAAGCTATCAAAGGCGCGCAGCACTCTCGAAAGCGCCAGCCCGGTGGGGCGGCCTCTCGCGCATTGCAACGCAATGCGCTGCCGGCAGGCGCTCGCCCGGCGTCTGCGGCTTGATTCCGGGCGGGATTCGCCCGGCTCCCCTTCCCCGGCCACTGGCTGCTGGAACCAAGGGGCGCGCAGGGGGGTCAGTTCTGCATCCGGAACACGCATCCGTCCGACAGGAACAGCGGCGGCGTCATGCACAGGCCCCGCGCCACCTGGTAAGCGGCCAGGACCTTGGGCACGTAATCGCGCGTTTCGGCATAGGGCGGCACGCCCTGATGGCTGCGCACCGCGCCCTCGCCTGCGTTGTACCCTGCCAGAACCAGCATCGGGTCGCCGCCGAATTCCTTCATCAGCCAGTCCAGGTACCGGATGCCGCCGGAGATGTTCTGCTTGGCTTCCAGGGCATCGCTGACCCCGAACCGCGCGGCGGTGTCGGGCATCAGCTGCATCAGCCCCTGCGCACCTGCGGAACTGACAGCATCGGGCTTGCCCGCAGATTCGACGGCAATCACTGCCAGCACCAAGGCAGGTGACACCTCTGTGCCAATGCTTTCGGTCAGGATCTGCACGCCGCGCTCCTGCACAATGTCCTGCATCAGCTGCAGCCGCGGTGCCGTCAGTCCCTTGGCGCCGTTCAGGGCCTGCATCGCATCGTCCAAACGTCCCGGCCCCGCGCCCTCAATCCCCGACGCGACCTTGTCCCAGAACCAACCGTAACGTCCCGCGGGCGGCACAGCGGCCGGGTCCCCGGCAGCAGGCGCTGCAGCTGGGGCACTCTCTGCTTCGGGTTCCGGTTCGATCTGCACAGTTATACGCTTGCCGGTTCCCGGCGCCGGAGGTTTGACGCGCTTTGCCTCAAACTCGGGAAAGGGAGTCGCCGCCTCCTGCCCGGCCGCGGCCAGGGGCATGGCGCAGAGGGCCAGCGCCAAAACTGCGTTACGCACAAACATTGCTCGGCCTGCTTTTGGTTTTCGTTGGCCTAAGACTCGGAAAACCGGGCCGCAAAATCCAGCATTTCCGCACCAGAATCTGGCGTATTCGCCATATTTGCCCCCAACTGGCGCGGAATTACCACGGGACTCCCGCCAGTAACGATTTTTTAACGCCGCAAAAACAAGGCGTTAAGGCATTTCTTTTTGAAAAGTTAAATTTGGGCAGCAATTTCCGGCTTTCAGCCCAAATCCTGCCACGCTGCACTGGCTATATGTATTCATCCAAGCCGGACAGGAACCAAAGCTGGTGAGAGAGCAGGTTCCAGAGCGACGGCAAGGTGAAGCAAATTCAGAGATCCTTTGGAGGGACCATACCATGATCAAGTTCATCAAAAACTTCCGCAAAGACGAAGACGGCGCCGTGACTGTTGACTGGGTCGTTCTGACCGCAGCTGTCGCAGCCCTGGCCGGTGTTGCCTACACCTCCGTTGCAAGCGGCGTGGACAGCGTTGCAGACGCAACCGGCACCGCCCTGACCAACTCCGTGCCGACCACCTACAGCCTGGGCGACAACCCGACCTAAGGTCCGGCTAACGTCTAAGAGAGCTATGGAAGCCGCCTGCCCTCCAGCGGGCGGCTTTCCTCATGGTTTTTGCCGCGCGTAGCGGCTGCGGAGATCCTGCCGCAAAACATGATGACCGGAACCTAAGCAGAGTCTTTGTTCAGCACCCCGGCTGGGCATGCGACCGAAGGAGCGTCATGCGTACTGTATTCGGACTTATTCTCATCCTGGGTGTCGCTTTGGCCGGCGGCGCCGTGATGATGGCGAAAAAATATATCAGCTCATACCAGCAGGCTCTGGCACAGGAACGCGCAGCCCGGGTGGAAGCGGTTCCCACCGTCGACATCTTTGTTGCGACGGAAGAATTGAAATACGGCCACCGGCTGACCAAGGAAAACGTCCGTCAGGTCCGCTGGCCGCAGGAAAGCCTGCCCGAAGGGGTTTTCACCAGCCTGGAGGCGCTGTTCCCGCCGGGTGCAGACGAGACACCCCGTGTCATTCTGCGCACGATGGAGAAGAACGAGGCGATCATGGCCAGCAAGGTCACCCTGCCGGGTGAAGACGCTGGCATCACCTCGCGCCTGGAGCGCGGCATGCGTGCCTTTGCCATCCGGGTGGACGTGTCTTCCGGCGTGTCCGGCTTCCTGCGCCCCGGCGACAAGGTGGATATCTACTGGACCGGCCAGGTGCGTCAGGCCGGCGCCGCCGACGGTGAGTTCACCCGCCTCATTGAAACCAATGTCGAACTGATTGCTGTTGACCAAAAGGCAAACAGTGACATCAGCGGCGCCGTAATTGCCCGCACTGTGACGGTCGCGGCCAAGCCGGAACAGGTTGCCGCCCTTGCCCAGGCGCAGAGCACCGGAAAGCTGACCCTGGCCCTGGTTGGCGCGGGCGACGACACCGTTGCCTCAGTGATCGAAGTTGACCAGCGCAAGCTGCTAGGCCTTGGCGCGATTGAGGTGCAGCCGGAGGTGGAACGGGAAAAAGTCTGCACCGTCCGCACCCGCCGGGGCGCGGAAGTCGTGGAAATTCCGATCCCCTGCACCAACTAGAATTTCCATTCTTGCACAGACTGTTACCTTGTTCAGCCGCCCTTCTTTGCCGAAGGGCGGCTGACCTGTCTGTTGCCAAGGCCCCACATCAGCTGCCGCTTAGGAAAGGCCCCGAAGCCATTGATTCTTGCAATAATTCAGGAACTGAACCACAGTGCGGGAAACAGCGGGCAAAAAGACCCGGATTTTGAGGCGTGATCGGAAAGGCAGGTCACATGGCAATTCGACGGTTCGTGGCGGCGGCCCTGATGGGGCTTTCGCTTGTTGGCATACCGACTGCTGATGGGGCATCGGCGCAATCTCTTCGCGTGGTGAAAAAGGGCACGGCGGCGACGCTTGATGTGCCCATGAACCGCGCTGTGGTGGTGGAGAGCGAGACCCCTTTTGCAGAGCTCAGCATCGCCAATCCCAGTATTGCTGACATTTCCTCTCTCTCCGACCGCACCATTTACGTTTTGGGCAAGTCGCCGGGTCTGACCACGCTGACGCTGCTCGATGGGTCCGGCCGGCTGATCACAAACGTCGATGTCCGGGTTGCTGCAGATGTGACGGAGTTCAAGCAGCGGCTGCGGCAGATCCTGCCGAACGAGAAGATCGAAGTCCGCACCGCCAATGACGGCATCGTGCTCTCGGGCACCGTCTCCAGCTCCGCCCGCCTTCAGCGCGCTTTGGATCTGGCAGAGCGCTACGCGCCGGAACGGGTCAGCAACCTGATGTCGGTCGGCGGTGTGCAGCAGGTGATGCTCAAGGTCCGCTTTGCCGAAATGCAGCGCTCGGTCTCCAAATCGCTCAGCGCCTCGCTCGGCTTCAATGGCGGCACCGGCAACGGCCGCACCGGCGGCGTCAACACTCTGAACACCTCCGGGGCGCTGGCCAACTCGCTGGCGGGCAACATCCCTGCCGCCAACGAAAACACAGGCGCCTTCCTGTTCGGCTTCAACGCAGGCTCCGTACAGGTCAGCCTGCTGCTCGAGGCGCTGGAGCGCAAGGGCGTGGTCCGCACCCTGGCTGAGCCCAACCTGTCTGCCCTGTCTGGGCAGGAAGCGAAGTTCCTAGCTGGCGGCGAATACCCGGTTCCGGTGGCGCAGGAAAACGACGTTATCACCATTGAATTCAAACCTTTCGGCATTGAGCTGAACTTCATTCCGCGGGTGGTTGACGGTGATCTGATCAACCTGGAACTAAACGCCGCTGTGTCCGCGATCGACCCGACCAACTCGCTGGAACTGAACGGCCTGTCGATCGACGCCTTCTCGCGCCGCGAGACCTCGACCACGGTGGAGATGCGCGACGGCGAAAGCTTTGCCATTGCCGGCCTGATCCGGGACGAGTTCCTCGACAACTCCTCGCAGCTGCCCTGGCTGGGCGATGTTCCGGTGCTGGGCGCACTGTTCCGCAGCGCCGACTACCAGCGCGAGCAGACCGAGCTGGTCATCATCGTCAGCGCGCATCTGGTGACCCCGACCCGTGGCGAGGCGCTGACGCTGCCGACCGACCGGGTTGCGCCGCCCAGCGAAAAGGACCTGTTCCTGTTCGGGCGCACCGCCCGCACCAAAAACGGCCCCGCTGCGGAAGTGGCCAAGCAGGACTTCAACGGCTCTTACGGCTACGTGCTGGACTGATAAGGAGTGGCACATATGATCAGAACCGCTGCAATCCTCGGCCTTTTCCTGACCGCAGCCGCCTGTGAACGCGAAGCGGGGCAGGAACTGAACCGCAGGGCGACCTTCGGCGAATCCACCCTCAACAACTCGGCCGTGATGAGCGGCGAGCGCAGCTATGCGATCCAGCTGGCCAACCGGTTTGCCAAGGAAGTTCCGAACACCATCAACTTCGACTTCGACAGCACCCGTCTGGACCAGGCCGCACGTGCAGTGCTGGACCGCCAGGCGCATTGGATCAAGCAGTTCCCGGAAGTGCGTTTCCGGGTCTTTGGCCACACTGACGCGGTGGGCAGCAACGCCTACAACAAGTCCCTCGGCCTGCGCCGGGCGCGTGCTGCGGTGAACTATCTGGTTTCGCGCGGCATCAGCCGCAACCGCCTGGAGGCCGTTGTTTCCTTTGGCGAAACCCAGCCGCTGATCCCCACGCCGGAGCGCGAACGCCGCAACCGCCGCACTGTAACCGAGGTGAGCGGCTTCCTGAAACGGCACCCGCAGGTTCTGGACGGCAAGTACGCTCAGATCATCTACCGCGAGTATCTGGAAAGCGCGGTGCCGGAATCGACCCTGTCCTCGCAGCAGTCGCTGTCACGGTCGCTGCAGTAAGCCTTCAGGCGCCCTACAGCGGTTACGAAGTAGTAACAATTCCCCATATTTGGGGATTTTTGGCCCCAATATCGCCTAGATTGCCGCCGACATTGTTTCCAAGAGGCGGACTGTGCCCAAAGCCCGGTCCGCCCAAGTGAACAAGGATGATGGCGATGAGCAGCGGTATGCCGCAAACAGAAACACCTGCGATTGTTGCCTGCACAGTCAGCCGTGACGTGCAGAATTTCGACCTCCTGATTGAAGACATGGAAACCGCACTGGGTGAAGCCTGGGGAGACCTTGGTTTTTCCGAGGCGCTGGCTTTTTTCAGCCAGGCGGAGGCGGAACCGCTGCAATTCATCGCCCTGGCCATCGACAGCGCCGACGAAGGCGACCTGCCGCTGATGGGCGAGATCATCACCCAGGCCAAGTCCCGCGGGATCAAAGTGATTCTGATTGCCGAGGATGTGACACCGGCTGCACTGCATACACTGCTGCGCCAGGGGGCCGACGAATTTGTCCCCTACCCCCTGCCCGAGCAGGAGCTGCAGGCCGCCATCGACCGGCTGCAGGCCCCGCCGCCGCCGACGGTGCAGAACCCGCACCAGCTGCAAACCGGCAGCCAGCGCGAAGGCGCGGTGATCGTCTGCCACGGGCTGGCCGGCGGCACCGGGTCAACCACCATGGCCGTCAACCTGGCCTGGGAGCTTGCCGCGCTCAGCGAACGCGAGGAGCCCAGCGTCTGCCTGCTGGACCTGGATCTGCAGGCCGGTTCCGTCTCGACCTACCTGGATCTGCCCCGCCGCGAGGTGGTGATGGAAATGCTGAGCGAATCCGAAAGCATGGACGAGGATCTGTTCGGCCAGGCGCTGCTGCCGTTCCAGGAAAAACTGCAGGTTCTGACCGCGCCGTCCGAAATGGTGCCGCTGGACCTGCTGTCGCCCGAGGACATCACCCGCGTCATCGGGCTGGCACGCAGCCACTTTGATTTTGTCGTTATCGACATGCCGCACACATTGGTGCAGTGGTCCGAAACGGTGCTGAACATGGCCCATATCTATTTCGCGCTGATTGAGCTGGACATGCGCTCTGCCCAGAACGCGCTGCGGCTGAAACGGGCGCTGCAGGCCGAAGACCTGCCCTTCGAAAAACTGCGCTTTGCCCTGAACCGGGCGCCGAAGTTTACCGATCTGACCGGCAAGAGCCGGGTCAAGCGGATGGCGGAGTCGCTGGGCATCTCGATCGACCTGCAGCTGCCTGATGGCGGCAAGCAGATCCTGCAGAGCTGCGATCACGGGCTGCCGCTGGCCGTCTCTGCCGCAAAGAACCCGTTGCGCAAGGAAATCGCCAAGCTCGCAGCCTCGCTGCATGAGCTGGGCCGCAATGAAGCAGAAGCCGCCTGAACGGCTTGAATTGGGGGTGAGTTGATGTTTTCCAAGTACAAGAAACAGGCCGCGAAACCTGCAGCACCGGCGCCGGAGCCAGCGGCAGCGCCCGCGGCCTCGGCCAAACCGGCCGCCAGCCTGCGGCGTCCCGTGCAGCGCAAGGCTGCTGAAGCGCAGCCGATGGACAAGGAGCGCAAGCGCAAGGAGCGGCTGAGCGAGATCAAGATCCAGCTGCACCGTGATCTGCTGGAGAACCTGAACCTGTCCGCACTGGAACGCGCAGGCGAAGCGGAGCTGCGCACCGAAATCTCCACCATTGCAACTGAGATCCTGGCCGAAAAAAGCATCGTGCTGAACCGCGAGGACCGGCAGCAGCTGAACAAGGAGCTTTATGACGAGGTCACCGGACTTGGCCCGCTGGAAGCCCTGCTGCAGGACGAAACGGTCAGCGATATCCTGGTGAACGGCCCGCATCAGATCTTTGTCGAGCGCAGCGGCAAGCTGGAACTGAGCGACATCGCCTTCAAGGATGAAAAGCACCTGATGCGGATCATCGACAAGATCGTCTCTGCCGTGGGACGCCGTGTCGACGAATCCAATCCTTATGTGGACGCCCGCCTCGCTGACGGCTCCCGCTTCAACGCGATGGTGCCGCCGATTGCGGTGGACGGCTCTCTGGTGTCGATCCGGAAGTTCAAAAAAGACAAGCTGGGCATTGATGATCTGGTGAATTTCGGTGCCTTCACTGAGGAAATGGCAGCCTATCTCCAAGCCGCGGTTTCGACCCGCCTGAACGTCATTGTTTCTGGCGGTACCGGTTCCGGTAAAACCACCACGCTGAACGCGCTGTCGTCCTTTATCGACAACGCCGAGCGCATCCTGACAATTGAGGATACCGCGGAACTTCAGCTGCAGCAGACCCATGTGGGCCGGATGGAAAGCCGCCCGCCCAACGTCGAGGGCAAGGGTGAGGTTTCCCCCCGCGACTGTCTGAAAAACGCGCTGCGGATGCGCCCCGACCGCATCATCGTCGGCGAGACCCGCGGCGAGGAAGTGATCGACATGCTGCAGGCCATGAACACCGGCCACGACGGTTCGATGACCACAATCCACGCCAACTCTGCCCGCGACGGCATCTCGCGTCTGGAAAACATGATCGCCATGGCCGGCATCGAAATGCCGATCAAAGCCGTGCGCAGCCAGATCGCCTCAGCTGTGAACCTGATCGTGCAGGCCTCGCGCCTGCAGGACGGCTCGCGCCGGATGACTTCGATCACCGAAGTCACTGGCATGGAGGGCGACGTGATCTCGATGCAGGAAATCTTCCGGTTCCAGCGCGTCGGCCTGACGCCGGACAACAAGATCATCGGCCATTTCACCGCCACCGGCGTGCGCAGCCACTATTCCGAGCGCTTCCGTCTTTGGGGCTATGACCTGCCGCCGTCGATCTATGAACCCACAGTGATGGAGCAGCGCTGATGGAGCTGAGTTCAGAACCGCTTATCTATGGCGCGATCTTCTTTGGCGTCCTGGCGCTGGTGGAAGGCCTGTATCTGTTTGTCTTCGGCAAGTCGATCAGCCTCAACAGCAAGGTGAACCGCCGGCTGGAGATGATGGAAAAGGGCGGCAACCGCGAGCAGGTGCTGGAGCAGCTGCGCAAGGAGCTGGGCCAGCACGCCAGATCGCAGTCGATCCCGCTTTACTCGCTGCTGTCGGAACGGGCGCAGAAGGCGGCCATCGCCTTCTCCCCCAAACAGCTGATCCTGATTATGGCAGGTCTGGCAGGCATCGCCTTTGTCGGCCTCGGCATCGGCACCAGCGCGCCGCTGCCGGTGCGCGTTCTGGGCTCTGTCATCATCGGTGTCGGGGCGGTGTTCTTTTGGGTCAACAAGAAGGCCGCCAAGCGCATGGCACTGATCGAAGAGCAGCTTCCCGACGCGGTGGAGCTGATGGTGCGCTCCCTGCGGGTCGGCCACCCGTTTACCTCTGCTGTGCAGATCGTCGCCAATGAGGTCGAGGATCCGCTGGCCACCGAGTTCGGCATCATCTCCGATGAATGCGCCTATGGCCGCGACGTTGGCGAGGCGCTCAAGGAAATGGCGGAGCGGCTCGATATGCAGGACATGCGCTTCCTCGCGGTTGCGGTGACGATCCAGCAGCAGTCGGGCGGCAACCTGGCCGAGGTCCTGGCGGGCCTGGCCAAGGTGATCCGTGCCCGTTTCCGCCTGTTCCGCCGCGTGAAGGCAATCACCGCCGAGGCGCAATGGTCCGGCAAGTTCCTGTCCGGCTTCCCGCTGCTGTGTCTGATCGGGATCCTGGTCAAGGACCCGGGCTACTATGACGAGGTGATCGACCATCCCTGGTTCATTCCCGCCTGTTTTGCAGTGGGCGTGATGCTGACCGCCAACCTGATTGTCATGCGCGTGCTGACAAACATCAAAGTGTAAGGAGCGGATCGTGGATTTTGTAACCGGTATTGACGGCTTCCTCACATCGCAGTTCGGCGAGTTCGGACCGCTCCTGGCGCTTGGCATTGCGGGCATGTTCATGATCCTGCTCGCTATTCCCTTACTGCTGAACCAGCCGGAAGACCCGCTGAAGAAGCTGCAGAAGAATATCAAACCCGAAACCCGGCAGAGCACGCAAAAAGAGCGCCTGAGGCAGACCAGCCGCAACGAGCAGCTGCAGAAGTTCGCCAACTTCCTGGAGCCGCAGAACGCGGATGAGCTTTCCGCGATGGAGCTGAAACTGCGCCAGGCGGGCTATCACTCCAAGGACTCGGTGCGCCTGTTCCATTTCGCGCAGTTTGCGCTCGGCCTGCTGGGGCTGATCGGCGGGCTGTTCTTTGTCTATGTGATCAAGGCGGACATCGACTACGACAGCCAGCAGATGGCGCTGCGCATCATCGCGCCTGGCGGGGCGGGCTATATGCTGCCAAAATACTGGATCACCCGCCGCATCGGCGAACGCCAGCAAAAGATCACCGAGGGCTTCCCCGATGCGCTCGATATGATGCTGGTCTGTGTCGAGGCCGGCCAGTCGCTGGACCAGGCCATTGTGCGGGTGTCTCAGGAACTGCACGCGTCCTTCCCGGAACTGGCTTCGGAATTCGAAGTCGTCGCGTACGAACTGAAGGCGGGCAAGGAAAAGGACAAGGTGCTGCGCGACATGGGCACCCGCTGCGGGGTGCAGGATGTGTCCTCCTTCGTGACGGTGATGATCCAATCCGCCAGCTTCGGCACCTCAATCGCCGATGCCTTGCGGGTTTATGCCGGGGAAATGCGCGACAAGCGCGTGATGCGCGCCGAAGAGGCCGCAAACAAGTTGCCCGTGAAGATGACACTTGCCACAATGGGGCTGACAGTCCCGCCGCTGCTGATCATTCTTGTTGGTCCGTCGGTGCAGGGCATCATGAACATGGGCAATATGGGACCCCAGTAATGAAAACGGCACTACGGGCAGCTTCTGCCCGTCTGCTCAAGGTTACAGCTGCCGCCAGCGCCCTCGCGCTGGCGGCAGCGTGTTCGACCAGCGGGCTGAAACAGGACAAGGGCAGCCCCTGGGCACCCGGGGATGATCACCGTCAGGAGGCCGCAGACGGGCTGGTAGTCGGCCACCGGCTGATGGCAGCGGGCGAACACGAGCTGGCCCTGGAGGCCTTCACCCGCGCCGCCCTGGATCACGGGCTGACGGCGGAGGTGCTCTCGGGCATGGGCAGCGCCAAACTGGGCCTCAGGCGGCTCGGCCAGGCCGAAGACCTGCTGCGCCAGGCCGTGGACGCGGATCCCGCCTGGCCGGAGCCGATGAACAACCTTGGCGTGGCGCTGATGGAGCGCGGAAAGACCGCCGAGGCGGTGCAGGTCTTCCAGCGCGCCTATGCCCTCGACAATGGCGAAAGTGACGCAATCCGCGATAATTTACGCCTGGCCCTCGCAAAACTTGAAAATCCCGCGCATAGTGAGCCTCAAAAAGAAGACTATAAATTGGTGCGGCAGGGCAGCGGCAGCTACCTGATTCGCGAAGCACCATAACAGAGGCAGAGCAGTAAAAAGGACGCACAAAATGCGCCAGCAGATTTTCCTATCCGCTTCTCTGGCAGGGGCGCTGGTCCTGTCGGCCTGCGCGGACAAAGCCGATGAAACCGTCGAACGCGCGTTTCAGGAAGTGAACGTCATCGACGAAAGCAACCTCAACGATGTCATGCTGTCGGTGGCCGACCCGAACGAAGCGGTGACCCACTTCCAGCGCACGCTCAAGACCAGCCCGGACCGGATCGATCTGCAGCGCGGCCTGGCGCATTCGCTGATCCGCGCCAAACGCACCACCGAAGGCACCGCCGCCTGGAAGAAAGTGGTGACAATGAAAGGCGCCACCAGCGAGGATCACGTGCAGCTGGCCGGCGCGCTGGTACGCAGCGGCGAATGGGATGCGGCCAAGGCAGAGCTGGACCAGGTGCCGCCAACCCATGAAACCTATGAACGCTACCGGCTGGAGGCCGTTGTGGCCGACGCCAATAAGGACTGGAAGCGCGCCGACAGCTTCTATGAAATCGCCGTCGGGCTGACCACCACACCGGCCAAGGTGATGAACAACTGGGGCTATTCCAAGCTGACCCGCGGCGACTTTGCCGGTGCGGAGCGCCTGTTCGGCGAGGCCATCCGCCAGGACCAGGGCCTGTTTACTGCCAAGAACAATCTGGTGCTGGCCCGCGGCGCGCAGCGCAATTACACCCTGCCGGTAATCCCGCTGGAGCAATCCGAACGCGCTCTGCTGCTGCATACGCTGGCCCTGTCCGCTGTCAAACAGGGCGATGTCAAGGTTGGCGAAAACCTGCTGCGCGAGGCGATTGATACCCACCCGCAGCATTTCGAAGAAGCCGCGCGCTCTCTGGCAGCGCTGGAAAACGGCTGAGCCATGCAGTTCCCGGCCCACGCAGCCCTGTGGTTCCTGCCTTTCGTGCTGCCGATCTGCTATACGGTGGCGCTGACCGATCTGCGCGGCATGCGCATCCCCAACTGGGCGGTTGACCTGCTGGCGGTGATCTATGTCGTCATTGGCGCGCTGGTGATGCCCAGCTGGGCGGACTATGGCTGGCACCTGCTGCACCTGCCGGTGGGCATTGCGCTCGGCTTCCTGTTCTATGCCGCAGGGGCCGTTGGTGCAGGGGACGCCAAGTTTGCCGGTGCCGCCGCGCCCTTTTTTGCGCTTGGCGACCTGCGGATGCTGATGGTTGTCTTTGCCGCCACCCTGCTGGCCGGCTTCACCGCCCACCGGATTGCCAAGCACACGCGCCTGCGCCAGCTGGCGCCGCAATGGCAGAGCTGGGACACCGGAAAGAGCTTTCCGATGGGCCTCTGCCTGGGCGCCACCCTTGCCCTCTACCTCGGCCTCGCCGCGCAATTCGGCAGCTGATACTGGCAGGCACCGCCCGGCCTGCGGTTTCGGGCGGTCCATAAAACTGCGGTGGATTTCACGCCCCTTTCGCGGAAATGCTGCAGCTCTGCCCCGCTGTTGCCACAGTCCTGAATAGTCTGTTTCCAGGAGCGCCCCGCCGGCCGGGGCCGGATATGGATATCAGGGACAGGCACCGCCATGAACATGCAAAACCTCACCGTTGTGGCCCCTCCCGCCCCCAAGGGGCTGGAACAGATGCAGCTGCCGCTGGTGATGATGCGGGATATCCTGCTCAAGACCATCTTCCGCAAGAACGTGGAGAACGTGACTGAGATCGCCGAGGCGATCTGCCTGCCCTCCTCTGTCACCCAGGAGCTGGTGGATATGGCCCGCGAGCAGAAGCTGCTGGAGGCCACCGGCACGCTCAACGCCAACAGCGGCAACGAGATGGGCTACCAGCTGACTGACGCGGGCAAGGCGCGGGCGCTGGATGCGCTCAGCCAGTCCGAATACTTCGGTGCCATGCCGGTGCCGCTGGCGGTCTACCGCGAACAGGTGAAGCGCCAGTCGATCCGCAATATCCAGGTGACCCGCGACCAGCTGACCAATGCGATGGGGCATCTGGTGCTGCCGGACAGCCTGCTGGATCACCTTGGCCCCGCCGTCAGCGCCGGCCGCTCGATCCTGATGTACGGCCCGCCGGGCAACGGTAAGTCCTCGATCTCCAACGGCATCCGCGATGCGCTGGGGGATCATGTCTATGTGCCGCGCGCCATCGAATACGCGGGCCAGGTGATCACCGTCTATGACCCGATCGTGCACACCGCGGTCGAGCAGGAGCCGGAAGACCCCAACGCCCTGCGCCGCCGCCGCCGTTTTGACGAGCGTTACGTGATGTGCGAGCGCCCCACCGTGATCACCGGCGGCGAACTGTCGCTGGACATGCTGGATCTGGTCTACAACCCGACCGCGCGCACCTACCAGGCGCCGCTGCAGCTGAAATCCACCGGCGGTATCTTCATCGTCGACGACCTTGGCCGCCAGGCGGAACCGCCGCAGTCGCTGGTCAACCGCTGGATCGTGCCGCTGGAAGAAAGCAAGGACATCCTGGCACTGCAATCGGGTGAAAAATTCGAGGTGCCCTTTGACACGCTGGTGATCTTCTCCACCAACTTCCACCCGAATGAGATCTTTGACCAGGCGGCGCTGCGCCGGATATTCTTCAAGATCAAGATCGACGGGCCGAACCAGGAGAACTTCCTCAAGATCTTTGCCATGGTGGCCCGCAAGAAGGGCATGCCGCTGGACGAGGCGGCGCTGGTGCATCTGCTGAAGAAGAAATACCCGACGATCAACAACATCTATGCCAACTACCAGCCGGTGTTCCTGATCGACCAGATGATTTCCATCTGCGAATTTGAGGGCATCCCCTACCAGATGTCGCCGGAGCTGATCGACCGAGCCTGGGCCAACATGTTCGTCAAGGACGAACACATCGTGAAGTGATGAAAAAGGGCGGGGTCATCCCGCCCTTCCGTTTTCTGCGGTCAGAACTTGCCGTTGTCGTGCGCCATCTCCGCCGGGATTGGGCTGACGGTGTCCCAATGCTCTACGATCTTGCCGTCCTCGACCCGGAACAAGTCGAAGAAGGCCATCGGTGTTTCGCCCAGGCTGCCCTCTGAGGCGGTGAAGACAAAGTTCCCCTCTGCCACCACAATCGGCGTGCTGGTATAGGCCAGAGCCTGGCCGGTTTCCGCCAGATGCTGAATCATTCCGCCAAGCGCCTCCAGACCGTCGCCGATGTTCGGGTTGTGCTGCAGGTAGGTCTCTGTTGAAACGTAACTGGTGATCTTCTCCGGCGCCTTGCCGTGCAGAACATCAGTGACAAAGCCCTGTACCAGCGCCTTGTTCTCTGCCGTCTTGTCCAGGTCGGTGATCTCCGTCGTGCCGTCAGTCAATGTGCGGCCTGAGGCGTTCGGCGCGGCGGGCGGCTGCAGGTTGTCCCAATGCTCGGCCACCTTACCGTCTTCGACCCGGAACACGTCAAAGGCCACCAGCGTCTCTCCGCCAAAGGCCTGGGCATTGCCGAAAGTGCTGTGCAGCACCACCATGTCGCCCTCGGCAATCACCCGGTGGACCTCCATCGTGACGCCGCTTTCCTTCAGCGCCGGAATGAACCCGATAATGGGCGCGGCCCCGGTCGGCACCATCGGGTTGTGCTGGATATAGCCCGGCGCCAGCAGTTGCTCTGCCGCCTCCGGGTCGAACGAGGTGAAAATCGCCGCTACGGCATTCAGAACGAGTTCTTTGGCACTCATCGGATGTCCTTTCGAATCGCATTGTCGTGACAGCCCAATGTGGTATCCTTTCCGCACCAGATATCAATTACGCACTATTTAGGAACCAGGTATGCTTCCAGTAACCGCCCTCTCCAAGGACCAAGCCGAGAACTGCCCGATCCGGCAGGTGCTGTCGCAGGTAACCGGCAAATGGCAGATGCTGATCGTGCTGGTGCTGGAGGACGGCGCGCTGCGGTTCGGCGCGCTGCGGCGCACCATCGGCGATGTGACCCAGCGGGTATTGACCGAGAACCTGCGCAAGCTGGAGCGTGACGGCTATGTCACCCGCAGCGTTGATCCCGGCCCGCCGGTGGCAGTGTCTTATGCGCTGACGCCCTTGGGGCAGGAGCTTCTGGAACACATGAAGTCCCTGACCATCTGGGCCGCCGGGCGGCATCAGCAGGTTCTGCAGGCGCGGACCGTTTATGACAGCAAATGACGTTGCAATGAGGTTCAAAGCCTCCCAGATTTCACAGGATGAGTGACACCGCCCCTGCCCTGCCTGAAGCGATTGAAAACTGGTTCTCCGCCCGCGGCTGGACCATCCACCCGCATCAGCACACCATGCTGCAGCGGGCCGCGGCCTCCTGCACCCTGCTGATCGCCCCCACCGGCGGCGGCAAAACCATGGCAGGCTTCCTGCCAACGCTGGCGGAACTGGCCGACGGAACCCACGACGGGCTGCACACGCTTTATATCTCGCCGCTCAAGGCACTGGCCGCCGATATCAAGCGCAACCTGCGCACGCCGGTTGAGGAAATCGGCCTGCCCATCCGCATTGATGACCGCACCGGCGACACGCCCGCCTCCCGCAAGAGGCGCCAGCGGGCCGACCCGCCGCATATCCTGCTGACCACGCCGGAGAGCCTGGCGCTGCTCACCTCCTACGAGGACGCTGCCCGCACATTCAAAGGGCTGAAACGGGTGGTGGTGGACGAGATCCACGCGCTGGCCGAAAGCAAGCGCGGCGACCAGCTGATGCTGGCGCTGGCGCGGCTGCAGACGCTGTGCCCGAACCTGCGGCGGGTGGGTCTGTCGGCCACGGTGGACGACCCGCAAGCGATCGCCAGCTACCTCGCCCGCCACCCGGGCCCCTGCGATATTGTGCTGGCCGACCCCGGCCCGGCGCCGGACATCCGGATGCTGGAAACGGAGGAGGCCCCGCCCTGGGCCGGCGGCGGCGCGGCTTATGCGATCCCGGCGGTGATGGAACAGATCAAGGCGCACAAGACCACGCTGATCTTCCACAACACCCGTGCCCAGGCCGAGATTTTCTTTCACAACCTCTGGCTTGCCAACGACGACGCCCTGCCGATCGGAATCCACCACGGCTCGCTTGACCGGGTCCAGCGCGAGCGGGTGGAGGCGGCGATGGTCCGGGGAGAGCTGCGCGCCATCGTCTGCACCGGCTCGCTGGACCTCGGCATCGACTGGGGCGACGTGGATCTGGTGATCCAGATCGGCGCGCCCAAGAACGTGAAACGGCTGGTGCAGCGCATCGGCCGCGCCAACCACCGCTACAATGCCCCGTCCAAGGCGCTGCTGGTGCCGGCCAACCGGTTCGAGGTGGTCGAATGCCGCGCCGCGCTGGAAGCGGTGCGCGAAAATGATCTGGATGGTGACCCGCGCGGGCCCGGCCCCCGTGACGTGCTGTGCCAGCACATCCTGATTTCCGCTTGTTCAGGCCCGTTCAATGCAGATGACCTTTATGCCGAGATGACCCAAGCCGGGGCCTATGCCGGTCTGACCCGCGCCGCATTCGATGCCTGCCTCACCTTCTGCGCCACCGGCGGCTACGCGCTGAAGGCCTATGACCAGTGGCAGCGGCTGCTGCAGCGCCCGGACGGCAAGTGGCAGCTGCGCGACCCGCGCGCGGCACAGCGCATCCGCATGAACCTGGGCACCATACAGGACGCTGACCTGATCAAGGTCCGCCTGAAACGCAGCCGCGGCGGCAAACCTTTGGGCGAGGTGGAGGAAGCCTTTGCCGCCACCCTCACCCCCGGCGACACCTTCCTGATCGGCGGCCAGACCGTGCGCTACGAGGGCCTGCGCGAAATGACCGTGGAGGTCACCCGCAACCCCGGCAAGAAACCCAAGATCGCGGTGTTCTCCGGCACCAAATTCGCCACCTCCACCCAGCTCAGCGCCCGCATCCTGGCGATGTTCAAACAGGACAGCTGGCCCGCCCTGCCCCGCCACACGGCGGAGTGGCTGGACCTGCAGCGGGAGGTCTCCGAACTGCCGCGCGCCGGGCGGCTGCTGATCGAAAGCTTCCCGCACGACAGCCGCGAACACATCTGCGTCTACGGCTTTGCCGGGCGCAATGCCCAGCAGACTCTTGGTCTCTTGCTGACCAAGCGGATGGAGGAACTGGGGCTTGATCCGCTGGGTTTTGTATCGACCGATTACGCCACCCTGATCTGGGGCCTGCAAGAAGTCACCGACCCCGCGCCGCTGTTTGACCCGGATGCGCTTCGCGACGGGCTGGAGGGCTGGCTGGCCGGCAATGCGGTGATGAAACGCTCCTTCCGCGGCGCCGCCACCATCGCGGGCCTCATCGAACGCAACACGCCGGGCGCGCGCAAGAACGGGCGGCAGGCGACGTTCTCCTCTGACATCCTCTATGACACGCTGCGCAAGTACGACCCGGATCACCTGCTGATGGACATCACCCGAGAGGAGGCCTTGCGCGGGCTGGTGGACTTTGGCCGCATCGAGGAGATGCTGGAGCGGACCCGCGGCCGCATCACGCTGCGGCGGCTGGAGCGGATCTCTCCCCTAGCTGCGCCTTTGCTGCTGGAGGTTGGAAAGGTCCCGGTCAAGGGCGCGGCGGAGGAGAAACTGCTGCAGCAGGAAGCCGCGGCACTGATGCGGCAGTCCGGGCTGGACAAGCTGCAGTGATACCTTCTTGGGTTCAGGAACCCGTTAGGCGCTCAGGTAGACGACCGCAGCAACAGCCGCCATGACGACGGCCGCCCCCCACCCTAAACCCAATAGCCCCAAGCGCATCTGAATCGGTTTCAGAGGATCTGACTTGTCTCTTAGAACGGCATGTAGCAAGTGAAATCCGGTCCGTTTCCAAATCACCCCTTCCTCGCGCAGAGGCGCGTAGACCGGGTTTTGCAATTCGCGGCGGTACAGCAAAAACGAGACAACGAAAATCAGAATGACAGCGACTCCAGCCATGTTTTCCCACTGTCTCCATCAGCGACATCTTAACCTGCCCTGCTTGCATAGACTGCGCCACCCGTTAAAGGCAACTGCATGACCGGATATGATTTCATCCTCGCAGGCGCCCGCCTCACCGCCCTTGGCTCCGGCGCGCTTTGGTGGGCCACGCAGCGCCTGATCTGTGTCTCCGACCTGCATTTGGGCAAATCCGAGCGCCACATCCGGCGCGGCGGCAGCGCCCTGCCGCCTTATGAGACGCGGGACACGCTCATCCGTCTCGCCAAACTGGTGTCTGCCCTGCGGCCGGACACGGTGGTCTGCCTCGGCGACAGTTTCGACGATGACGCCGCCTCGCGGGCTTTGCCGGATGCGGAGCAATCGCAGCTGGCCGCCCTGACGAAAGGCCGCCGCTGGATCTGGATCACCGGCAACCACGACCCGGCCCCTGCGGATCTGGGCGGCGAGCAGATGGCAGAGCTGCATCTTGCCTCCCTCACCTTCCGCCACATCGCCGATCCTGCGGCCAAGGCCGAAGTCTCCGGCCACTACCACCCCAAGGCGCGGGTGCGCAGCACCTCCCGCCCCTGCTTCCTGCTGGACCAGTCACGCCTCATCCTGCCCGCCTTCGGCACCTATACGGGCGGGTTGCGCAGCTCCGATCCCGCGCTCACCTCCCTGATGAAAAGGGACGCGCTGGCGATCCTCACCGGCCCGCAGGCGCTGCCGGTTCCCATGCCCCGCTAAGTGGCGCAGCGTCACAGGCCCTTTGCTATCCGGCCTCTTCTATGCTTGGCGCAACCAGCAGAAGGAAAGAAGTGATGGACGACCGCATCCGCAGCAGTTTCGCCAAGCAAAGCATGATGCAGACACTGGGCGCGGAGGTCGCCAGCGTTTCGCCGGGCGAAGTGGTGATCACCGCCCCGATCCTGCCCGGCAGCCGCCAGCAGCACGATGTGGCCCATGCGGCGCTCAGCTTTGCCATCGGCGACACCGCCGCGGGCTATGCGGCGCTGACAATGATGTCTGAGGGCAGCGAAGTGATGACGGCGGAGATGAAGATCAACCTGCTGGCCCCGGGCGCAGGGGACTATCTGCGTGCCACCGGCAAGGTCATCAAACCGGGCCGCCGCCTGGTGATCGTCACGGCAGAAGTTCACGCGGTGACAGGCGAAGAGGAAAAGCTGGTCGCGCTCCTGCAAGGCACCATGGTGCCCGTCTCCGCTTAAACGCCCCTCATTTCATCTTTCCAAAAAAACTCCCGCCGGAGGCGATCCGGCGGGAGTGTCATTTTCAGCCGTTGCTGTTCTGCGAACGTCTTACGCCGTCAGGCCTTCGGGCTCTGCGAGGTTGTTGGCGCGGCAGCAGGCGGTGACGGTGTTGGCCAGCAGGCAGGCGATGGTCATCGGGCCGACGCCGCCCGGCACCGGGGTGATGGCGCCGGCGCGCTCGGCGGCGGAGGCGAAGTCGACGTCGCCCACCAGCACGTTCTTGCCGTCGCGCTCGATCCGGTTGATGCCCACGTCGATGACGGTGGCGCCTTCCTTGATCCAGTCGCCCGGAACCATTTCCGGGCGGCCCACGGCAGCAACCACGATGTCGGCGCG
>NZ_JWLG01000030.1:0-8174 GCF_000813905.1 Leisingera sp. ANG-M6
CAGCCAGCCGAAGAAGGACATGCCGCCAGCGCAGATCAGCGAGGCCAGAAGCAGCATGTTGCGCTTCTCAGCTGCCGGGGCCATCAGCTCCGCCCAGTCCTGCTCGGCGATGATCGCCCAATTTGCAAATTCCAGCGGCAGCGGCTCGGAATAAGCAAGCACAGCATGGCCGTTTAGCCCAGGGACGCCTTTCTGGACGTGCGACTCGCCGTCAAATGCAGTGGTAACCTGAGGGACCGAAGGCAGTTGCGACAGAACTTGATAGCCGTCCTCGAACCGCGATGTGGTCCGCGCAAGCATATCTGAGCCTGCCAGATATATCTGGGTGGTTTGCCCCATGCCCTGGTCGTTGTTGACGATGGCCCCCAGCAGATCCACGGGGATCTGCACCGCCAGCACGCCGACAGTCAGATTGGCATCGTTCACCACGGGAGAGGCTGCAAAAGCGGCAGCTGCGCCGCCGGAGGGCGCATAAGGCTTCATGTCCGCAAAGAAGACCTCGCCGCGGCTGCCTTCAAGGGCGGCACGGTAAACGTCGGCCAGACCTGAGTCCTTGAACGGGCCGGTCATCATGTTGGTACCGTAGTCGTTTTCCTTGAACACCGAGTAGACGATGTCGCCGGCCAGGTTGATCAGGAAGGCATCATAGTAGCCTTTGCTTTCGATCAGCGTCTTATAGGCCGGATGGAAGGTCTCGTGATGCATGTGATAGGGCGACTCGCCCTTGCCGCGCACCAGAAGATGCTTCTGCCCGATCGGATTCGGGTTGTCGTCGATATAGGCCTGGCGCAGGATCTGGCCTGGATTTCCATCCAGATCGTTCCAGGTCATTGTCAGCCATTCGATGGCAGTGGCTGTTGACGGTACCGCCGCCAGCGTCTGCACATCCGCATGAATTCCGTCCAGCAGCGTCTGCACCGAAAACTTCCGGTCCGCCACCATCGAGCGGAACTGGTCTTCCGCAGTTTTTTCGGCGCTTTTTTGGAAGCTGATAGTGCTGATGGTGACGAGAATCGCCGTCACAAGCACACCGAACCCAACAACAAACAATGGCAATTTATGTGCCAGCTTGAGCGATTTGAACGTTTTCATTCCGTCCTCCTAAGAGCAGTGCGGTCTAGGCCACCGCAATAGTGATGCCAGTCAGAATGCGTCCCAGGTGTTAATTTGCCGCTTACGGCGCATGCCGCATGCCGCATTTCGATGCAGAAACATGCCGGATTCTGCTGCGCTCCGGCGTCACTTTCTGAAGGTCTGGTAAAGATGCATCCGCAGGCTGTGCGGAGCCCTGAAAACACGCCTGCTGAACCGCCGCAGGTGATTCTCCGGACCGTCAGAACACAGATAAAAATTGATCGGGTTTCTGACGCGAAATTTTCGCCGGTCTCCTTATGAATCCCCCTCCTGGCGCGGCTGACGGCAATCAAATGTTAAGTCCCGCCACCTAAGAATTGCCCCATCGAACTCGAACTGATCGCCGACAACGGGGGTGCGAATCGCCGAAAATGACTACGGAAACGCAAAAGCACGTTTTGGATCTGCCAAACGCCTTCGCGGAGCTGGATCCGCTGATCGCCTTCCTGCAGGGAGCGCGCGCAAAGGCAGTCGAAATCGACTGCAGCGGCGTTGCCCTGATGCCTTCGCGCTGCCTGCAGCTTCTGCTTGGCGCAGAGCAGCAGTGGCGGTCCGAGGGGGCGGGCTTCGCAGTCACCAACATCACAGAATCCTGCCGCAAGTCCCTGACGCTTCTGGGGCTGGAGCCCAACCGTTTTGAAGACGAGGAAACAGCATGAAAACCAAAGTTCTGGCAATCGACGATTCCCGCACCATCCGGAATCTTCTGGCCGCGACCCTGGAAGAGGCCGGTTTTGAATATCACTGCGCGGTCGATGGCCGCGAGGGAGTGGACATGTACCCTGACGTGGATCCGGACGTGGTGATCACCGACATCAACATGCCCAACCTCGACGGTTTCGGCGTGATCGAGGAGCTGCGCGGCACCGGTATCAATTCCAAGGTTCCGATTCTGGTGCTGACCACTGAAAGCGCACCTGAACTGAAGGCCCGTGCCCGCGGCGCTGGCGCCACCGGCTGGATCACCAAGCCGTTTGATGATGCCTCGCTGATCTTTGCGCTGAAGCGCGTGACTGGAGCTGCGGCCTAAGATGTCGGGTTCGATTCAGGATACCTTCTTTGAGGAGTGCGAAGAGCTCCTTGAAGCAACGGATGAGGGTCTGACCGCCATCGAAGGAGGCGATCACGACTCTGAGGTTGTCAACGCGATCTTCCGCGCCGTGCACTCGATCAAGGGTGGCGCCGGGGCCTTTGGCCTCGATGATCTGGTGGCTTTCGCCCACCGGTTCGAAACCGTGTTTGACGAAGTGCGCTCCAACCGGCTGGAGCTGGACGAGAAGCTGATCCAGCTGCTGCTGCGCTCCAGCGATCAACTGTCAGCACTGGTCGAGGCTGCCCGGGACGGCGGCGAGATAGACGAAGCGCACAATGATACGCTGTTGGCGGCGCTGGATGAATACATTCCGGAAGAAGAGGAAGACCTCACCTTCGAGCCGATGGGGCTCGGCGGCCCGGCGCCCATGATGGATCTTGGCGATCTGGGCGGCGCCCCGGCGGAACCGCAGGAAGAGACCTACCGGATCCGCTTCCAGCCGCTGAAGGAAATGTATGGCACCGGCAACGAGCCGTTCTTCCTCTTCCAGGCGCTCAAGGATCTGGGTGAGCTGACCGTCACCATGGACGAGAATGAGCTGCCCGGCTTTGATGCCATGGACATGAGCGAAGCCTATCTGGCCTGGGATCTGGTGCTGGTCACCAAGGAGACGCGTTCGAAGGTTGAGGCCGTGTTCGAATTCGTCGAGGGCCTGTGCGAGCTGTCGATCAACGGTGATGGCGATGCCGAGGCGGAAGCCAATGCGTTGGCCGCGCTGGATGCGATGTTCGCTGCACCGCCAGCCGCAGATGCCGCAGCTGCCCCTGAGGGGGAGGCGCCTGCAGCCCCTTTTGAGCCGCCGGTCCCCGCACCTGAACCCGAAGCCAAGCCGGCAGCTGCCGAAGAAAAGGCCTCGGCCCCGAAAGCCGAGAGCGGCAAGCAGGAGCAGCGCGGCGGTCCCAAGCCGACGCTCCGCGTCGAACTCGAGCGGGTGGACCGGCTGATCAACGCTGTCGGGGAGCTTATCATCAACCATTCGATGCTGGCCCAGCAGATCGCCAACCTGAACGTCTCGGATACCCGGGATGTGGAGACAGAGCTGGAAGGGTTCAAAAACCTGGCCCGCGACATCCAGGAAGGTGTCATGGCCATTCGCGCGCAGCCGGTGAAGCCGCTGTTCCAGCGCATGGCCCGGATCGTCCGCGAGGCTTCGGCCGCAACCGGCAAGACCTGCAAGCTGGTCACCGAAGGCGAAAACACCGAGGTCGACAAGACGGTCATCGAACGGTTGTCAGACCCGCTGACGCATATCCTGCGCAATGCGGTCGACCACGGTGTGGAGAAGCCAGACGACAGAGAAGCGGCCGGGAAGTCCAAAATCGGTGAAATCCGGCTGTCTGCCTCCCACCGTTCCGGCAGTGTCTGCATCGAGATCAAGGACGACGGGGCCGGTGTGAACCGCCCGCGCGTGAAACAGATTGCGATCGAGAAAGGGCTGATCCCGGAAAATGCGGAACTGACCGACAGCGAGATCGACAACCTTCTGTTTGCGCCGGGTTTCTCGACGGCCAAGGAGATTTCCAATCTCTCCGGCCGCGGCGTTGGCATGGATGTGGTGAAAAATGCGGTGACCGGTCTCGGCGGGCGCATCAACATCTCATCCTCGCCCGGCAAAGGCTCCACCTTCACCATCATCCTGCCGCTGACCCTGGCAGTGATGGACGGCATGGTGGTGTCGGTTGCCGATCAGACCATGGTGGTGCCGATCACCTCGATCGTCGAAACCATGCGCGGCAGCGACGACATGATCAACAGCCTGGGCGCCGACGGCACCCTGTTGTCGATCCGCGGCAACTTCGTGCCGATCTGCGATGTGGCCGGCGGCCTTGGGCTCTACCGCGAAAGCGATCAGCAAGCGGGCGTCTACCTGCTGGTGGAGACCGAAACCGGCCAGCGCTGCGCCCTGGCGGTGGATGACATCCACGATCAGCGCCAGGTGGTGATCAAGAGCCTGGACGGCGTCTGCGGGGAGATCCCGGGCGTCGCTGCGGCAACCATCCTTGGCGACGGCAAGATCGCCATGATCCTGGACCCTGAAAGCATCATCGCGGCCTCGCCCACTGCGGCCGCCTTTGACACCGAGCGGAGAATGAGCAATGCAAGCTGAAGTGAAGCAAACCGATCAGGAAGTGAAACACGCTGAACACAGCGAGTTTGTGAGCTTCACCGTGGCCGGTCAGGCGTTCTGCCTGAAGATAACCCAGATCCGGGAAATCCGGCGCTGGTCGCCGGTGACCATCCTGCCGCATGCACCCGCCGACGTGCTCGGGGTGATGAACCTGCGCGGTGCGGTGATCCCGATTTACGACCTCTCCGCCCGTTTCGGCCTGCAGCAGACCGAAGCCAGCGAGCGCAATGTGGTCATCGTCGTCTCCGTGCACGGGAAACCGGTCGGCCTGCTGGCGGAGTCGGTCTCCGAGATCATCTCGATCAACCCGGACGACATCCAGGACACCCCGCCGGTGGATAGCCGCAACACGATGGAGTACATCCAGGGCATCATCTCGCATGATGACACCATGGTGCGCATCATCAATCTGGATGCGGTGATCTCGGCTCCGGAGCAGGTGATGCCGTGAGCGCAGAAGGTACTATCACTCCCAACGCGGACAGCTTTTCGCTGTCAGACCAGGAATTCGAAGCCATTGCGCAATTCGCGCACAAGAACTTCGGACTGGCGATGGCGAAAAGCAAGAAGCCGCTGGTGTCGTCGCGCCTGGCCCGCAAGCTGCGGCAGCGCAACATCACCAACTTCAAGGATTACCTTGCCAGCCTGGACGGCCCCAATGCCGACGAGGAACGCAGCGGGCTGTTGTCGCTGCTGACCACAAATGTGACCCATTTCTTCCGGGAGCCGCATCACTTCGAAACCCTGCGCAACGACGTGCTGCCGCCGCTGGTGGAACAGGCACGGCGTGGCGGCCGGGTGCGGCTGTGGTCGGCGGGCTGCTCCAACGGGCAGGAACCCTACTCGATTGCGATGACACTGCTGGACGTCTGTCCGGAAGCCGCAAATCTGGACATCAAGATCCTGGGCACCGACATCGACCCGGTGGTGGTGCGCCATGCCCAGGCGGCCAAGTACCCCGAGGACGAGCTGGCCCAGATCGACGCCAAATACAGCAAGCTGGTGCCCAAGCGCGACCCGGACGGGCGGCTGCCGGACAGCCTGCGCAAGCTGATCACCTTTGGGGTGCTGAACCTGATTGAACCCTTCCCTTTCAAGGGGAAGTTCGATGCGATTTTCTGCCGGAACGTTGCGATCTATTTCGACAACCCGACCCAGCAGAAGGTCTGGAGCGCCTTCCAGAATGCCCTGAACCCGGGCGGCACCCTCTTCATCGGTCACTCCGAGCGCATGTCAGGCCCGGCGGCGCAGCACCTGAAGACGGCCGGGATCACCACTTATGTCAACTCACCCGCTGGCAGGTAACCCTGTCCACGGCTGCAAGCAGAGCAGAAGGAAAGAAAAATGAGCTTG
Organism: Leisingera sp. ANG-M6; assembly: GCF_000813905.1. Lineage (NCBI taxonomy): Bacteria > Pseudomonadati > Pseudomonadota > Alphaproteobacteria > Rhodobacterales > Roseobacteraceae > Leisingera > Leisingera sp. ANG-M6. Next base: position 5,709 of record NZ_JWLG01000030.1, read on the forward strand.
AAAGACTCTCTCCGCGTCATGGTTGTTGACGATATGTCGACGAGCCGGGGGATCATCACACAGAGCCTGGATGAGATCGGCATCAAGAACTACATGGTCGAGAACTCCGGTCAGGGCGCTTATCAGAAGCTGACCCAGACCCCGGTTCATCTGGTGCTGTCCGATTACAACATGCCAGGCATGGACGGGCTCGGATTGCTGAAGGCGCTGCGCAGCCATCAGGTGACCCAGCGTGTCGGCTTCATCCTGGTCACCGGCAAGCCGACACCGGAAATCATCCAGGTTGGCAAGCAGATCGGCCTGAACAATATTGTTCGCAAGCCGTTCACGGTGGCAACCATGAAGCAGGCCATCGAACAGGTCGTCGGGCGGCTCTGATCATGGAGCGTCCCGACAAAGCCCTCGGCGAGCTCTGCGCCGCATCCGCGTGGGAAATGGAGCAGCTCCGCAGTCAGATGCAAGCGCTGGAGGACGTCGTCCTCGACGTTCTGGAGCGGGGAACCGCGCCGACCAGTCAGGAGCTGCGCTCGCTGCAGGACTTCGACCTGGTTATCCAGACACTGTCGGGGCTCTCCGGGTTCTACCGGCGCGTGCAGGCCCAGGTTGATGAGGCCGGCCCCGCGGACCTGCCTGCGGCAGCGGCCGGGGTCACCCTGGAAAAGCTGCGCGACCGGTTGCGGTCGGCTGGCAGCATGGCCAGCACCTGATACAGTTAGACCCTGTCCGGGTTCGGGCAGGGTCTGTCCGCCGCTATTGCCAGCGGCGGATTTTCTTTTTCTTTTCTGCCGCTAAGGACTACATTGGGCCATAGCTGAATTCGCTAACCCAGGTATCCGCATGTCGTTTCTCTTCAAACCCCTGATTTTCACCGCTTGCCTGCTGCTCGCCGCCGGCGCGCAGGCTGCGACCGACCGCATAGCCCTGGTCATCGGGGTTGCGGACTACCAGTACCTGCCGCCGCTGGAAAATACCCGCAATGACGCCGTTGCCATGGCGGATACACTGGAAGGCATCGGATTCGACGTCAGCCTGGCGCTGGATCCGGGCACGTCTGAGATGGAACAGCTGCTGGATGACTTTGCCTTCCGGTCCGAAGTCGCCGATCTGGCGCTGGTCTATTTTGCCGGCCACGGGATTGAGGTGCAGGGCGAGAACTTTCTGATCCCGGCAGATGCCAAAGTCGCAAGCAACCGTGATGTGCAGCGGCAGTCGCTGTCCTTGAAACAGCTGCTCGGCGCGGTCGACCGGGCCCGCAAGATGCGGATCGTGATCCTGGACAGCTGCCGCGACAATCCGCTGGGCGACTCCATCGCACTGGAACAGAGCAGCGAACAAACAACTCAAACCACGGAAACTACCCGCGGCGGCGGCGGCATGGCCCCGGCAGACCCGGACCGCGGCACCTTGGTGGCCTTTGCCGCCAAGGACGGCCAGGTGGCTTTGGATGGCAGCGGCAGCAATTCACCCTACGCCACAGCCCTGATGCAAAAAATGGTGCAGCCCGGCCTGGAAATCAGCCTGATGTTCCGCCAGGTGCGCGACCAGGTGCTGCAGAGCACCGCCAACCTTCAGGAGCCGCATACCTACGGCTCGCTGACCGGCGTGCCCTTCTACCTGGCTGGTCCCGGAGAAAATGACGCCCCTGTTTCTGTGGCCGATGCCTCTGCCGCTTGGGCGGCACTGAAACCCGACCAGGAGGAACAGCTTCTGGCGCTGGCTGAGCTCGGCGACACCCGCTCTATGCTGGGTCTGGCTTATATCCGGCTGAACCCGAATGAGGGCCGGTTTGACCCCAAGGCGGCGGTGGAATTCCTGCAGCGCGCCGCGGATGCCGGCTCACCGGAGGCCCAGTTTGAACTGGCCAAACTTTATGAGCGCGGTACCGGAGTGGAGGCCGATCAAACCAAGGCTCTGGAACTGTACCAAGCGGCCGCAGAACAAGATTTTGCCGACGCGATCAATGATCTTGGCTTCCTGCACTATCAGGGCGGACTGGGTCTGCCTGCCAACCCGAAAAAGGCGCTCACCTTCTTCGAGCGAGCTGCTGACCTGCGCCATCCGCAGGCCCAATTTAATTTTGCCGCGCTCATTGATGACGGCTTGATTCCCTCGAAAGGTCCCGAAGATTCAGCGCATTACCTTTATGCCGCCCTGCGCAGCGGAAGCTCTGACGTGCTGGGCCTCCTAAGCGAACGGCCCAATATGTTCACGGCAGAAACCCGGCGGGCACTGCAGTCGAAGCTGAAGGAAAACAACTTCTATGCCGGCGCGATAGACGGAGACTTCGGCCCGGGAACCCAGCGCGGAATCCGTCAGGCCTATGGACTGGAGGGCTAACCGCCCTACTTCAAGCCGATGTTACATCGTGCTTTGTTCCTCGTTCTCCTCACTTTCTTCCTGAACAACCCCTCGGATGGCCAGGCCGGCGGCGGCTATGGCGGCGGTTACGGTGGTGACGGCGGCGGC
>NZ_JWLG01000030.1:8304-46432 GCF_000813905.1 Leisingera sp. ANG-M6
TGGTGGTGACGGCGGTGGCGGCGGGGTCAGCTCACGTGGTGGTGGTGACGGCGGCGAGGGTGACGGCAGCACGTTCGGCGGTTCGTCCGGCAGCGGCCGGTTCTTTGGAAACCGCATTCGCTCTGCCGATCAAGTGGTGGACCGGGTCGCCGGTTTCCAGGATCTCTGCGGCATCGTGGGCCCTTATCTGATCGATTGTCTGGCTGAGCGGTTTGAAGCGCTGGAAAAAGACTTGGCCGGCTTGCCAGGACATGAACCCTTGCGCGCCATTCTCAAAGACACTGCCCGCGATCTGCGGCAGATTGCGCGGGAAAACCGCGACCCCTCAAAGCCCCGGGGCAAGGCACGATCCGTCAACAGCACGGACAAGTCGCACCGCCCGATTGTGGCCGTGGCACCGGAGCGGCAGGCAACTGCAGTCGCTCAGGCATTGGCTGTGCTGGAGGAGACCCAGACCAAACTGTTGCGCTCAGCTGAAAGCTCACCCACAAGGTCGGTTGTGCGTTATCAGCGGATCGCAGCTGCGATCGATTCCAGCAAGGTGCTGTTGCGGTCTGTCTAAGCAGAACAGCAACGCCTTTTACAGCTGACCGTCAGCGATCCACGCGTCCAGCTGGCGGCGGCTGATCTCAAAGTGCATGCTGTCCTCGCGCCGGAAGCCGGCCCCCCAGACCCACCCCTGATCGTAAAAGAAGTCCGCCATGATGGTGAGGCCCAGCTGGGTTTTGCCATCGGTGAAATTGTCCAGCTTGCCGTCAATGTTCAGGTCCACCGCCAGCCCGTAACTGTGTGTGGACAGCGAGTTGGTGGTGCCGCGGATCCGCCGCACGCACAGTGCCCCGGCAGTGTTGATGCGGGCATAAAGGTCCGGGTCGGCCTGGCGGATGTTCTCAAACACTACTTTCAGGCTTTCAATTGCGGGGCGCAGCATACTGACCCGGATCGGCCCAACCTGTTCGGTCACCAGCTTTTCCTTCAAGTCCGGGTTGGTCATCGGCTGGCAGGTGTCGTTCAGATCCTCGCGCGGGCGGCCCAGCCTCTCGGTCAGGTATTTGCCGCCCGTGACCCGCAGCCCGCGGTTCACGTTCAGCCGGTCGGCAATCAGCACCACCTGCGCATAATCAAGATCAGCACCGCCGGTCTGGTTCCAGATCGCAGCCTCGCCGGCCGCGTCATCAGTGAAAGGGCTTCCGGTGCCTGCCCCTCCTGCGGGCAGGCTGGCAACCTCATTTTGCAGATCTGTCATCCGGGCTTGAAGATCCTCCACCTGCTGGCGCAGCATCTCGATTTCAATCCGCGCCGTGGAATCCACACCGCCAGCCCCCTGGTAATCCTCTTCGCTCAGCAGCCAGCTGAGACCGAACCAGATCGCCGGCGCCAGCACTAGGCCGATGGCGATTATCACAGCTGGCAAAACCCGCATTTTCCCTCCCAGTACGTTTGCGCCCATTTCAATCTTTAGCCGCCCGGCAGTAAACCCCCTGTTTACAACTTGCCGGAAACACCGTGTTTTTTTTCCGGCGCTTGGCTCTGCCCGGCATTGGCAGGCAGATAGCGCTGGTATAGACTGCCAGCAATGTTCAAACGGTAGGGGAGGGCGCAGAGCATGATCCGCCTGAAAGGTATTTTCACAAGTGTTCTGGGTGCCGGCCTGATTTTCGCGCCGATGGCGCAAGCACAGTCCGACAGCAGCGAACTGTCGGTCGAAGAAATCACCGAAGCGTTCAAGAAGCAGAAGACCCGCGGCCTGGTCATTGTGCCCAGCAGCGGCGGCACAGCCGAAACCGCAGCTGAGGAGACCGCAACCGTGGCTGCGGCGTCTGAGGAGTACAATCCGGTTGACCGCCAGACTCAGATCAATGTCCAGATCTCCTTTGACTTCGACAGCGCCGCCCTGCGCGCCGATCAGGAGCCGAAACTGGCAAATATGTGTGCCTCGATGAAGGCTCTGGATGGCACTGTGTTCCAGATCATCGGCCACACCGACAGCTCTGGCTCGGCAGCTTATAACGAACGGCTGTCGCTGTTGCGCGCGCAGGAAGTGCGCCGCCATCTGATCAGCTCCTGCGGCGTGCCGGAGGATATGCTGAAAGCGATCGGTATGGGGGAAACCGCCCCGTTCAACCAAGATAACACACGCGCCGATGAAAACCGCCGCGTAGAATTCCAGGCTCTGGGCTAAGAACAGCCCGGACCCGCGCCGGATCAAAGGCCAGGGAGACTTCCATGCTTGAATCGCGCCCTGGCGACCTGTTCCAGCCGGGTGATCTGCTGAACAATACCTACAGGATTGAATGCCTGCTGGGTCGTGGCGGAACCTCCGACGTCTACAAGGCGCGGTCGGAAATTTCCGGTAACCTGGTTGCACTTAAGGTGTTGAAGCAGGAACTCGCCGCCAACGAGGATTTCACCGTCCTGATGGCGCGCGAGGAAAACATCCGCGAAATCCGCCACGCTGCCGTGGTGCGTTATTCGGAGAACCACCGCACGCCGGACGGACATATTTACCTGCTGATGGACTATGTCGACGGCCCCGGCCTCGACAAGCGCCTGAAGCAGGGGCCGATGCCGGCCGAAGATCTGCTGGTTGTCTGCCGCCGGGTGGTACAGGGCCTGCAGGCGGCGCACGCGCGCAACATCGTTCACCGCGACCTCAGCCCCGACAACATCATCCTGCGCGGCGGCGACCCGGCAGAGGCGGTGATCATCGATTTCGGCATCGCCAAGGACACCAATCCCGGTGCCCAAACCATTGTCGGCAATGAATTTGCCGGCAAGTACTCCTATGCCGCGCCGGAGCAGATGAGCGGCAATACCGATGCCCGTTCGGATATTTACTCGCTGGGGGCCCTGCTCTTGGCCAACTTCCGCGGTGCCGCGCCCAAATTGGGTGCAAACCCGATGGAAGTAGTTGAAAACAAGCAAAAGCCGCTGGACACCGAAGGTGTCCCCGAACCGCTGAAATCTCTGATTGACCGGATGTGCGCACCGGATCCGGCTGACCGGTTCCAGAACGCGGGCGAAGTACTGGCGTTTCTCGACAACCCTGACAGCGGTTCTGATGGCGGCAGCCTGGCCGATGTGCTGGATGCACCAAATGAAGACGCCACCATCATCGTGCCGCAGACCAGCAAACCGGCACCGCCTCCCCCGCCTTCTTCCAAACCGGCACCGGCAGATGCAAAGAAGAGCGGCGGCAAAGGCCTTTGGGCAGCTTTGGCGGTTCTCTTGCTGCTGGGCGGCGGCGGAGCGGGCGCTTATTTCGGCGGTTTCCTCGACAGTTTCATCGGGCCCAGCTACCCGGAGGTGCGCCCCTATTCGCTGATTGCCGAAAAGCAGCCCGATGGCCCAGTGCAAATCGTCGGCAATGTACCGTCCGAAACCGTGCGCAACGAATTGGCCGCACTGTCGCAGGAGGCTGACCTGACCCTGGCCACCGGCGCCATTGCCGAGACCTGGGGCGCCGATGTTCTGGACACCGTGCGGCCGCTGGAAGGCCTGCGCGAATGGCGTCTGGTGATCAGCAATAACAAGGCCCGCCTCAGCGGCAGCACCGATGACCCCAACGTCGCAGAAATGCTCAATGAAATGTTCCGCAACGGCCTGCCGGGCGCGCTGGAGGGCAAGGCTGAAATCCGGTTTGAACTGCCGGTTCTACCCGTTGCGGAAGTCAAGGCGATTATGGAGACCTTCGCCGACTGCGGCCCGCTGGTTCGCGACGGCAACGGCCATATTGAAGGTTACGGCCCCACGGATCCGATCCTGATCAGCGGCCGGGTTGCCAGCACCGCCACCCGGCTGGAGTTGTTTGATGCCCTGCGCGCGCTGGCCCATGAAAGGCAGGTGGTGCTGGATGTGGAAGTCCTGAACGACTCGCTCTGCGTGGTTGAACAGCATCTGCCCAAGGCACCTCCAGGCGGTGCCGAAGTGGAATTCGCAGTGGGTGGAACGCCCGTGGAACCAAACCCCTCCGGGCGTTTCTTTGTCGGCGAAAACCCGGTGATCGACGTGGTGCTGCCAAACGATGTGACAGATGGCTATCTGACGGTTTCGATCCTGGATGTATCGGGCAATGTGTTCCACCTGCTGCCCAACATCTCGCGCGAGGACAACGCAGTCTCAAGCCTCCGGGGTGGCGAAGCCGGGGATGTCCCTGTGCGGGTGGCTTACAGCCTGGAAGAATCGGCGGCCAATGGCGGCATCGCCTTCAAGGTCGACGACAGCACGCTCGGCAAAAGCAAGGTGCTGGTACTGCACTCCGCGGAGCCGTTGTTTGACGGCATGCGCCCGACCTCGGAAAGTGCTGTAGGATTTGCTGAGGCTCTGAAGGCCAGCTATGAGGCGGACTCCAGTCGCATCCGCTCGCTCGACAGCCGCATTCTGGTGACGGCCAAGCCCTGACCGGCTTTCGAGGTTTCCCTTCAGGGGAAACCTCCGCCTACAAAACGTCGATGACAATGGCCGTGATGTTATCCGCGCCGCCTCCCGTCAGCGCGATCTGGATCAGCTGGTCGCCGACAGTCTCCAGGGGCGCACTGCCCAGAACGTCCTCCAGAATTTGGAAGGTCGCGTATTTGGTCAGCCCGTCAGAGCAGATCAGGAACCGGTCGCCTGGTTCCGTGTCGCCGCGGATCTTGTCGATCTCCAGCTCCTCCCCTACCCCGACAGCACGGGTGATCGCATTTGAATGCGGATGCTGTTCTGCCTCATCCCAGGTCATCTTGCCGGCCAGAACATATTCCGCCACCGCGGAGTGATCCTCAGTCAGCATCTCGATATGGCCATCGCGCAGCCGGTAGATCCGGCTGTCCCCGGCCCAAAGCCCGACAAAATGCTGGTTCGCCATGATCAGTGCCGCAACGGTTGAACCGATGGTGCCGCCGCCGCGGGCCTCAGCCTCAGCCCGGATAGCCTTATGCGCATTCTGGATGGCATCGCGCAGCGCATGCATCCGCGCGGCCGGGTCCAGGCCCAGCGGGATCATCGCCACCGCATCGGCAATCAGCCGGCTGGCAAAGTCACCTGCGTCGTGACCGCCCATGCCATCGGCAACCAGCCAGATGTCATGTTCCGGAAGCGCCAGAACGGAGTCCTCGTTGACCTTGCGCTTCAGCCCCACATGGGTCTGCGCGGTATAGCGGTATTTGCGCAGCTGGTTCATCATGCGGCCTCAACCCCTGCCCAGACCGGCGCGCCCAGGTCGAAAAGTGCCAATGCTGTTACTCCCGCTGGCAGCCCCCTGCACGCCAGCGTCCGGGGCTCCCCATCCAGCACTGCCGTCCACAGGCTGCAGCCCGCCAGTCGCGGGTCTGATTGCTTCAGCCGCTCCGGGCCTAGCGGCCCAGCCATCACCACGTCCGTTGCCGCTGGCTGAACACCGTCAGGGACTGGCATTGCTGCAAGCCGTTCAGCCAAGCTGTCTTTGGTCATGGTGTCCTCCAATGCATCCAGCGCCAAATCCTCCAGCCCTTCAAACAGCGGTTCGGCGCTTAGATGGCCCAGTGCCGGCGGGCCGGATTTAGGCAGCGCCTCCATCAGGGTCAGCGGAAACCGCCGCCCAACCCGATCGACCGACGGCATCATCACGCCCCAGACGGATGCGGCACCTGCAAGACCCGCCGGCAGCGTGAACCGCCAGATCGGCGCAGTCATGTAATGCGCATCGAAGCCTGCGCCGTAGACCGCTTTGCCATCCAGCATAACCTGCTGCAGCCAGGCGTCCCAGACCCGCACAAAGCCGCCAGGCGTGTTCAGCCGGAAGAAATCCCCGGCTGAAGGCATCTTGCCGAATGCGCCGAACCCCGCCATCACATTGACTTCGGGCAGCTGAATTTCGCCATGGCAGGCAGGGCGAAGGGGTTGATAACGGACCCGGACTGCAACTCGAACAGCGCCAGTCGCCCGCCGACGCGGAAGTTCACCCGCCGCCGGTCAGAGACATTGGTGCGCCGCACCTCCGCCGCATCCAACAGCCGGAACCAGGCCCAGGGCCCGTCCCGCGACAGCACGTTCTCGCTATCCCGTTTTTGCGGCAGTAAAGTCAGCCGTGCCAGACCGACAGAGCCCGGCCAGGTCACCGCCACCGGCGTCGGTGCACCAGAGCGGTGGTTGTAGGCCACCTTGGTGCCGTCGATCTCCAGCAGCACTTCCTTGGCCTTGGGGTCCAGCGCGTTGACGGTGATCTGGAAGTTCACCGCAGGCTGCGCCCCGCCGGCAAAGAAGGCCTCCTTGATCTCTGACGCATATTGCATCTGCTGCAGCACCGCCGGGCTGATGCCCAGGTCCACGTCGTTGACGCGCTTCCAGGTCCAGGGACGGCTGCGGGTGTCGACGTATTTCAGCAGATGCTCATTGAAGAAACTGTCGATCATCCCGTTCGGGGAGAACAGCTTGGCAAAATCCGCCATCGCCACATCGGCACGTGCCGAGCGGTTGAAGGGATAGCGGTTCGCCAGTGCTTTCTCGCAGAACGGCAGCACCGCCGATTGCCAGCGCGCGTTGATCGAGGCGCGGGTGCCTTCCGACGTGATGCCCGACGATCCCGCCGAAATCTGCGTTGCCCAGCGGGGCAGCGGCCCGCCCATCCGGCTGGCGGTCTGCTGGAACTGCAACAGCGCTTGACCGCTCTGGCCGCCCGTGGCGACGCCAGAGAAGGACATCTTGTTCAGCTCCTGATAGACCAGTTGCAACTGCCCCATCAGATCATCCAGCTGCGAGGGCTGCCCCTCGGGCCGGTTGACCAGGTCATACAGCCACTGGAACCGTTCCTGCACATAGGCCCCCGGCGGCTTGGCCGCCTGACCGGGTGCATTTTCGGCAGAGCCGACCAGCGCCTCCAGCAGAATCTGGCCCTGGATCGACAGGTTCGAACGCGCCTCAATCGCTGCCACGTTCTGGGCACCCGCGGCCAAAGTGCCCGCGTCCAGAACGGATTTATCCTCGTTCAGCCGGGTTTCGTTGCTGACATCCGTCAGGATGTTGACAATGGGCGAGGTCGGCCCGGACAGCACATTGGTGACTTCCACCGCATGCGACAGCGACTCCAGCGGCACAATGTCGATGTCGCCCAAGATCTGATCATAGCGGCTGATGTAATCGTTATAGTAGAGATCCAGCACATCGCGGCTGAGCTTCAGCAGAACCGCCTCGTTCTGGGACGCTTCATTGTTATCGCCGAGCACCCAGGCCTCACGGTGGACCCGTTCGGCAACGCTGACCGCCTCCGGCAGGAACACGTTGTGGAAACCGTCAAAGGTAAAGATCCCTTCGATCCCGTCGTTCAGCGGCTTGCCGGAACTGCGCACCAGCACCCGCTTGACCGACGGGCCGCCAACATCGGTGATCCGCCATTTCGGCAGCGCCGTCGCCTGCTGTGAATTCAGGATGCCGTTATAGACCCGTTGGGCCAGGGGCATCTCCGACAGGATGTTCTGTGCCTGCTCGATCAGCGGGCCGTTGAGCGCGATTTCCTCCATCGGCTGCGACAGCAGCGCGGTGAGGTGATCCGTCAGATCAGCGCGCAACTGGTTGCGAGCGATACCGGGATAGGCAATGTTCTCCCAGTCAAGGCGCATCCACTCCTTGACCAGATCGGGGTTCATTGGCCCTTGAAGGCCCAGCATCAGATAGATCTTCAGCGCCTCATACAGCGTGTCGGGGTTGTTCATATTCCCCTCGATCTGCTGCTCCAGGCGCACCAGCAGCCGCGGCAGCAGACGCCGGTTCAGCGCCCCGCGGTAGGTCTGCGCCGCCTGGGTGCCGATCACTTCGCCCTGATACAACCCATAGGTCATGGCCCCGTCAGGCTCCGGATCGGACAACACCGGGTTGCCGGGCATGTCGCGCAAGTTGTTCAGCGCGGCGGCTACCGGCACCAGATCGGTATCGCCGACCGGACTGGGCGGAAGCTGCGCCGCGGCAGCCTGATAGGCCGCAACCTGGCCTTCAGCCTGAGCAATCAGATCGGTGTTCTTGAGATAAGACCGCACCCACAGCGCCCCCATCGCAATTGCCACCAGCACTGTGGCAGTAATCGCAATCCGGCGGGTCCAGCGGTAGCGGCGCTCAACCTTGTCATCCGCCGACACCAGACCGGCCTCGGGGAACATCACGCTCTCGAACAGGCGGGTCAGGAAGAAACTGCGCCCGGTCCCCTGCCCCGAGCCGATCGCCTGGCGCCCGATGCCAAAGGTTTGCGCCATACCCAGCATCAGCCGATCGATCGGCGTGCCTTCCTGGGTGCCAGAGGTGAAATAGACCCCGCGCAGCATCTGGCGCTGCTCATAACGGTTGTCCTGGAACACCTCCATCAGGAACTCGCGCGCCACACCGCGCATCGAGGCGACCTGCGCCGGGAAACCGGCAATCAGTGCCCGGCGCTGATGGTCGGTCTCGGTCTGCATCTTCTCTAGCAGCTGCGCGTTGATCTGCCCCAGCAGCAGTCCGAATTCCTCGTCAAACCCGGCAATTGGCGGCTGTTCTTTCTTGCCCTTGGGCAAGGGCAGCGTGAAGCCCCAGACCTGCTCGCGGTCCTCCTTGCCTAAAGAGTCATGGAACTCCTGGAAGCCGGCAATCAGGTCGGCCTTGGTGAACAGCACATAGACCGGGAAGCGCACGCCCAGTTTCTCGCGCAGCTCCGCCAGGCGGCGGCGCACAGCGGCGGCGTGGCTTTTCTGGGTGATCTCATCCTGCAAGGACAGATCCGACAGCGAGATCGCAATGATCGCACCGTTGATCGGCTGCCGCTTGCGGTACTTCTTCAACAGCCCGAGGAAGCCAAGCCAGGCCGCATTATCCGCCTCGGCATCGCTTTCCTGCGTGGTATAGCGCCCGGCGGTGTCGATCAGCACCGCCTCATTGGTGAACCACCAATCGCAGTTACGGGTGCCGCCGACGCCGCCGATGGCGGCCTTGCCCATCTTCTCAGCCAGCGGGAACTGCAGGCCTGAGTTCACAATGGCAGTGGTCTTACCGGCACCCGGCGGGCCGATCATGATGTACCACGGCAAGTCGTTCAGGTGCCGCCGCCCGCCCTTGGACTTGCGCAGCTCCTTCATCGCGTCCTTGAACTTGCCGCGCAGCTCGCCGATTTCCTCGGACAAGACATCATCTTCCGAGGTATCAACGGCCTCCGCCATCTCCTCGGTCATCTCCTTGTCCTTGCGGCGGCGGCGCCAGAAGATGATGCCGATGATGATGAAATACAGCAGGAAGATCACCCCGATGGTGATCAGCCGCGCCATCACGCCGTCAAACGGCCGCCAGTCATCGCTGCCGATGAAAGGTGCAAAATACCACACACAGGCCGACAGCACCGCGGCCAGGATCAGCAGGATGGTGTAGATCGACCGGAACAGGGGAAAGATATAACGGCGGATCATCCTTGAACCTCCTGAACCAGCAGAATTTCAATCCTGCGGTTCTTGGCCCGCCCGGCGCGGGTGCTGTTGTCTGCTATCGGTTCCTTGTCAGCACGGCCCTCGGCCGACAGCCGGTCCGGGTCTGTCATGACCTTGGCCATGCCTGCCATCACCGACTTTGCCCGTGCCAGCGACAGCGCCATGTTGGACGGGAACCGCGAGGAACGGATCGGCACGTTGTCGGAATGCCCTGCCACGATGATCTTGCCCTTTTCGTCATTCAGCGCTTCGGCCACCCGGTTCACGGGATTACGGAACGCCTTGCTCAGCTGGTCCGAACCGGAGCCGAACATGCCGGAGCCGGTCAGCCGGATGATGAGCGTGTTGCCCTTCTGGAAGACCTGCACAATGCCTTCCTTGATCTCAGGTTCCAGGAAGCCAGAAACCTTGGCGACCTGTTCTTCGGTCGTCGGCGCCAATGGCGGCGGCGGCGGCGGCGGCGCGCGCCGTTCCAGCTCTGCCTTGGGGCCGGAATCCACGATCGTCAGCTGCCCGACCACATTTTCGGTCTGGTTCGACAGCATCCAGCTTAGCCCTAAGAACTGCAGTGCCAGAATGGCCAGGGTCGCGGCCATGGTGATCCACACCAACCGCCAGACCGACAGCGCCTTGAACGGCTTGACGATGCCTTCCCAGTGCGGCGACAGATCGCGCTCTACCGGGCCCCTCTGGTTGCGGATGATCCGGGCCAGCGCACCGCGGATCTGCAGATGTTTTTCCGAACCGCCCTGCTCCACCCGCAGGCGCCCCTCGAACCCCAGTGACAGGCACATATAGAGAAACTCGAGCATGTCGATGTTGGCACCAGGCTCCTTCTCCAACCGCGCCAAAAGGTCATAAAACCGGTCGCCGCCGACAACCTCGCGGTGGAAGGTTGCCACCATCGACTGCAGCCCCCAGGCGGACTGCCCGCCCCAAGGAGTATTCAGCACCACGTCGTCCAGCGTCGCGCACAGCGCATAGCGCGCAACCTTCACGGTCTGCGCCGCAATGCCCGCCTGCAGGGCGCGGTTCTCAAACGCGCGCACCTCGGCCACCACGTTCTTGCGCAAGCCATCCGGGTCCATGTGCTGGGCACGGTTGCGGATGCGGGAAATCAGCGCAAACAGGGTTGAGGCGCAGGCCGTCAGCTGGTTCATCCCCGTCAGCGCCATCTTCGGCGCCTTAGCCCCGCCCGCGGCAGCCTGCGGTTTTGGGGCTGCCGCCTGCGGGACGCCATAGGCATCCAGATCCGGCTCCGCTGGCTGCTCAGGCACTGGCTGGGTCTGCTGCGGCACCTCCGGCTGCTGCATCGGCGTGGCCGTGCGCCGCCCGCCCGGGTTCGGCTTGATCACCGTCTTGTCGGTATCCCCCGGTTCAGCAAAGGGATCGTCATAATCAGCCATTTCAGCGCCTTCCCTTATGCATTACGGATCGCCCAAAGCTCCATCTTGAGCCCCGGATACTGTCCCGACACATGCACCGCGATACCGCCCGAGGTGGTCATCTTGCGCCAATAGGGGCTGTCCGCATCCATCTCGAAGTAGACCACGCCGGAATGATAGGGGATCTGCCGCGGCGCCACCGGCAAGGGGCGCAGGGTGATCCCCGGCAGGGCCGAGTTCACCAGCTGGCGGATTTCCTCGACGGGTCCGATCTTGGCCTGGCCGGAGAAATGCTTGCGCACGTCCTCGGCCGGGATGTCGGCACTGACCGCCAGTACAAAGCCTGCGTTGCCCAACAGCTTGCGGTCGGCGATGACCCCCACCGAGATGCCGTATTTGCGCGCTTCCAGCTTGATCGGAATTGCGGTCTGTTCCAGCACAGAGCTCAGATACTGGCGCAGCACCCGGATCACCGGCGCAAAGCACTCGACCAGATTGTCGTGGGTATAGGGCGGAAATTCCGGCGCCTGTTTTTCCGTCGACATGAACACCGACAACTCGCCCGCCATGCCTGCGCAGGTGGTGAACAGCCGTTCCGGGTGCAGGTTCTCGATGTTGCGCAGGTGGCGCACCTGCGGCAGCATCCGGTTCACCACTGCCAGCAGCATGAAATCCGACACATCCGCCACACCGCGGGCGCCGCCCGCCTCCGACAGGCGGCCCGCCAGCGCCTCCATCCTGTGCGCCAGAAGCCCCTCCAGCTCACGCAGGAAACCGCTGAGCGCCTGCGACGCCCTGATGTCCAGACAAGACGGGATGAATGCCTGATCCAGCACGATCTCCTTGTCGGGGCGCACCTCGATGATGCGCGCCACCGGGACCGCCAGCAGATCAGCCAGATCATCCACCTCCAGCGCGAACTGCAGGCGCATCTTGCCCACGTCCAGCTCCACCGGCTTGCGCTCGGTCGAGGTCACATCGGTCACTTCCACCTTGTCGGGGCGCAGGCGGCTGGCCGAACGTTCGGCGCCGCTCAGATCCACCTCGGTCGCCCCCTGCCGGCGCTGCGGCACGGTCAGGTAGACAATGCAGTCCTTGACGGTGGTCGGCACTTCCATCGCCGGCGGATGCGGGTCCGCCATCGGCACCCGGAACACGGTGCCGTCATGGGTCAGCCCCTCGCAGGACTTCACCGCGAACTGGCCGATCTTCAGCGCCTCATGGTCGATTTCCAGCCCGTTCACGCCCCAGGCATAGGGGCTCAGCCGCCGCGCCAGTCCGCTGACCAGCGCCTCATTGTAGCGGTCGGACTGCTGGAAATGGTGCGGCTGCAGAAACAGCCCCTCCGTCCAAAGTACCTTGCTGTCCCAGGACACCGGGATCTCCTCTTACTTGCGGGCACACGCGCAGGGCGCGGTGCCGGTCATTCCTTCAGCCTGTCCAGCTGGTCCTTGTAGGCCCGCGCAAATTCGCGGCTGAACAGGTCGTGAAAATCATTCTCAGCCTGGTCGGAAATCTCCGCATAAAGCTGCTCGTATACATCCCAGTACCGCGCCTTCTTGCCGCGCAAGAGGCCGGTAAAGCCGCCCTTGTCCTCGATCTGCGCTTCCAGCGCCTTGGGGTCGAGCCGCTTCAGCACGCCTTTCAGCGCTGCCTCCATGCCGGTGACCATCGCTACTTCATGCGCCTTGATATCCCGCAGCGCCTCTTCGGCGGCAGTCTCAGGCGACAGGTAGCCCTTGGTCGCCGGGCGCACCATCGCCTCGATGGCCTGCTCCGGCGTGATCGAGAATTTCAGCGGGTTGTTTCCGCCGGCAGAAATCATCGTCTGCTCAATGCGGAACTCGGATTTGATTGAGGTCCGCGTCATCAGGATTTCACGCAGGCCCGTAACCAGTGTTTTCATCACCCGGCCCATCCGCGCCATGGTGCTGGCGTGCTCCGCCGGATCGAGGCCGACGTCTGCGCCGACCCCTTTTAGAAACGCTTCTACCGCTTCCTGTGCCTCTTGCGAAGGCGCAGCGGCAGGCGCGATTGTCTTCTCTGCTGTGTCCTGCTGCGGCGGGATTTCCTGCGGCGGCGCGGGCGGTGCTTCTTGCGGCGGGGCCGTGGGCGGGACCTCGGTTGGCGGCTGCGGCACCTCGCGCGGGGGCTGTACAGGCTGAGGGTCCGGCTGGGGAACCGGATTTTCCGGCTCGCCGATGCCGGACAGGAAATCATCATCCCAATCGTCGGGGATCAGGCTGGACTGCGACGCGGGTGCTGAAAACCCGTCCGAGGCGGTCGGATTGTGATTGGGCAGGCTCGCCCCCTCCCCTTCGCGCCCGTCGCTGGCCTTCTGGAAGAATGGATCCTCGTCCTCACCCAAGGGCGGCAAAAGCTCGTCGATCGGGTCCACCGGGGTGAACTGCGCAGGCCCCTTCGGCCCTTCGCCCAGCAAGTCATCCAGGAAATCGCCGCCCGGACCCGCATCCTCAAGCAGCTGCAAGGGGTCAGGCGCATTGGCCGCATTCCCGTGCGAGGCTGCCCCTTGCGCCGCGGGTGCCGCGATCATGTCGCCGACATCGGCCAGGTCATCGCGGATTTCCACCACCAGCTCATAATTGCCGACGCACAGCACATCGCCGTTGTTCAGCGGCGTCGGGGTGCGGCCCAGCGGGATCTTCGAATAGTTCAGAAAGGTGCCGTTGGAACTGAGGTCGACCACCACCACATTGCCATTGTGATCCTCGATCACACAGTGATTGCGCGACAGCATCTGGTCCGGGTCCGGCAGCACCAAGTCACAGCTGGCACCGCGCCCCACCGTCAGGCTCGGCCCCCGCATCGGAACAGGGGCCGCATCGCCGGGCATCGCGCCCGAGCTCTGGAATTTCAGTGTCACTCCCATGCCTGGGCTTATCCTCCCACCAGAACGGTGACTTCACCCTTGGCAACCATGCCGCCGCAGGCGGTGCTGTCCAAGATGCGCGCGGCCGGCAGGTTGTTGATCAGCACCGTTGCCGACCCCTTGATGATCGGGTGCGGCGATGGCGCTGCGGTGCACATGTCGGTAAGCCGCGCGGCCGGCAGATTGGCCACCAGCACAGTCACCGCGCAAGGCGGCAGAATCGGTGTCGGCACCGGCAGCACCGGCGGCGGCGGGGTGGAGGGCAGCATGCAGGCATGCAGATCCGTCACCCGGGCCTGTGGCATTCCCATCTGTTACAACCCTCCCATTCAGTCCTGCGCGGCGTGCAGCGGGACCTCGATCACCTGCCCTTTGCCGCCGCGCGCAATATCCAGCGCCCGCTCTATTAGAACGGCGCCGTGTTCTTCAAACTTATCAGACAATTGACCCAAGGCCACCATATTCATGGCAAAGGCAGCCGCCTCAGAGGCCCCTGCCGGGGCAGGATATTGATTCAATTCTCCGGGTCCCAGCGTTCCGGCCGCATAGAGCACCGCCAGCGCGCAATTCACTGTGTCATCATCCACATAGGCATGATCCAGGGTGATCCGCGCTTTGTCGCGGTTCTCTTCCGTGGGATCGAACACCCAAGCCTCCGACGCGGTCAGCGAGGCAGGGTCCTTGTCGGAGCGCGGCCCGATGTAATCGCGCGCTGCCAGGCAGGCCCACCACACCCGCTCCCGCGGGGGCAGCAGCACCGCCAGCGTGCGCAAGAGATCGACCAATGCGCCCTTGCGCTCCAGCTCTTCCAGCACAACCCCCGCCAGCGCCGTAGGCGGCGCCTCCAGCGGGGTCTTCAGGATGACATTTGCCCGCGACAGCAGCTTGGCCACCGGGTCAGCAGGCATTTTCACCAGCTTTTCAAATCTTGCCGACATCTGCACCCGCCTAGTTGATCATCGTGAGGCCGCCCTTCAGGGTCAGCATGGCCTCGCCTTTGACGGTGGTCATCGGCGCTTTTGCCTCAACCATACCGGTGCCTTCGATCTTGATCATCGGCCCTTTGATGGAAACGCCGGAGTTATCGATCTTCACTTCGGAAGCACCCACGGTCAGCTTGATCTCCTGTCCTGCGCTCATCGCGATCTTGCCCGCTGTCACATCCACTGTCAGATTGCCCAGCGACACGGTTTCCGAATGGTTCCCCTTGGCGATGGTCTCGGTCAGATTGCCGGTATCCACATCCAGGGTCATGTTGCCGGTCTGGATGGTCTCGGACTTGTCGCCGGTCTCAACGACTTCAGTCCGGTCGCCCTGGTGCACGGTTTCAGTCATATGCTGCTGGACCGTGAACACATAGCTCTTCTCATCCGCAGAGGTCACTTCGGGGTCGGGCGCATCCAGCCCCACCGTCACCGTTGAGCGGTCCTTGACCAGCATCTGGTGATCCTTCTCGGCCTGCACCCGCATCAGTTCGCTGTCTTTCTTGTCGTCGAACATCAGCTCGTTATAGCCGCCCCCGCCCTTTGACGAATTGGTCTTAATCCCCAGCTGGGTCTGATCAGCGGGGTAGGTATAGGGCGGCATCGTTTCGGCATTGTAAAGCATGCCGGTGCAGATCGGCCGGTCAGGGTTGCCGTCCTCGAACTGGATCACAACCTCCTGTCCCATCCGCGGAACGGCCACCATGCCCCAATTCTTGCCGGACCAAGGCGTCATCACCCGAACAAAGCACGAGGATGTTTCGTTTTTCTTGCCCTCGCGGTCCCAATGGAACTGAATCTTGATGCGGCCATGCTCGTCGGTCCAGATTTCCTCGCCGCTCTGGCCCACCACGGTGGCCGTCTGCAGACCCTGCACCTCAGGCCAGGGTGTCACCAGCGGCGCCCGGAACTGATCGGCTTTCAGGATCGCACCAAAGGTGGAGGCATAGACATCATGCTCCATCTCCTCCGGCACTTCCATGTTCCTCGGCTTCAGGTCGCGGCGCATCGCGCCTTTGGTCGCAACTTCCTTCTTCTTCTGGCTTTCCCGCTCGCCATAGTCCCAAGCCACCTTGATGTGATGCTCCGCATCAATCACCAGGTATTCCTTGTTGTTTTCGCTCACCGGGTGCTCTTTCATGGTAAAGGTGCAGCCCGTGACCAAAGTCGGCACGCTGGAGGCTCCGCGCCAGCGGATGTGCTTGATGGCCTCGGCCTCCATTTGCACCCGCGCCAGCTTGTTGCCCAGGCCGGAATTCTTCCGGTAATGCCCCTGGTAGTCGTAGACCTCGTAACTCTTGTAGGAATGCTGGCCCTTCTGGATCGACGATGTGGCCTTGAGATCCGCTGACGGCGTCAGGAAGTCAAAATCGTTCAGCGTAACCTTGCCGCGGGTCACGCGCTCATCCTTGGTCCACTCGGAAATATGCTCTTCGCGCCGCCTGTCGCTGTCATCGCGGGCGTGAAATTCAACGGTTGATCCGCCGCTGATCGGAGAATGGCCGCTGACCCCGTCGCACAGAATAAGCTTCTCGCGCGAGGTCTCCCCGACCGGGCTCTCAAAGTAGTAGTAGATCCCCTCTTCCTCCATCAGGCGGCACAGGAAATCAAAGTCGCTCTCGCGGTACTGCAGGCAATATTCCCGCTTTTCATAGCTGTCGCTCAGCTTGTCGGTAAAATCGCTGAACCCGTATTCGCCGAACAGCTGCTTGATGATCTCGACCGTGCTCTTGTCCTGGTACACCCGCAAATCGCAGGTCCGCGTCAGCATCCAGAACCAGGGGCGCACCTCGGCCACGAACATCTCGTACCCATTGCGGAACCCCAGATGCTCAACCGAAACGCAGATGCCGTTGAACTGATGCTCCGTCTGCTGGCGCATCACATGCACGTTCATCTGCTTGCCGACCAGGTCTTCCAGCTTGGGCTGGGCCTTGGTCGCAGCAAACTCGATCGTTGTCTCGGTGAGCTTGCTAAGCCCTTCGCGCACAATCGCCCGGCTCATCATCAGGCCGTCGGTGGAATATGTCCCCGACATCCAGGCGAGGTCATTTTCATGGCCCTTGCTTACAACCATGTCTCCTCCTTTCCGTGACGGGAACGGAGCCGGTAATCGCCGGCAGTGTTCTCAAACATTCGCATCACAAATCATCCAAAAGCGCGGCGAGGTCCGCATCCATTTCGTCATCATCATCCCCACCGTCGTCATCATCGTCATCCCCAAACGACGACAACAAGTCATCCAGATCCCCGAGGCCATCGTCATCCCCGTCATCGCCTCCGAAATCAAGATCATCCAGGCCGAGATCGTCCTCATCGTCTCCGCCCAAATCCAAATCAAGATCCAGGTCTTCGTCTTCATCACCGCCGCTATCCGCAGGCGGTTTGGGCTTCGGCAGCCCGCGCGGATCCGGCGGCGAGGGCTCCGGCGCCGGCAATCCGGTCCAGGGCCCCAGAATCTCGCCGCCCTTCAGAGAGTTGAACGAGGTCAGCCGCACCTCGTCCCGCCCCTTGACCGCGCTCACCGCCATGAACCCGCGTTCCTGCGCCAATGCGATCTTGTCCAGATCGATATTGCGCTCGGTGCAGGGCAGCGCCACCTGGTCGCCGAACTTGTCGTTCACATAATGATAGGGCATCCCTCCCAGAGACATAATTTTACCCAGCTGCAGCGACGGCCCGTGTTCCGTGAACGATCGCCCCAGCAGGATCGCCACCAGCACCACCGGATTGGCCCAAAGCATACCCTTCAGGCCTTCCGTTTCGGTAAACTCCTCGAAATCAAACTCATAGCAGGGATCGGTTTTTTCACCATAAGGCCTGCGCAGCAGGAACCGCGGGCTGGCCAGCCCCAGATGGCCTGCCTCCGCCATCCCCTGTAGCGTGTTCCAGGCATCGGCCACCAGCTTGGGACGCTCCGCCTTGGGCGTTTTCAGGAACTCCGGCGAAATGGAGGCAAAGAAAGGCGCGTCCACATGCGCCGCCACCCGCGCGATCCGGCCCAGCAATTCGGCATGCGGCGGGGTTTCCTCGAACTGATACATCCCGATCAGCGCCGAATAGCCGCCGCGCCCGTTCTCCTCGTCCAGGGGTTCCTCGGTCAACAGCCGCACGAAACCGGTCTTGGACAAGTCGTCTTCGGCGGCCAGATCCGCCGCCAGCTCCTCTGCCGAGATGTCATAGAGCATCACATCCAGCGTATCGTCCGCTTCAATCGACCGCGCCATCAGATCCAGCGAGCGCCACTGCGCTTCCACCGACTGGAACTCCGGGTGATGCAGCACCAGCCGCATCGCATCTGACAGCGCCTCATCCACCGCCTTCTGCATCGCCGCCACATCGGGATCTGGCAGTGCCCGGATATGCGGCCCCACAACGCGCGCCAGCAAATCCTCCACCGGGGAGGCTTCGCGCAGCGTGTTGCCGGTGTCGCCGATTAACTGCTGAAAGGCGCTCAGACGCTTGTCCGCCGGCACAGAATTCCCGGCCGAGGTCCGTTTCGGCGCCCGCGCCTTGGTGCCGAATTTCTCCGCCCAGGCTTTCAGCGTCTTGGCTGCATGATCCGCCGTTGCACCGCTTTGCAATTGCTTGCGCAGGCCAACCAGCTCGGAAAACAGCTCCACGTTTTCATACAGCTCATCCGGGTGCAGCCCGTCCAGGTCCTCCAGCTTGACCGCAATGCCCGCACCGTCCTTGCCGATCGGCAGCACCAGTTCGGTGGCGAAGCTCTCGATCACGTCCTCAACCGTATCCGGATCCAGCAGCACCGCCTTGCGCGCTGCCAGCGCATCGCCAGTTTCGATAATCCCCTTGGCCGCGCGGCCTGAGAAGTCGCCCAGGATCGCCATCCGGAACCGCTTGCGCTCAAGCTTCTGCGCAGCCGGCCGCTCCGCGCTCATGGTGCCATAGGCAAACTCTGGCTCATCTGAGGCCTCTGCCGCAGCCGGTTCATCGCCGCCCTCGTCCAGATCCCCCAGAAGCGCATCCAGATCATCGCCGCCGGCCTCGGCGGTGTCCTCGTCGTCACCGCCTAAATCGCCAAGCAGATCATCCAGGTCCATATCCCCGCTGTCACCGCCCATCAGGCTGTCAATATCCGCATCTGCGTCCCCCAGACCGCCCAGCAGCGCATCGAGGTCGTCTTCGGCACTGTCCGCGTCCTCTGCCTCTTCGGCTTCCGCTTCCTCGCCAAGCCCCGCCAGCAGACCATCCAGATCGCCGTCGTCTTCCTCATCGCTGCCAAGATCGCCCAGCAGGTCATCCAGGCTGGCGTCCCCGCCGGCCTCGTCCTCATCCAGACCGCCAAGCAGCGCGTCCAGGTCATCCTCACCGGCGTCCGCGCTGCTATCCGTTTCCTCCGGGGCACTCTCTTCCGGCTCGTCCAAACCGCCCAGCAAGGCGTCCAGATCATCCTCAGCCCCAGCAGAGTCCTCATCGCCAGCCAAAAGCGCATCAAGATCAGAACTGTCTGTGTCTTCCTCTTCAGCCGCATCCAGACTGCCCAGAAGATCATCCAAACTGTCTTCGCCGTCAGCGGCCTCAGTTACGGTCTCTTCCTCTGCACCGCTCATAAGCGCATCAAGTTCGTCCGCGGCATCATCCTCGCCGCCCAGGTCTCCCAACAGGCTGTCCAGATCGCTGTCTTCGGCGGAGTCTTCCGCCTCATCGCCATCCGCCAGCAAGGCCTCCAAATCGGCCCCGCCGCTTTCAGCATCCTCTTCAATGCCAGCGTCCGCGAGGCCTGCCAGCACATCATCAGCGCCATCCTCCGCGGCCTCTTCCGGTTCATCACTGCCAAGATCCGCAAGCAGATCGTCCAGACCGCTGTCTTCGGTTTCAGCTGCCTCAGGAGCCTCCAGCGTATCCAGCGCCGCGCTCAGATCCTCTTCGCCGGCGTCGTCCTCCGGTTCCTCAAGACCGCCCAGGATGTCATCCAGATCAGTGCCAGCATTAGTGTCTTCCTCAGGCGCGCCTTCTGCCAGCCCGGCCAGGATATCCCCGGCATCCTCCGCCTCTCCGGTTTCTTCGGGCGCATCAAGACCGTCCAGAACAGCGCTCAGATCGTCGCCTTCCGCGTCTTCCTCTTCTGGCGCAGCGTCAAGCAGACCGTCCAGAATATCATCGGAGCCGTCATCTTCCGCATCTTCGATCTCAACTGCGGCGAGGCTTTCCAGCGCATCTTCGGTATCGCTGGCGGTTTCGTCCTCCCCGGGCGCCTCCTGCAGCAGCCCATCAAGCACATCGTCCAGTCCGGCGTCTTCTTCATCATCGGACACAACCGCGTCCGCCAGGCTCTCCAGGGCCGCAGCGGCCTCTTCGCCGCTGTCTTCCTCTGCCAGATCCGTATCTGCAAGCCCGGTCAGAACATCGGAAACATCGTCATCTTCGTCTTCGGCAACATCCACCGCAGCCAGGCTTTCCAAAGCCGCACCAGAGTCATCCTCCTCCTCAGCCGCGTCCGGTTCCAGATCTGCCAGCCCCTCCAGAATGTCCGAATGGTCCTCATCTTCAGTCTCAGCCACCTCTGCGGCTGCAAGGCTCTCCAGCGCGGCGCCCGCAGCATCATCGGCCTCATCCTCCACCTCGATCGCGGCCAGCTCATCCAGAACCGAGGCATGGTCCTCTTCCTCGTCAGCGTCCGGCACATCCGCAGCCGCAAGGCTCTCCAAAGCTGCGCCCGCAGTGTCTTCTTCCGCGTCATCGCCGGTCTCCAAAGCGGCAAGGCTTTCGAGCGCATCCTCCGCTGCGGTGTCTTCATCTTCTTCCACCGCTGCATCTGCCAACGCATCCAGAACGCCGGAATGGTCTTCTTCGCCATCCTCCGCAATCTCGACAGAGGCGAGGCTCTCCAGCGCATCATCAGCCGCCGTATCGGCTTCTTCCGGCACATCCAGATCCGCCAGCGCATCCAGCACACCAGCGTGATCCTCTTCTTCCGCGTCAGTCACTTCAACGGACGCCAGGCTTTCCAGCGCCGCTCCCGCGGTATCTTCTTCGGCCGCCTCCTCCACATCCTGCGCCGCCAGCCCGGCCAGCACATCGCCAGAGGTGTCCTCGTCCTCTTCGGGGAGGTCCGCCTGCGCCAGCCCTTCGAGGACAGAATCCGTCTGATCGTCCTCTTCAGCCTCAGGAACCTCAGCGCCCGCGAGCGAGGCCAGCGCCTCTCCGGCCTCATCGCCCTGGTCTTCTTCTTCGGGTGCGGCAGCGCTCAGGCCCGCCAGCACATCAGCGGACCCATCATCCGTTTCAGCCTGCTCAGGCTCAGCAGCCCGCAAGTCATCCAGAACGCTGCCGGAGCCATCCTCTGCTTCAGCTTCTTCCGGGGCCTGTGCGGAAAGCCCGGCCAGCACCTCACCGGACGTGTCTTCCTCTTCTTCCGGAAGGTCAGCCTGGGCCAGCCCCTCCAGCACCGACGCAGAGGTATCTTCCTCAACAGTCTCCGGAACCTCAGCCGCGGCCAGCGACGCCAGGGCATCTGCGGCTTCATCCGGCTGGTCTGTGTCCTCAGGCGCCGCCGCGCTCAAACCGGCCAGCACGTCCGCTGACGTGTCTTCCGGCTCCGCAGCTTCCGGCGCGGCGTCGCGCAGCGCATCCAGAACCCCGCCGGATGTGTCCTCAGGCGCGGTATCTTCTGGCGCCTGCGCGGCAAGGCCGGCCAGCACGTCACCCGTGGTGTCCGCCTCTTCCTCCGGCAGTTCCAGATTGCGCAGGCTGTCCAGCGCCGCGGCACTCTCTGCATCCGCGGCGGGTGCAGACACCGCCGCCAGCAACGACGGATCATTCAGGATCGTCTCGATCAGCGTCTCGGCCCCGGTTTTGCCGTCCATATAGGCCATCAGGTTCTGCAGCTGGGTGCGCGCCTCCAGCAGCGGGCGCAGCGCATCCACCTTGGCGGCAATCGCACCGGGCGCGAAATCCGCCATGCTCTCAAACGTCAGATCCACCGCCAGGTTGCCCTCGCCGGTCAGCGTGTTGGGCACGGTGAAGGCGGCGCGCGGCGCCAGGCCCTTCATCCGCTCATCAAAATTATCAACGTCGATCTCTAGGAACTTGCGGTCCGCCACCGCGGGCTGCTCAACCATGGACTTGCCAACCAGGTCGCTCATCACCCCCATGACAAAAGGCAGCTGCACCTTCTTCTCGGCGCCATAGAGCTCCACGTCATATTCAATCTGGACCCTGGGCGCCCGGTTCCGGGCGATGAATTTCTGCGAGCTGTCAGCCATTGCCCTGCCCTTTCAGCTCGGCCAGCTCAGCCCTCAGCGCCTTGATCTCCTCATGCATCTCCCGGACATGCTCATCCACCACATCCGTCTCTGACTTCACCAGTTCGCGCAGCTTCTCGAACTCTGCCTCTGCATCCGCTTCCACCGCGGATTGCATGGTGTTGACCAAAAGGCCGATGAACAGGTTCAAAACGGAAAAGGCGGTGATCACGATGAACGGCACAAAGAACGACCAGGCGAAGGGGAACTCCTCCATCACCGGGCGCACGATGCCCATCGACCAGCTTTCCAGTGTCATGATCTGGAACAGCGAATAGAGCGACCGGCCCAGCGTGCCGAACCATTCGTCAAAGGCAGCGCCGTACATCATCGTCGCCATCACCCCGAAGACGTAGAACACGATGGAGATCATCACGATCACCGCGCCCATGCCGGGCAGCGCGTCCAGCAGCGCCTGAACAACGGCACGCATCTGCGGAATGACCGACAAGAGCCGCAGCGCCCGCACCACCCGCAGGCCGCGCAGCGCCGACAGGCCCTGGCTGTCCGGGAACAGGCCGAAGGAGACGACGACAAGGTCAAAGATATTCCAGGCCGAGGAAAAGAACCGCCAGCCGTAAGCAAACAGCTTCAGCGCCAGCTCCAGCACAAAGATTGCCAGTACGGTGGTGTCGATCACATCCAGCAGCCCGCCCGCATGCGCCCGCACCGCAGCAGAGGTGCCGAGGCCCAGCGTGATGGCGTTAAAGATGATGATGCCCAGAATGGCATTGGTCACCGACCTGCGCTCGACAAATTCGCGGGCCTTGTCCCGAAGCGTCTCTGCGGATTGCGCGCTGCTGTCCAAGGTACTTCTCCACCGGTCTTTCAGTTGTCCGGGCGCAGAATGCGCCCGGTGGTCTTTTTCAGTTTCAGGCCGCGTCGAACACAGTCCCGTCCAGCACCTTGCTGGTGATTTTGTCATAGGCGTAGCCACCCACCGCGCCGCCCACACCCAGGGCCAGATCCTTGGCGCCGGTGGCAATCGAGTTGCCGTCGATCGGCGACAGTGCCAGAGCTGCAAATTTCAGCCCTTCGCGGAACACCTTCAGCGCCTTGGGGTCTTTGATCGTCAGCGCCTTCACCCGCTTCATCAGGTCCTTGATGTTGTTGGCCCAGCCGCGGGCATCGGCATACATGATCTGGATCTTGTCGATCGCGTTCTGCACCTCGGCATAGTTTTTCGCCAACGCCGTATCCAGCGCCTTGCTGATCATCACCAGCTGCGTCTTCTTATCCTTGACAGGGTGTTTCTTCAGCTTCTTGCCGACCTCGGCCAGGAATTCCTTCTTCAGCTTTTCCTGCTGCTTCAGGATCTTGTTCAGGTTCTTCGACAGGTCGTGCATCTTGACGACCATCTGGGCGTACTTGGCCTTCAGCGTATCCGCCGCATCCTCGACCGTCTTGACCGACGGCTGCGAGATGCCAAGAAACTCCTGGAACACCGCCGCCGACACCTCGTTGGTGGCATTCAGCGCCTTGTTGGAGGCCGCCTTTTCCACCACCGCCAGGTTCTTCACCAGGATGGTCTTGGACTGGTCGATATTGATCGCCAGCTTGCCAATGTCCTTGGCCAGCGTGACGCCGGACTTGATCAGCCCGATGATGCCAAAGGCCGCGCCCGCACCGCCGGAAAACGGCGAGGTTGCCATCGCCGCGATGCTCACCGCCAGACCGGCCAAAGTGCCGGCAATTGACACCCCCACCTTGATCTTAAACTTGGACCATTCCTTCTTTTTCTTCTGCAGATTGGTCCAGGCCTTCTGCGCCGCCAGCTCCGCCGCCTTCTCGCCGACCTTGATGTCGTTCTTGATGGCGTCGTTCAGCCCCTTCAGCTGCTTTTCCATCGTCTTCTTGTCGGCGCCCTTGTTGGCCATCTCGACAAAGGCCTTGTCGAACACCTTGCACTTCTTCTCAATGGTGTCGCGGGTCTGCTCAAAGACCTCGCTGGCACCGGCATGGAACTCCTGCTGCAGAAGCGGGTCTTTCTCGACCCCCTTCTCCATTTTCTTATCGAGCTCGACCACAACCTTGAAGGACAGCTTGGGCGGCTTGACCATCTCCAGCCCAGACGCGCCGACATCGACGTTCTTCATGTCCATGACAACATGTTTAACCATAGGAACTCCTTCCCTACTTGTTACTGTTTTGTGTGATCATTCGAATGCGTAGGTGAACTCTCCGTCCTTAACGCCGATGGCGACCTTCTCGACTTCCGCACCCTCCATAAGGCGGCGCAGGAACTCATTGGAAATCTCCGGCAGCATGGTGTTGGTGACAATCGCGTCGATCATCCGCCCGCCGCTGTCCAGCTCCTGGCAGCGGTTGACGATCTCTTCGACCACCGCATCGGTGTATTCGAACGGCACCCCATGCGCCTCCTGCACCCGTTTCTGGATGCGGCCCAGCTGCAGCTTGGTGATCTCGCCGATCATCTCCGGGCTGAGCGGATAGTACGGAATCGCCACCAGACGCCCCAGCAGCGCCGGCGGGAACACCTTCAAGAGCGGATCGCGCAGCGCCTTTGCCATGCCCTCCGGGTCCGGCATCAGATCCGGATCGGAACACAAGTCCATGATCGTCTCGGTGCCAACGTTGGAGGTCAGCAGGATCAGCGTGTTCTTAAAGTCGATGATGCGGCCTTCGCCGTCTTCCATGACGCCCTTGTCGAACACCTGGAAAAAGATCTCATGCACATCCGGATGCGCCTTCTCGACCTCATCCAGCAGCACCACCGAATAGGGCTTGCGCCGCACCGCTTCGGTCAGCACCCCGCCCTCACCGTAACCGACATAGCCGGGAGGTGCGCCTTTCAGCGAGCTGACGGTGTGGGCCTCCTGATACTCCGACATGTTGATGGTGATGACATTCTGCTCACCACCATACAGCACCTCGGCCAGCGCCAGCGCGGTTTCGGTCTTACCCACGCCAGACGTACCGGCCAGCATGAACACGCCAATCGGCTTGTTCGGGTTGTCCAGCCCTGCGCGGCTGGTCTGGATCCGCTTGGCGATCATCTTCATCGCGTGATCCTGGCCGATCACCCGCTGCGCCAGCCGCTCTTCCAGGTTCAGGATGGTCTCGATCTCGTCCTTGACCATGCGGCCCACCGGTATACCGGTCCAGTCGCCGACAACCGAGGCCACCGCCTGATGGTCGACAATCGGCAGGATCAGCGCGCTGTCTCCTTGCAGCGCTTCCAGCTCCGCGTTCTTATCCTTCAGCTCCTGCATCAGCTTGGCGCGTTCTTCATCCGACAGCGGGCTATCGGCGGCGCCCTCCGCAGCGTCGTCCCCAGCATCCGGGGCAGCATCCACGGGCGCGGCCCCCTCCCGGAGCTTGGCGCGCAGCTCCAGAATGCCCTCAACAACCGCCTTTTCCTTGTCCCAGCGTTCGGTCAGGCCTGCCAGCCGTTCCTCTTCGGCAGCCTTGGCCGCTTCCACCGCCTCGCGCCGGTCGGCGACCTCATAGCCTGCAGTCTCGTCGCGGCCGATGATCTCCAGCTCGGTGGTCAGCGCCTCGATCCGGCGCTGGCTGTCGTCAACCTCGGCCGGCACCGCGTGCTGGCTGACAGCGACCCGCGCACAGGCCGTGTCCAGCAGGCTCACCGACTTATCCGGCAGCTGCCGCGCCGGGATATAGCGCGCCGACAGGCTGACGGCGGCCTCGATCCCCTCGTCCAGCACCTGCACCCGGTGGTGGTTTTCCAGCATCGAGGCGATGCCGCGCATCATCAGGATCGCCTTCGGGATACCCGGCTCCTCGACCTTGACCACCTGGAAGCGGCGGGTCAGCGCCGGGTCTTTCTCGATGTATTTCTTATACTCGGCCCAGGTGGTGGCGCCGATGGTGCGCAGGGTGCCGCGCGCCAGCGCCGGTTTCAGCAGGTTCGCCGCATCGCCGGTGCCTGCTGCGCCGCCCGCGCCAACCAGCGTGTGCGTTTCATCCACGAACATCACAATCGGCGTCGGGCTCGCCTGCACTTCGTCGATCACCTGGCGCAGGCGGTTTTCAAACTCGCCCTTCATGCTGGCCCCGGCCTGCAGCAGACCCACGTCCAGCACCAGCAGGCGAACATCCTTCAGCGCGGGCGGCACGTCGCCGCGTGCGATCCGCAGCGCAAAGCCCTCGACCACAGCCGTTTTACCCACGCCCGCCTCACCGGTCAGGATCGGGTTGTTCTGGCGCCGCCGCATCAGGATATCGACGATCTGGCGGATTTCCTCATCCCGGCCCACGATCGGGTCGATCTCGCCATTGCGGGCCTGTTCGGTCAGGTCGGTGCAGAACTGCTCCAGCGCCTCGCCCTTGCCCATCGCGCCCGGCGCCATCGAC
Organism: Leisingera sp. ANG-M6; assembly: GCF_000813905.1. Lineage (NCBI taxonomy): Bacteria > Pseudomonadati > Pseudomonadota > Alphaproteobacteria > Rhodobacterales > Roseobacteraceae > Leisingera > Leisingera sp. ANG-M6. Next base: position 34,561 of record NZ_JWLG01000030.1, read on the forward strand.
CCCGAGGCCTCGCCCGGTTCCGCCCCGCCGCCGGTGACATTAGAGCCGTCCTGCGCCCCCAACCGTTCCTCGGGCGAGCCATCGGTGGCCTCGTGGAAGTTATCGGCCAGATCATCAGCCCCAATCTTCGCCAGCTCCGGCGACATGTTGGACAGGATGTTGCGCAGCGCCGGCGTCTTCAGCATGCCCAAGAGCAAATGGCCGCTGCGCACCTGGCCCGCGGAATAGAGCAGCGAGCCCCAGACCCAGCCGCGTTCCATCGCGTCCATCAGATGGTCCGAAAGGTCCGAAATCGTCGAGGCACCGCGCGGCAGCATGTCCAGCGCCCGGGTCAGCTCGCTGGCAATCTTGCCGGTGTCCAGGTCGTAATGCTGGATGATCCGGTGCATATCGCTGTCCTGCTGCGCCAAGAGCTGATGCATCCAGTGCACCAGTTCCACATAAGGGTTTCCGCGCATCTTGCAGAACACGGTTGCGCTCTCGACGGCCTGGTATCCCAGCTTGTTCAATTTGCCAAACAGCGCCACGCGGCTGATCTCGGTCATCTCAAATCCCTCCCTCTACAGGCATCTCAGCCCCGGCGCCTAATCCCGGGTACAGGTACAAATCATTCACATCCGGCTGATCCGCATCCGGATCCGGGCGCGAGCGCACCCAGCTGGTATGCCCCAGCCGCGTGGTGCCGCCCAAGGATGCCCGCGGCACCTCGTCGCCCGCCAAAACAAGGTTCACGTCCCAGTCCAGCACATCGCCGGCATAGGACCGCACAATTGCCCGCAGCCGGTTCAGGGCCGCGCCGCCCGGCAGCAGCCGTTCGTAATCTTCCAGTTTCAGCGGCCCGATGCGGATGCGGAATTTCGCGGTGCGGCTCCACACCTTGTCGCCGATGCTGGTGGTCTGTCCCAGGCCGCCATAGCCCAGCTGCCAGCGGTCGTCCGGCTCCAGTTCCAGCCAGCTGCCGACATATTCCTCCAGGGAGACCGGCACCTCGAAAAACGCCGACAGGATCGACACCAGCCCCTCGGCGTTCTTGGCCCCCTTCGCCAGATGGCCTGCGAAATGCAGCTTGGCGAGGTCCGGCATGTCATCGCGGTCGCCGAATTTGAACCCGTTGTATCCGATCAGCGACGCAACCTTGCGCGCCATCGGATCATCCGCCCGGTCAAAGCTCACCGCAGGCGAGCCTTGGGTCCAGGCCCGGTAGAGCAGACTCATCAGCCGGTGCGTCAGCATATCGGCAAAGGCCACCATCGTCGGGTCGCGGTGGTTGCGTTTGCGGTCGCGGGCGTATTCGGTCAGGTGCAGCGGCAGCGGGCCTTGCGGGCCAAACAGCCCGAAGAACCGGTTGGTCAGCACCGCCGGCTTGTCCCCCTCCGCCGGTTTGAACGCGGCAATGGTCGAGGGCGGAAACGCCAGTTCCGCCTCTTGCCCCAGACGCAGCCGGTCCTGCCGCGGCCGGCGGCTTTCGCCCAGGCGCGGGGCGTCATCGAAATGCGCCTCCAATACCCTCAGGGCCTGAAAAACGTGGTGCTTTTCAGGGTCCATGGCCAGCCGGCCATAGAGGCTCAGATCATCCGGCCGAGGCCCTTTTCCGGTCGCCATCTGGCAATTTCCCCGCGTTTTTCGGTTTTCACGACGGTCTCCGTGAACGAGTTGATGCTGGCATAACCGCGGAAGAACCGCTCCAGCACGGCTCCCAGCGCATAGATATTGCTTCCCTCGAAAAAGCTCTCGTCAAAGCCCAGGGTGATCTCGAGACCCCGCACCGCAGTGGACAGCACCTCGTCGGTCATGCGCCGCACGATGGGCCGGGCGCCGACGGACAGGATGCCCTCCAGCTGCTTTTCCGTCACCCGGTCGCCCAAGGGCGCATAAAGCCCGACCAGCTCGCGCAGCGCCTCCGCCGACTGGCCCTTGCCGGTTTCCGCGATTGAGACATAGTTGAGGCTCAGATGCGAAATCAGCCGCCAGGCGGTATCGCCCTGCGCCAGGGTGGGATGCGGCCGGGTCGGCGACACCGGCAGCGTCACCTTCTTGACCGGGCCGCCTTCGGGCAGGTGGAATACATCGTCATTGCCGGTCGCCAGCAGCATCGGCAGATCGCGGTTGGTGCACAGTGCGTTGACCGCCAGCTGCTCCAGCCCGGCGGAATAGGGCGCCTGCGCCCGGTCCACCAGCGTCAGGAACACTTCCGATCCCAGATAGGAACTGCGTACCCCGCGCAGGCGCTCCTTCTCCGACCGCTGCCGCATCCGCCGCTTGACGGTGTAATAGGCCGGGTGGCTCTCGCCTGCTGCGGTGAAATCATTGGCGGAATAGAACGGGCGGAAAATTACGTCATCCTCCCCCTCGCCGCTGATCCCGGTCACGCTCTGCAATCCGTAAATCTCGAAATCGAGGCCCGCAGTGCGGTTCGGAATCACATGATGCTCGGTATCAATCGGCGAAATCCGCACCCGGTCGCAACGCTTTTCGAACAGGTTCACGGCCGGCACCGCGTTCAGCTTGAACACCTCCGGCACCACGATCGGCGCAATCTCCGGCATCCCTTCGCGCAGCAGGATATAAAGATCCACCTCATCGCCCGCGGATTTTTCCAGACCCGCCTGCAGCCCCTGCAGCTCGACAAAGCGGAACCGCTCCGGCATCGCAAAATATTCCTGCAGCAGCCGGTAGCCGTCATAGACCCGGCGCGGCAGCGGCAGCAGCGCCTCCTCGGGGCTGAATCCCTTGTGCGCCACCTTGGCACCGCGCAGCGGCAGCTGCCAGTCGGCCCGCCGGTCGGTGGAGCGCGCGACAATCCCCTGCACCTGGGTGCACAGCAGTTCCAGCAGCGGCCAGCTGTTGCCCGCCTCGCCGGTCAGGTACAGCGACAGCTTGTCCATCTCCAGCTTGCTGATCGGATCGCCGTCGATCCGCTTGATGCGCAGCCGGATGCCTGCCCGCGCGTCATACCCGGTGGCAACCCCTGCCGCCACCAGCTCGCCGCGCCCGTCAATATACTGCGCCTCGGTGATCTGGATCGGCCACATGGTCAGATCGGCAGAGGTGCGGAACTCGCAAGGCGTCTGCTCGCCCTCAGTCAGCCGCGAGCGCAGGGTCGATCCGCGCTTCAGCACATAGCCGCTTTTCACCGCCGAATTCGCCACATCCGGCTCAAACGCCGCGATCATCATCGAGGGCGTCGGCGCCAAGTAATGCGGGTAGATGATTTCCAGAAGGTTGGAGGTGAAGTTCGGATACTGCAGCTCCAGTTCCAGCTGCACCCGCGCGGTCAGAAACGCGGCGCCTTCCAGCAGCCGCTCCACGTAAGGATCAAGAACCTCGACCCCTTCCATGCCCAGCCGGGCCGCAATCTTGGGATAGGCCGCCGCAAATTCCGCGCCCATGTCGCGCAGGTAGTTCAGCTCATTCTCGTAATGGGTCAGCAGCCGTGTATCCATCACATGGCCCTTTCCATCTGAACTTCGCCGGTGGTCAGATCAACCTTGCTGCGCAGATACAGTTCCAGCGGCATCGGCTGTGCCCACATGTCGGCGCGGATCTCCAGCCCCACGGTCATCTCGGTCGCATCCGTGCCATCCTGCAGCCGCACGTCGACAGAGCCTTCGATGATCCGCGGCTCATAGGTGGCAATCGCCCGTTTGATCGACCGGCGGATCGCCTCCGCCTTCTCCGTGGTCGAGGCCTCGCCCGCCACCTCGATCAGCCCGTAGTTCAGCACAGACTTGGACACCGACGGGTATTTCTCCGCATCAAAATGGCTTTCGACATTCTGGGTGTTCAGCAGCCACGACAGATCGCGCTGGATGATTTCCCGCAGCCGCACAAGGTCGATCACCCGGCTCTCGCGGGTTTCCTTCTGATCGCCAGGCGCGTTGTCTGTCAGCCGGTCCAGCAGCGAGGGCTGCAGGCGCTCGGCCAGTGTCTTGTCAGCCATTCTCTTCGCCGTGCCCATCCATCCGGAGTGTGCGCACGTCCATGATGGCAATGTCCTCATCGCCGATCGCCAGCAGCCGCTGGCCCAGACCGGTATAAGTTTCTTCGCCGGCATCCTCCCACACGGTGGCGCGTGCCAGCATCGACAGTCCGTCGGCCTTCTCGCTGCCGGGATAACGGGTCGGGATCATCGCCGCCACTTCACCGCCGCCCGCCAGGGTCAGCGTGCCAGCCGTCCAGACCGCATCGCGCAGGTCGCTCGGTTCCTCTGCTTCAAAGGAGACGATCTTGGAAAACGGCAGCCAGTAGTATTTGCCGTTGATCACCGCCTCCAGCACCGGACCCAGCCGCATGTCGGCGTCCGCGATCCATTCAAACCGCTTGCCGTTCACCTCACCGGGGCTGGCCGGAGCTGCATCAAACGCCTTGGCGCGCAGCTCGGCGGCTTCTTTGGGATTGCCGGTTGCCAGCAGTTTCTGCGCCTCGATCAGATGTGCCAGCCATTCTTCCGGCTCGCCCAGGATCAGCGGCGACTTTTCACCGGCGAACACTTTCTCGCGGTAGACCTCGCAGATGATCGCCTCGCGGTAGGCCTGCGCCATCACCGTGGCGCCTTCATCCAGCCCGGCGGCGGCCTTCAGCTGGGCAATCGCCCGGTTCCAGTCGCCCAGCACGCACAACAGCTGGAACAGGAACACCCGCAGCTTCGGATTGCTCGCATCCGCGCGGATCTTGGCTTGCAGCGCCTCCAGCGCCGCCTTGGGATCACCAGCTTTCAGATGCTCTTCGGGGGTCATGGGGCTCTACTCCGCAACGGGGATGGATGCTGCAAATACGTCAGAAAAAACGGACCCCGGGCATGTAATATACCCGGGGTCCGCCAATTGGTTTACTCGACCTTGCCGGTCTGCACGTTCCACTTGAAGGTGCCTTCAGTGGTGAGTTTACCAGTCTTCTGGTTGGTCGACTTGTACTCATGCTCAATCGCAGCATAGGCCAGCGACCAGGTTTCTTCCGGAATGCCGTCTTCGCTGGCAGAGATCGAGTAGCTGTCGACAACCACGTCTTTCATCTTCCAGACCGAATAGACCAGCAGGCCCTGGCTGGCGCTGTCACCCGAACGGCACCAGTGCATGATGATTTCCGGACGGACGGTACCGTTGGCAACCGACAGCGCCAGGTCGTTCGATGCCTTGCCCATCTGCGAGGTCAGCTCGATCTTGCCGAAGTTCGAGTTCGCGTGCATCCGCTGGGTGGACCCCAGGTCGGTCATTTCAACCGCGCGCTCCACGTTCCAGCTCGCCGACTGGATCACGATCCACTTCTTGTGGTTCTCCTCGGTTGCATCGCCTTCGATGTCCGAGATCTGTACGAACATGTTTGCAGCCATTTTGCTATCCTTTCAAAAATATTGAACTCTACTGCACTATGCTTGGTTAAGGCTGGGGAGTGGAAAATCAGCCTCCTTTTTCCGAGGGCAGTTTCGATACCAGACGCAGCGAGACGGAAAGCCCCTCCAGCTGGTAATGCGGGCGCAGGAAGAATTTTGAGGTGTAATACCCCGGGTTGCCCTCGACCTCTTCCACAACCACTTCAGCTGCGGCCAGAGGTTTGCGCGCCTTCTCGGTCTCCGAAGAGATGTCTGCGTTGAAATCAACATAGTTGTTGATCCAGTCCTGCAGCCAGGACTCCATGTCCTGACGGCTTTTGAACGAGCCGACTTTGTCCCGCACCATGCACTTCAGATAGTGCGCGAACCGGCATGTGGCGAACAGATACGGCAGCCGCGCGCCCAGATTGGCGTTGGCGGTGGCGTCCGGATCGTCGTATTCGGCCGGCTTGTGCAGCGACTGCGCGCCCATGAAGGTCGCAACATCGGTGTTCTTGCGGTGGATCAGCGGCATCATGCCGTTCTTCGCCAGTTCCGCCTCGCGCCGGTCGTCGATGGCAATCTCGGTCGGGCACTTCTGATCGACGCCGCCATCGGTGGTCGGGAAGGTGTGGCTGGGCAGGTTCTCCAGCGTGCCGCCGCTCTCGACGCCGCGGATGCGCGAGCACCAGCCGTACATCTTGAACGAGCGGGTGATATTCACCGCCATGCCATAGGCCGCATTCACCCAGCCGTATTTCTCGCTGCCGGCACCTGCGGTGTCTTCCTCGAATGCGAACTCCTCAACCGGATCGGTCTTGGAGCCATAGGGCAGACGGCCCAGGAAGCGCGGCATCGCGAGCCCGACGTATTTCGCATCTTCGCTGTCGCGCAAGCTGCGCCATGCGGCATATTCCGGGGTCTGGAAGATCTTGGTCAGATCGCGCGGGTTCGACAGTTCCGCCCAGCTGTCCATCTGGAACAGCGTCGGCTTGGCGCCGGTGATCAGCGGCGCATGCGCGGCGGCTGCAATTTTGGACATTTCGCCCAGCAGCTCGATATCCGGCGGCGAATGGTCAAAGTGATAGTCGGCCACCAGGGAGCCATAGGGCTCGCCGCCCAGCTGGCTGAATTCCTCGGTATAGATCTTCTTGAAGATCGGCGACTGATCCCATGCCGTGCCCTTGAACTTCTTCAGGGTCTTCGACATTTCCTTCTTGGTGATCGGCATCACCCGGATCTTCAGCTGCTCATCGGTCTCGGTGTTGTTGACCAGATAATGCAAACCGCGCCAGGCGCTTTCCAGCTGCTGGAATTCCTCGTTGTGCAGGATCAGGTTCACCTGCTCGGTCAGCTTCTCGTCAATCGCCGCAACGATGCTCTCGATCGAGCGCAGCGCGTCATCGGAAATCAGCGCGGTGTTAGCCAGCGCCTGCTCGGCCAGGGTCTTGACCGCGCTTTCAACAGCGGTCTTGGCCTGGTCCGACTTGGGACGGAATTCCTTCTGCAGCAGGCTCGCGAATTCGGCAGAGCCAAAGGCGGCTTCACCGGCAGCGGCTTCCGCCTGGAGTTCTTCTTCAGCCATCTTCGTCCTCCGCTCTTATTCTTCGCTGTCGGCTTCGCCGCCGGGTTTCGGCTGCGCGGCCAGGGTTTTCAGCAGGCTCGGGTCCTGGATGATCTTGGAGATCAGATCCTCGGCGCCGGTCTTGCCGTCCATATAGGTCATCAGGTTGCTGAGCTGGGTGCGCGCTTCCAGCAGCTCGCGCAGCGGCTCCACCTTGGCGGCAATCGCGGCGGGCTTGAAATCGTCCATGCTCTCAAACGTGATGTCGACCGCCAGGTTGCCCTCGCCGGTCAGCGTGTTGGGCACGGTGAAGGCGGCGCGCGGCGCCATCGACTTCATCCGGTCATCGAAGTTGTCCACGTCGATTTCCAGGAACTTGCGGTCCGCAACGGCGGGCTGCTCCACTTCGGATTTGCCCACCAGGTCGCTCATCACGCCCATCACGAAGGGCAGCTGCACCTTCTTCTCGGCGCCATACAGCTCCACGTCATATTCGATCTGGACCCTTGGTGCCCGGTTGCGGGCAATGAATTTCTGTGAACTTCCGGCCATCTAGGTCTCCTTACTCGTCTTGCTTTCACGGGGTCCGCAGCAGGTTCCGCCGCAGAAATTCCCCGTGTCCGTCAGTCGTCGTCTTCGTCAATCCCGCCGATCAGGTGGACGTTCTCCACCCCCTGCGGGGCCATGTCATTCATGATGGTGAGGAAGTCGGCCCCCACCAGCCGCTTGCACCGCTCCAGCAGGATCGGCAGCGGGCTGGAAGGTTCCGCCCGCCGGTAGTAGCTGATGATGCGGTCCAGCGTGTTGGACACATCCGCGTGCGAGTTGATTGCGCCCGGCGCAGACGGCATCGCCCGCCCGCCAGCAGCAGGCGCTGCGCCGCCGCTGTCCTCCGCGCCATCCTCTGCCGCCTCATCTTCCGCAGCATCATCCTCGGCGCTCAGATTGGCATAGGTGCCGATCCGCTTGCCGATCTGCTGCAGCAGCTTGATCAGCGCGCTCAGGTCCGGGCCCTGCCCCGGCGTCTGCTCGTCGAACACGGCAGATATCGCGCGCACGTTCTCCTCCGCCGTCTTGACCGCAGCCAGCCGCGCCGCGACGATTTCCTCGTCGCTGTCCTGAAACGCCGCGCCGATGGTGGCGCTGTCCGGAACATGCTCCATATCCTCCGGCGCCGCCATCACCCCTTCGGCAATCTCGATGTCGCGCAGGCAGAACCGGCCAAAGCCGCGACTCTCGCTCAGCGGTGCCCGGCGCAGCGACCGGTAGAGCGGCGAAGCCCCCGCCATCCCGTCCGGCTGGCCGCACAGATCCTGGATCGCATTGATCCGCATCGTAGGATCGCCGTCGTCCTCGTCCAGCTCCGGATGGCAGGTCTCCCAGAACTCTTCCAGGCAGCCGCGGATATAGGTGGTCACATCGGCAAAACCGGGCAGCCCTTCGGAGTGCAGCAGCGCGTCGCCCAGGAAAACGGCAGCGCGCAAATCGTGGCTGCGCTCCAGCACCTCAAGCGCCTTCTTCTGAACTTCGCGGTAGTCGGGATCGGTGGCCTCGATGGTCTCGTTGCCCACCACCGATTCTTCGCCCGGCTGGGCCGCCAGCTCCATCTCGGTGAAAGCCGGGTCATATTCGAGGTTCTCACCGCTAGGGGCATCATCCCCTTTGGATTGCAGCAATACTGCAGGATCCATCTTCTTTCGCCCCCCTGGGTGCATTCTTTTTTGGTCACGTTCCTGTGTGGTAACGTAACGGAAAGCAGGTGCCACTCTTTTCGGGCCTGGTGGTTAAACCTGCGGAAACCTCAAACAATAACTTGACCCCAAGAGAGCCTTATCGCCATCCTAATGTCAAACCTTTTCCAAGCATTCAACAGCGGCTGAATGATGAGTATTGATCGTATTTCTGGCAAAGAAGTCAAAGAGATGGTTCGCGAGGGGGCGAAGAAGCGGATGAGTTTCGCCTTCTGCCTGGACGCCAGCAAGGACCCGCTTCTGATGATTCAGCCGGGTAAGAAACCGGAAACCCTGAAAACACCGATGAAGAATGCGGGCGGCGGCCCGCCCATGGCCTGGGGCACCTATGTGGTGCGTTCCGGCGACATGGAGATGATCTGCGAAAGCGCGCCGCAGCGCATGGTCACCGAGCTCAAGAAATTCTTCAAGCGCAACCCGGCCAAGGTCAACGTGCTGTTCTACGATGACGGCGGCAACCTCCTGGACAGCCTCAAACCCGAGGCCTCCGGCGGCCAGGTGACAGAGGAAGACGCCTCCGACATTTCCGCCACCGGCATCGACGCCAAGGCCATCGCGCCGCTGAAGCGCCGCCTGAAACGCATCCAGCCGCGCATCGGCCTCGCCCCCGGCCCGCTGGAGCTGAAGCTGAAACGCGCCCTCGCCAAATCGGTCAGCCTGATCAACGACGGCCGCCTGCAGGAGGCCGAGACGATGATCGTGGTGATCGAACGCGCCGTGGCCCGCATCGGCGCCGACCGCGAGGATGAGGCCAAATCGATGAAGCGCGGCCAGCGCGAAATGGACCAGCGCTCCCTTGGCGCCCAGGTCAAACGCGCCCAGTCTCTGCAGGCCAATGTCGCCCGCGCCCCGGGCAAGGTCCGCGACCGGCTGGGCCGCGCGCTGCATGTGGCCGCCCGGCACCTGAAACGCCGCGACCTCGATTCTGCCCGCGACGCGATGGACAAGATTGAAAAGGCCCTGACCGCCCTGGTCTGACCCCGAACGCAGCCCGGCCCGCAGCGGTTGCGGGCCGGGCATCCACCGGACCCCGGAGACCGTGATGCCCATGACCCGTCTGCTGACTGCCCTCGCCCTGATCTGCCTGCCGCTCACCGCCGCCGCGGAAACCGGCCCGCTGCACGTTGAGCTGAACAAGACCGAAGAAATCGAGGGCGGCGGCTGCCGCGCCTTCTTCCTGTTCCGCAACCAGACCGGCAAAAGCTTCGAAGGCTTCGAGATGTCGCTGGCGATCCTCGACGGCCAGGGGGTGATCGACCGCCTGCTGTCGATCGACGCCGCCCCCCTGCCGGTCCAGCGCACCACCCTGAAACTCTTTGAGATCCCGGAAACCGCCTGCAGCAACATCTCCGAAATCCTGCTGCACGACATCACCTCCTGCCAGCCCCAGAACGAGGATCAGATGGACTGTTTCCCGATCCTGGAGCTCACTTCCCGCGCTGCCGCGCCGCTGGTGAAATAAGCCATGGCCGGCACCTGGGATATGCTCGGCACCGGCGGGCCAGTGATCGTGATCCTGGCCCTGATGTCGCTTCTGTCGCTGACGGTGATTGCCGTCAAACTGATCCAGCTCTGGCCGGTGCGCTCCGGCGGGCAAGCCCGCGAACAGGCGCTGACTCAATGGAAGGACGGCGACCGCAAGCAGGCACAGGACAGCATTGCGGGCGGCAAATCCCCCGCAGACCGCGTCATGACCTACGCCATGCAGGCCCTGCAGGAGGGTCTGCGCGGCCCGCTCCTGCAAGACGAACTGCAGCGTCGCGGCAATGAGGAGGTGAGCCGGATGAATTCCCTCATCCGCCTCCTGGAACTGATCGCCATGGTCTCGCCCCTTCTCGGCCTGCTCGGCACCGTGCTCGGCATGATCCAGTCGTTTCAGGAACTGGAACTGGCGCAGGGCGCCGCCAACGCCTCGGTCCTCGCGGGCGGCATCTGGCAGGCGCTGCTGACCACCGCCGCGGGCCTGCTGGTCGCCATCCCCGCCGCCATCGCCGCAGGGCTTTTCGCCGCCCGCATCGACGCCGCCGCCCAGGCCATCGAAAGCGCCGCCGGCCGCCTGCTGCTGATCGACGGGTCGCGCTGACACGGGGGAACGCCGCCATGATGATCAACCGGCCCGCCCGACCCCGCGCCCTGATTTCGCTGGTGCCGATGATTGACGTCATGCTGATCCTCTTGGTGTTCTTCATGGTGACCTCCACCTATCTGAACCTTGACATGATCCCGGCGGTGAAACCGTCCGAGGCCACCGCCGCGGGCAGTCCCCAAACCCCGGCCGGCACCCTGATGATCCGCCTTGGCGCTGACGGCGTGCCGGTGCTGCGCGGCTCCGCTCTGGACAGCGAAACACTGCAGGCCACTCTCACTTCGGCAGTCGCAAACGAACCCCTCACCCAAGTGGTCATCCTCCCCTCCGGTGCCGCGCAAACCCAGGCGCTGATCACCGTGATGGACGCCGCCGCACTGGCCGGGGTCACCCGCCTGCGCGTCTTGCGGCTGGAGGCGGCACAGTGAAACTCAACCGCCCCGCCCGTAACCCGCATACTGAGACCATCATCGCCCTGATCGACGTGGTGTTCTTCCTCTTGGTGTTCTTCATGCTGATCGGCCGCATGGACGCCACCGCGCCCTTCGACGTGCGCCCCGCCACTGCGGTCACAGGCCGCGACATGCCCGCAGGCGGCATCACCCTCGCGGTCTCCGCCAGCGGCGACCTGGCCCTCGACGGCAAAGCGATTGCCCGCGACGCCCTCTCCCCTGCCCTCTCAGCCCTCTTGGCAGACGACCCTGCCTTACGCCTGCGCATCAACGCCCACCGCACAGCCGAACTGCGCAACGTGCTGCCGCTGGTGGCCGAGGGCGAGGCGCTGGGATTCACCGATGTGGTGCTGGTGGTCACCCCGGAAACAGACGGATGAGCCGCGCCCCGGCGATATGGGCTCTGGGGCTTGCCGCCTCTGCCCTGGTCCACGCTGCGGGCGCCGGCGCGCTGCTGATCTCACTCACCCCAGACCCGCTGCCGCAGCAGCCCACACCCGAAAGCAGCCTCAACCTCCAGGCCCACCGCATCCCAAGGTCTGAGGCCGTGCCGCAAGCGGCTGAAGGGGAGCAAGCCCCTGAAAGCCAAGCCCAATCCCAAGGCCTCGCCGCAGGCAGCATCCCCCAGTCCAAGGCGCTGCCCAAGGCCCCAGCCGCGGACACTCTCACCCCGGCGGCAGCCAAGGCTCCCGCTGCCGCGCCCGCCCAGGC
>NZ_JWLG01000031.1:0-10149 GCF_000813905.1 Leisingera sp. ANG-M6
GCCGCAATGCCGCCAGCACCTGCTCGATTTGATGCACCACCGCGCGGCTGGGATAGGCCATGACCCTTGCCCGCCAGCTCGACGCCCTGCGCCATTTTGAACCCGGCTGCCGCCTGGCCGCCTTTGGCGACCTCGGCGCCAGCATTGTCCTGCGCAGCAGCAGCGATGGCGGCCATCCGCAGGAATATCTCGACGACCTTTGCCAGCAGGCCCGCCGCGGCTTCCTGGCATTGGATGCAGCAGTTCAGGCCGGCGGCGCCGCCAATACGCCCGCGGATGACGTTCTGCTGCTCGCCCCGGGCGAGGCTCGCCTGTTCCTGCGCGCTGGTGGCGGCTCCGGCGATGCTGTGCTGTGTATCTGCGACGACGCAGAGGCCGCCGCCCGGTTGGCGGCCCCGGCCCGGCAGCTGCTCGCGCGCCAGAAAGGCGGTATGTGATGGCGACTCCCGCGCAGCGCCCCCCGCGGCCTGGCAGTGCCGCCGCCTCAGCCCTGCAGCAGGCGCTGGTCCGGCTGGCGCAACCCGGCGGCACTGCCGGTGCAGAGGCGACAGACAGTCTCGGCGCCGCAGTGCTGCGCGAAATCCGCGATACCGTGCTGCCGCGCGAAATCATCCTTTACATCCGCCAGCAGCCCGCCGCGGTCCTCACTGTGGTGCATCGGAGGCTTGCAGGCATCCGCCTGAACGGCTGCACGGACCCCTCCACTGCTGCCGAGGATCCGGAAGCCGCAGCCCAGCTCTTTGCTGCCCGCCTGCGGCAACTGGATGCTCAGGCCCGGGATCAGGCTTTCAGTTTTCGCCGCCGGCCTTGCGCCGTGCCGCAAGGTGCGGGCAGCTGCACCGCAGGGACCTTGGCCGCCGCCCTGACCGCAGGGGGCAGCAGCAGCCGGCTGGACAAGTTTCGCGCCCAAGCCGAAGTGCAGGCTGTTGCATGGCTTCACTGCCCGCGACACAGCGCACAGACGCAGGCGGGCGGCTCGGACGCGCTGCTCACCCGACTGGATGCGGTACGAAAGGCGCTCACCTCCAAATCGGCCCGCCCCGCCTCTGCCCGGATGCCTGTGCCAAAACCGGACTGCCTGCTGCTGCCGGTCACGCCGCAACTGCACATCCTCGCGGCCTCCGACGGCGGCGCCTTGCTGCTCCTGGTATTGCCGCCGGAAGCTGCCCGTACCCTGATGGCCATCTGGTGCAGCCTCTACCGCTGACATCCCCGGCCTTGCCTAAAAATCAGGCATCACCTGCGTTGGGGGTGCATAAGAGCGCCTGCGCGATTGCCATCCGCCGCTGGCCGGGCAATACCTTAGGGCAACCCGCCCGATGGACTTTGACGATGACCGACACAGCCTTTGACATCGCCGCCGCCCGCCCCTCTGATCCGGAGGCTGCCGCCCTGATCCGCCGCCATCTGGCGCAGATGGCAGCGCAATCGCCCGAGGAAAGCTGCCATGCCATGGACGCCAGCGGTCTGGAGGGGCCGGAGGTGCAATTCTTCCTGCTGCGACGGGACGGCCAGGCGCTTGCCATGGGGGCGCTCAAGGACCTGGGCGATGGCACCCGCGAGCTGAAGTCGATGCACACACTGGCAGGGGCCCGCGGCAGTGGCGCAGGCCGTGCCATGCTGGCCTTCCTGCTGGAGCTTGCCCGCCGCAGCCATGCGGTCGCGGTCTACCTCGAGACCGGCTCCACCGAGGATTTCCTGCCCTCGCGGCGTTTGTACGAATCCTTTGGCTTTGCCCCTTGCCCGCCGTTTGCGGATTATGCCGAGGATCCGTGGTCGGTCTTTATGCATCTGGATCTGCGCGCCGCGGCTTGACCCCCGGGGGCAGCCTGTCATAACTGGCGCAGAGCGGTCCCTTAGCTCAACTGGATAGAGCAGCTGACTTCTAATCAGCAGGTTGAGGGTTCGAGTCCTTCAGGGATCGCCATTTTCTCCTTTAAAATCAGTTAGTAAGTAGCGTCTTTGACCTTGGGCCGTATATAGTAGGTCCATACAAGGGCCAATTTCGGGGCTGCTGGAATTTCAGCTTCCATTCATGATCTCCCTCGCCCTGTCCGCGACATCCCTTTTGGCGAACTTGGCGTACTTCTGTGTCTGGGTCACAGTGGCGTGTCCGAGAAGGTGGGATACCTCCTCTAGCCTCATACCATTGTTCAGCATCCGGGTGGCGTAGGTATCCCGTTGAGGAGGGCACGGTGTTCGTATGTGTTCATGCAGCCGGTGAGGACACTGCGAACCAAGCAGCGCAGACCGTGCTTAAGGCAATTACCATTGGCCCGGCTATGCCGCCGCAATTCGCGCTTGTTTTTTGAATCCTGTACAGTTCAGAGGTTTAACACCCTGTTCCTTGTATATCTTCGGGCGTGGCCTGCTGAAAATATAGCTCAGCTAAACTCGCACCTTAAACGGCGAGTAATTTTTTGTACATTTCTAAGAGAAATGCTTCAGCCTCAACATATCTGTCTTCCGCCTTGCTGGGAGCAATTTCCGCGATTTGTACGTCGAAGTCGGCATAGTGCTGCGTGGTTGCCCAAATCGAAAACAGAAGGTGATGCGGATCCACAGATGCAATCTTTCCGTCATCCATCCATTCTTCCAGCAGCAGGATTTTTGCGCTGTAGAGCTCTTTGAGAGGGCCAAAGATTTCGCTGCGGGAACGCGGCAGCCCGCTCAGGACCTCATTGGCAAAGAACTTGCTTTCCTTGGGGAAGCTTCGTGACACGTCCAATTTTCGCCGGATGTATTCGCAGATTTCATCAATAGGTTCGCCGTGCGGGCTCAGCATGCTCAACGGTGCCATCCACAGCTGCAGTGTTCGGCCCATAAGCTCCCGCCGGATCGCGTCCTTGCTTTCAAAGTAATAAAGCAGGTTGGGAGTAGTCAGCCCTGCTGTTTTGGCAATCATGTTGATAGATGCGCCGGAAGAACCATGACGGGAGAAGACTTCAAGCGCCGCGGCCATGATTTGTTCTGTTTTCTGACGCTGGATCTTGGTCTTCGGTTTCTCTGATGCCATGCGCGCCATGCGGAATCCGCCATTTCATATCAATCCGACTCGGCGCTGTCTTGGCACAACTCGGGGGGGAAGGCCAGCGGGCGGTCCGGCGGGCGGTCCGACGGCGGCTGCGGTCAGCAAAAACCGGCGGGCAGGGGAGGCTGCCCGCCGGAAGGCTGTGCCGTCAGGGGAGATGGCTGGCGTCAGCCCTTAGGAGGCAGCCAGCATCGGGGAGGATACGGAACCGTCCTCCCGGAAGGCCGGGATGATGTGATCGCCGTAATCGGCGATGATCTTCTCCTCGTCGCCGCTGTCCAGATAGATGTTGAACTGGGTGGTGCCAGCGGCCTCCAGATCGCGGATCTTGGCGATATGCTCATCCGGGGTGCCGAGCACGCAGAAGCTCTTGACGATGTCCTCGGTGATGAAGTCGAGATAGGGGTTATCGCTCTGGCCGTGCTTGGAATAGTCGTAGCCTTTGCGGTTCTTGATGTAGTCGGTCAGGCTGGTCGGGACATGATCGCCGCCGGTGCCGTATTTCTCGACGATGTCAGCGACGTGGTTGCCGACCATGGCAGGGAACCACTTGGTCTTCTCGATGCCTTCCTCGATTGGGCCGGTGTGGGCGGGCGCTGCGGCCATGACGCGGTAGTTTGACATGTCGCGGCCTTCAGCCTCACCGCCGGCCTTGGCCTGATCGGCCAGCCATTTGATGATCTTGGGCTCGGCGATCTGCAGCACCACGCCGTCTCCGACCTTGCCGGCCGAAGCCAGCGCCTTGGGGCCGTAGGCGCCGATCCAGACCGGCAGCTCATAGCCCTGCGCCCAGGGGAATTTCACCGGCTCGGGGCATTCGCCGTACTGCACTTCCTCGCCGCGGATCAGCGATTTGACCACGTGGGTGAACTCTTCCATCCGCTTGATGGTCGAGGGCTTCTTGCCCATCACCCGCACGGCGCTGTCGCCGCGGCCGAGACCGATGTCGAAACGGCCGCCGGACTGTTTCGCCAGCGAGCCGAACAGCGAGGCCGCCACCGACCACTCGCGCGAGTTCGGGTTGGTCACCAGCGGGCCGAAGCGCATGTTGGTGGTGTGCTCCATGCACATCGCCATGGCGACGAAGCTTTCGCGCCACAGGATGTGGCTGTCGTAGAACCAGCAGTAGGTGAAGCCTGCGTTCTCGGCCTGGCGGACCAGCGCGCGGGCGCGTTCGGGCTCAACGAAGCCCTTGAAGCAAATACCGAATTCCATGTGTGTTTTCCTCCTCGTTGGAATCTCAGTGATCGGGGGCCCAGATGCGGATGCCCGCATGGGTGAAGGGCACCGCCTTGGAAATGTTCTGGCGGATCAGGATCGGGGTGATCGCCTCGATGCAGCGGGCGGCCTCGGCGTCGCCGGCGTTGTAGGCCTGGACATCCAGCGCGCCGACCAGCTCCATCACCTTCTTGCGGGCAGGCAGGCTGTTGCCGCAGACCAGGATGTCGCAGTTGATCGGCCAGTCCAGGTTGTTGAGCGTGGTGGCCGACACGTTGTGCAGCGCGCCGATCACCGGGATCTCGTCGCCTAGGAGCGCCTGCGCGGCCTCGGTGGCGGAGCCTTCGGGCGGCATTTCCACCTTCTTGGGGTCGCCTTCCTTGAGCGGCACCACGATGTCGACCAGGATCTTGCCCGCAAGGCCCGGCTTCACCGCCTTGAGCGTGGCGTTATGGGCGGAGAATGGCACCGCGAGGATCACCATCTCATCCGCAGCTGCGGTGGCGGCTTCATTGCCGAGGCCGATGATTTCGGCGGCGCCCGCGGGCAGTTTCGCCATCAACTCTGCCGCGATGCCGGCGCTGCGCTCACCGTCGCGCGAACCCAGAGCCACATTGATGCCGGCGCGGGCAAAGCGCAAAGCCAGACCCTGTCCCTGCGGCCCGGTGCCGCCAATGATTGCGATCCTCATCGGAACATATCCTCCTGTTTTTTCCTGAGTATGTCGGCGCCGCGGCTGTCGGCGGGCTGCCAGTCGAGCCCGCGCAGAAGCACCGCCGGTGTCTTTCCGTTCTTGCGCACCACCAGCCCCGAGGCGGCGGCGATTTCATCGGCCAGTGCCGGTTCAGTCACCTGCAGCGGGCGGCCCCAGGCGTCGCTTTTGCCCTGTTCGCGGATGGTCGCGGGCACTTTGGCCAGGCCGATCGCCACATTGACCTGGCCCAGCCTCCAGGGGCGGCCGAAGGTGTCGGTCATTACCACGCCGATCTCGGCGTCAAAACGGTGCGACAGATCCTGCTGCAGCCGGGCGCAGCTGGCATCCGGATCGGGCGGCAGTATCATCGCCGCATCTTCCTCGCCGAAATTCGACTCATCCACCGCCGCATTGGCTGAGATGAAGCCGAGCCGGTGCTCGCAGATCATCGTGCCCTCGTTCTGGTCCGGGCGGCGGAAGGCGCGCACCACGCGGGTGCTTTCGCGCAGGACGATCTCGACCTTGCGCGGGTCCTTGTTCAGCTCTTCGGCGTATTTCAGCGCCTCCGCCGACGGCGTCACCGAGGCCAGCGGGATGATGCAGTCCTCGGCCTTGGAGAAGACTTTTTGCGCGACGCAAAGGATGTCGCCGCGTTTGAGCGGCATGCCGGCCCGGTCCAGGCAATCGCCCAGAACCGCGGCTAGATCGTCGCCGTTGCGGATGTCCGGCACACCGGGAATGGCGGTGAGAGAGACGGAGAGGCTCATTGCGCGCCCTCCCGCGCCAGTGCCTGCGGGTTATGGGCCAGCAGGTGATCAAGATCCTCGGCTGTATCGACGTCAATGCGGAGGCTGGCCAGCGGCAGCACCCGGGGGCAAAGCCCGGCGGCCTCTGCCGCGTGCAGATGCGCGACCAGGGATTTCGGCCCGTAGCGGAACGGGAAGGGGCAGGGCAGGGGCGCCAGCAGTGCATTGGTCCCCAGATCCTTGGCCGGGCAGAACAGCGCGCTGTTGTTATCCAGCGGGTGTGCCAGCAGCCGGGTGAGGTCGTCCGTGGACGGGGCGGCGAGATCGCCGGGCAGAACGCAAAGCGCACTGTATCCCTGCTGTGCCGCCCAAACGGCGGCGGCCTCCACTGCCAGCGACAGCGCGCCGGGGTCCTGGTCGTCGATGCAGATGAGGCCGCCCTGACGGGCGATCCGGGCAATCACCGGGCTGTTGCTGACCACGGCAATATCCGCCGTGCCGCCGGGGAGGCGGGCCAGGGCCTCTTGCAGTTTCGCGACGGTGGCCTGGAACAGCCCTTCCGCCAGCACCCTGCGCTCCTGCGGGGTGAGGGCGACGGCGAGCCGGGTCTTGGCCTTTGATGGGTCCTTCATCGGGATCACGGCGAGCCGCTTGCCGGTACCTTGTTGCGGGGTCATGCGGTTGCCTCCAGATGGACCGGAGCAAATGCCAGGTCGACGATTTCGCGGGCCAGCCGGGTCTTGTCCTCATGGGTTTTCATCAGGATGCGGCTGCAGACCGGCTCCAGCCCTTCGGCGCGGATGGCGCCCGCCAGCGACGCGTCGGCGTGGTCGATGAACAATGTACCGGCGAGGCCGCGGTAGCGGCGGGCAACGCCAAGCGCGTCTGCCTGCTCCCCCAGCGCCTGCATCATCCGGTCGGCGGGGCCTTTCACAACCTTGCCGTCAATGAAGGGGCTGACAGCGATCTTGGGCGCGGCGGAGGCCTGCACCGCGTCCGCTATGCCTGGAATGCCCAAGATCGGGGCAATGCTGACCAGCGGATTGGACGGTGCAATCACGATCAGGTCTGCTGCGCGGATTGCCTCCAGCGCCTCCGGCGTTGGGCGGGCCCGGGCGAGGCCTTCGAAGGCCAGTTCCCGGACCTCCGGCGCGCAGCGTTCGCGCACGAAATACTCCTGGAAACTCAGCCAGCCCGCATCGGTGCGCACCCGGGTTTGCACGGTGCCGTCGGTGGGCAGCAGGATCTCTGCCGTGACGCCAAAGGCGCGGGCAACGTCACGGGCGATCTCGCTGGGCCGGTCGCCGCGAAGCCGCCGCATGGTGCGGTAGATGTGCAGGCCGAAGTCGCGGTCGCCCAGCGACATCCAGGTGTCCGCGCCCAGTTTGGTCAGCGTTTCCAGCGCCCGGTGGCCCTCATCCGCGACGCCCCAGCCCTGGCTGCGGTCGATCACATCCGCAAGGCTGTAGGTCAGCGTGTCGATATCGGGCGAGACCCAGAGGCCGTGGAAGGCATCGTCATCCGCCACATTGCCGATCACCGAGAGCTGCACATCCGGCAGGGCTGCCAGCCCCTCGGCCATCTTGGCGCCGCCGACGCCGCCGGCCAGCAGCGTCACCTTATGCTTGCCTGCGCCGCTCATTCCGCCGCCTCCAGCGCGGGGCGCTCCGGGAACATTTCCAGGAAGGCCAGCGGGTCACGGCCCTGGCGGTCCACCAGCGGCGCGATCACCTCGGGGTCGTGATGCTCATAAACCTCGCGCACCTCGTAGATGGTGTTGCGGCGCACCGGCACCCGGCCCGCGGCGCGGATGATCTGCGCCAGCTCGCGGGCGGTGATTTCCTGGCCGTGGTCCGACCCGGCCGCGCGCGAGATGCTTTCGTTCATCAGCGTGCCGCCGAGGTCGTTGACGCCGCGCGACAGCATCTGTTGCGCCCGGGCCGCGCCCAGCTTGGTCCAGCTGACCTGGATGTTGTCGATCCAGCCGTGCAGCATGATGCGCGAGACCGCGTGCATCAGGTCCACCTCCAGCGCGGTGGGGCCGGGGCGCACGGTGTCCGGGTTCTGTGCCCAAAGGGGCGATTCCGTGTGCACAAAGGACAGTGGCACTAGTTCGGTAAAGCCGCCGGTGTCTTTCTGGATGTCGCGCAAAAGGCGGATGTGCGCCGCCCAATGCTCCGGCCCGTCGATATGGCCGTACATGATGGTGGCAGTGGTCGGGATGCCAACCTCATGCGCGGCGCGGATGATCTCCACCCATTTCTCGGCGCTCAGCTTGTTCTTGGTCAGCTGCATCCGCACTTCGGTATCGAGGATTTCCGCCGCGGTGCCGGGCATCGAGCCGAGGCCCGCCGCCTTCAGATCGGCCAGGAAGTCATGATAGGACATCTTGGTCTTGGAGGCGCCGTACCAGATCTCAAACGGCGAGAAGGCGTGGATATGCATGTCGGGCAGCGCCGCCTTGATGGCGCACACGATGTCGCGGTAATAGGTGCCCTCCATCTTTGGGTGCAGGCCGCCCTGGATGCAGACCTCGGTTGCGCCGCGGTCCCAGGCCTGCTGCGCGCGCTCGACGATCTGCGCGGGCTCCAGCCACTCGGCGTCTTTGTCCTCGCTGCGCTTGGCAAAGCCGCAGAAGCGGCAGCCCATGTAGCAGATGTTGGTGAAGTTGATGTTGCGGTTTACCACGAAGGACACCCGGTCGCCGTTGGCGCGGCGTCGCAGCTCGTCGGCCGCGGCATAGACCGCTTCGGCATCGGCGCCCGTTGCGCGGAACAGCTCTGTGCCTTCGGCTTCTGACACCTCGCCGCCTTCCAACGCCAGTTCCAGAATGGCGCGAACCGGAGCGGAGGCGGCGCTGACGGCCGCCGGGACTGCGGCAAACTTCTCTGCGGGGGGTTGGATGGTCATGCTGTTTCTCCCATGTGCTGCTGGTCGCGTGCCAGTCCGTTGGCCTGCGCCATGCCGGAGGCGCGGGCCAGAATTTCCGGGTCGATGAAGCCGCTGCCGGCGGCCAGGTAGCTGGGGTAGACCGTCAGCCGCTCGCGCAGCTGGAACCCGGCCTGGGTGCAGGAGGCGGCAAGCTGGCGGATCTCCGGCCATTCATGCTGCGGATTGATGAAGTCGATGGTGACCGGCGAGATGCCGCCCCAGTCGTTGATGCCTGCGTCCAGGTAGGCCAGGTGGCGGGCGCTGAGGTTCGGCGGCGCCTGCAGGCTGATGTCCGGCGACAGGATGATGCGGGCCGCCGCGATGGTGCGCAGCATGTCTTCCAGCGGCGGCTCCGGGTGGTTCGCCATGGCGATATCTGGCTTGCGCTGGAAGTTCTGGATGATCACTTCCTGGATGTGGCCGTGGCGGGCGTGGGCGCCGTTGATCGCGTGCAGCGCCTCGATACGCTCTTCAAAAGTCTCGCCGATGCCGATCAGCAGGCCGGTGGTGAAGGGCACTTTCTTCTCGCCCGCCCGTTCTAGCGTGCGCAGCCGCTGCACCGGCACCTTGTCGGGGCAGGCATAATGCGGCTGGCCCTTGCGGGTCAGGCGGCGGCTGACGGTTTCCAGCATCATCCCCATCGAGGCAGAGACCGGCCGCAAGAGGTCAATCTCTTCGCTGGTCAGCGTGCCTGCGTTCACATGCGGCAGCAGCGCGGTTTCCCGCAGCACCAGCGCGCACATCTCGGTCAGATAGGCGGTCAGGCTGGAATAGCCGAGCCGCTCCAGTGCTTTGCGCGCCTTCTCGTAGCGCAGTTCCGGTTTCTCGCCGAGGCTGAACAGCAGCTCCTTGCAGCCTTCCCGCTCACCGCGGCGGGCCGTGGCAAGCACCTGCTCCGGCGTCATGATGTTCGCTTCGGGCGAGTCGGGATGCTTGACGAAGGTGCAATAGCCGCAGGTGTCGCGGCACATGTTGGTCAGCGGCACAAAGGCCTTGCGGGAATAGGTGACGGTGCGCCCCCAATGGGCATCGCGGATCTGGCGGGCACGGGCCATCAAGTCATGCAGGTCCCCGGCCGCCGCCCAGGATTCACTTGGTTTTTTCAGTAGAATGTTCATGGGCTCCTCCTGCTTTTAGGTTTGTGGGAGTCCTGGATTCTGTCAACCTAAAATTTGACTAGTAGATAAAAAACATGCCTGCAAAATACTGTAACTATAGGAAGCAAAGCAAAAAAATATTGAATACCTGCTTACGTGATACAATTTTGTTGACTGAAAACTAAAAATTTGACTATCTGGTAAAAAAAGAAACATGATGAATGATGCCATCCGACTCACCTGTGGGGCGGGTCTGGCGCAATGGGAGGAGAACGGCCGTGCTGATTGGAACGCCAAAAGAGCTGGCGCCGGGTGAAAACCGGGTTGCGATGACGCCGGATTCGGCGAAGCAGCTGCAGAAGCTGGGCTATGAGTGCGCGATCGAGGCCGGGGCGGGCGCCGCTGCGGGTTTTGCCGATGCGGTCTATGAGG
>NZ_JWLG01000032.1:0-20848 GCF_000813905.1 Leisingera sp. ANG-M6
CCAGGAACCAATGAAAACAAACAGAATCCCCCCAACGGATTCTCACAGGAGCCTACTTCCTGTCAGAACAACCCGAACAGTGAGGCAAAGCCCCGGGCGAAGCATCAAGCTCAGACCGGCGCCGCACAACTGCGGGGCACTCAGAACTTTCGAACAGGGAGGTTAGCTTTTGAGCTCACCCAGCCCCTCCGCAAGAGAAGTGCGCATGCCCGCTTCTTCCATGTGCAACCGCAGCCGCTGATTATACCCGCCCGGCGTATTCAGCGCTTCGATCAGATCCGCGCATCCTGACGCCTGCAGGCTGGTGGACACCAGCATCCGCAAAAAGGCCTCCCCTTGCGCGGGGTCCGATACCCGCTGCCCAAGCCAGTCCGCAGCATCCCCCACCAGGCGCGCAGCCGGCGAGAGCACTGCCTGGGCCGCCAGATAGGACTTCAGCTCCGCTCCGTCTTGAAGCGCAAAGACCCGGTTGTCCGGCTCGAAAATCCGGCCTAGCAGGGCGGTATCCCCGAGGGCCATGATTGGAGAGCCGCCCTGTGCGATGCCGGGAAACGGCATCATGACCGCTGCCGCCGTTGCTGGTGCAGCCCAGTCCGCAACCTGCTCCAGCTCCGCGCCCGCCATGAACGAGACCACTTGCTGGTCCGCCCGGAAGGTCAGGCCGCCCAGAACTGCCTCCGCAATCTCCGCCATCAGGCCCAGGAAGACCACGTCGCTCGCATCGATCACGGCCTGGTTTCCGCACACGGCCACATCTTCAAAGGCCTCGGCAAGCGCCAAAGAGTGGCTTGCGCTGCGTTCCGAGACGGTGATCTGGTGGCCCTTGCCCGCCAGCCCCCGAACCACAGCGGAGGCGATGGTGCCACACCCCAGGACTCCCAGACGCATATCAGATCTCCTTCATCAGCCGCAGCGCATCATAGATCGCCGCGTGAGTGTTGCGCGCAGAAACTGCATCGCCGATGCGGAACAGCTGGAACCGGCCTGCAGAATTAGTGCGAATTGATTGGGGGCGGCCGCTGATCAGGGCACTTTGGTCCACCTCGCCCCGGTTGGCCGATGCGTCCTTGAGCGCAAAGTAGAGATCATCGAGCGGAAGCGTGCCATAGTTCAAGACCACCTGATCATACTCCGCCTGATAGGTATGGCCGCTGTAGTCCGTGCCGATGGACGCCGTCAGCCTGTTGCCGCTGCGCGCCAGCCCCTGCAGGCGGCGGGCAACTGTGAAGGTCACATCCTTGTCCTGCAGCGCCCGCATGTATGGCACCAGGTTCATGCCCATGATGTCAGGGGCAAAGGTCCGGTCGGGGGTCATCACCTCCACTTTGGCGCCCGCATTTGCCGCAGATTCAGCTGCCATCAGGCCCGGATGGTCGCCGCTTTCGTCATAGATCAGCACGTGCCCGGCAGGCTTCACATCGCCGGAGATGACGTCCCAGCTGGACACCGCATGGGGCAGATCGCCGCCGGTTTCATGCAGCATCATGCAGGGCATTCCGCCGGTCGCCACGATCACAACATCCGGATCCAGCGCCTGCACATCCTCTGCTTCGGCCCAAGTGTTGAAGCGGAACGCCACGCCCCGGGCTGCGCATTGCGCCATGCGCCAGTCGATTATGCCGATCATCTCCGCCCGGCGCGGGTTCTGCACGGTCAGCCGGACCTGGCCGCCCGGCTCTGCCGCGGCTTCGAATACGGTGACGTCATGGCCGCGTTCGGCCGCCACGCGCGCGGCTTCCAGGCCGCCCGGCCCGGCACCCACAATCACCACTTTCTTGCGGGTCTCAGCCGGGGTGATCTGGTGCGGCATCGTGAGTTCGCGCCCGGTGGCCGCATTGTGGATGCACAGCGCCTCCCCCGCCTGATAGATCCGGTCCAGGCAATAGGTGGCGCCGACGCAGGGGCGGATATCGTCTTCCCGCCCTTCCATGATCTTCTTCACGATATGCGGGTCGGCCATATGGGCGCGGGTCATGCCCACCATATCCAGCAGACCGCTGGCAACCGCATGGCGAGCCGTTGCCACATCGGGGATGCGTGCGGCGTGAAAGGTCGGCATGCCTGTTGCCTTCTTCACCTCTCCGGCAAAATCAAGGTGCGGCGCCGACGTCATGCCCTGCACCGGGATCACATCCGTCATCGCCGGGTCGGTATGGATGCGCCCACGGATCACGTTGAGGAAGTCCACCATGCCGCTGGCGGCAAGACGCTTAGAGATTTCCAGCCCCTCCTCCGGGGTGATCCCGCCCTTTTCCGCCTCGTCCGCGGTGTAGCGAAGGCCGACGATGAACTCAGCCCCCACCCGGTCCCGCACCGCCTGCAGCACGTCCATCGGAAACTTCATCCGGCCGTCCAGCGTCTGCCCGCCGTAAGGCCCGTCCAGGTCATTGGTCAGCGGCGACCAGAATTGATCCAGCAGGTGGCCGTAGACCTGCAGTTCGATCCCGTCCATGCCACCCTCCTTCATCCGCTCCGCCGCATCGGCGAAGTCGGAGATGATGCGGGTGATGTCCCAGTCCTCAGCCAGTTTCGGGAAAGACCGGTGCGCTGGCTCCCGGTGGCGCGAGGAGCTGACGGACGGCAGCCAGTCGCCCTTGTTCCAGCCGGTGCGGCGGCCTAGGTGGGTAAGCTGGATCATAACCGCCGCGCCGTGTTCGTGCAATTGATCCGTGAGGTTGCGGATCCAGGGAACCACCTCATCCTTGTAGGCGAGGATATTGTTGAACACCGGCGGGCTGTCGCGGCTGACCGCGGCCGATCCTGCGGTCATGGTCAGCGCCACGCCCGCCTTGGCCCGCTCCGCGTGATAGGCGGCATAACGTTCCTTGGGCATGCCGTCCTCCGGATAGGCGGGCTCGTGGCTGGTGGTCATGATCCGGTTGCGAAGCGTCAGATGCTTCAGCTGATAGGGCTGCAGCAGCGGATCCTTGGACATGGGCGTCTCCTGGCATGATGTCTTGGCTTGGCGGCGGTTTTTTCGTCCATCTTGACACATATGTCGATAAAACTTTCACACCTGTCAAGAAAAGTTGCGCCTGCCCCGGCCCGCTGCTATGGCTGGCGCATGGACACACAGGACATTTCCCGCCCGCGGCTGAGCGAAGAAGACTGGCTGGCAGCCGCCTATGAAGTTCTGACGGAAAGCGGTGTGGAAGCGGTGAAGGTGATGCCGCTGGCCAAGCGGCTTGGCGTATCGCGCACCAGTTTCTACTGGCACTTCAAGGACCGCGAGGAACTGCTGGAAGCGATGGTGCAGCGCTGGGAGGAAAGGAACACAGGCAATCTGGTGGCCCGCACCGAAGCCTATGCCGAAAGCATCGCCGAGGCGATGTTCAACCTGTTCGACTGCTGGATCGACCCGGAGCTGTTTGATTCCAGGCTGGATCTGGCCATCCGCAACTGGGCACGAAATGACAGCCGCCTGCAGGAAAGGCTGGACCTTGCCGACGCCCGCCGCGAACGGGCCATGACAGATATGTTCTTGCGCTTCGGCTATCCGGAGGCGGACGCGCTGATCCGCGCGCGGGCGATGATCTACACCCAGATCGGCTATATCTCTATGCAGGTGCACGAAAGCACGGAATACCGGATTTCGCTGATGCCCGGCTGGATCAAGGTGTTCACCGGCACCCGCCCTGAACAGCGGGAACTTGACCGGTTCCTGGCCCGGCACCGATAGGGGCAGACCGCTGTACTTTCTTTGAAAGGCGCACTCCCGCCTGCCAGGCTGGCATCACAAATGCCCGCCCGCCAGTTGGACCGGGCGCCGCGCCTGAAAGGCGCGGCGCGGGTCGCTTCGGGCAATGCCCGAAGCGAAATTTCTCCTCTCCACGTGCCGCCCTTACCGCCTCCGGTAATGATGCACGCTGACGCGCCGGGCGCCCGCCCGGCGCCACCAAATGAAACGGGCGCGGAACCCTTGGTTCCGCGCCCGCCTTGTTTCATCAGGCATAACTGACAGCCTATTCGGCTGCGATCTGCCCTTCGATCTTCTCGACCTTCACCGCCGAGAACTTGAACTCGGGGATCTTGCCGTAGGGGTCCAGCGCCGGGTTGGTCAGGATGTTGGCAGCCGCCTCCACATAGGCAAACGGCACAAACACCATATCCTCGGCAATTGCCCTGTCGGCACGTGCCATGATCTCGATCGAGCCACGGCGGGTCGACAGGCGGATCATCTCGCCCGGCTCGATGCCCATCAGCTTGAGCGTGCGCGGGTTGAGCGAGCAGTTCGCTTCCGGCTCCACCGCATCCAGCACCTTGGAGCGCCGGGTCATCGACCCGGTGTGCCAGTGCTCCAGCTGGCGGCCGGTGGTCATGATCATCGGATACTCCGCATCCGGCGCTTCATCCGGCGGGATCACCGATGCAGGGGTAAAGCGGGCGCGGCCCTCGGGGCGCGGGAAGCCGTCACCGAACACAATCGCCTGACCGGGGTCGGTCTCATGCAGCGACGGATAGGTGATGGTCTCGGTCTCCAGACGCTCCCAGGTGATGTTGTTCAGGGACTTCATGTTCAGCTTCATCTCGGCAAAAACTTCGCTGACATCCTTGTAGTCCCAAGGCAGGCCGATGCGCTGCGCCAGTTCGACAGTCACCTGCCAATCTTCGCGCGCCTCGCCCGGAGGCGTCACCGCGGGGCGCACCCGCTGCACTTGGCGGTTGGTGTTCGACACGGTGCCGTTCTTCTCATAGAGCGCAGAGGCCGGCAGGATAATGTCGGCATAGTTCGCAGTTTCGGTCAGGAAGATATCCTGAACGATCATCAGCTCCAGCTTGGCAAAGGCGTCCCGTGCGTGATCGGCATCCGGGTCGGACATCGCCGGGTTTTCACCCTGGATGTACATGCCCTTGATGTTGCCGGCATAGGCCTGGTCCACAATCTCGGTCACAGTGAGGCCCTTCTCGTTTGAGAAGTCGCCGCCGCCCCAGACATCCGTGAAGCTCTTGCGGACATCATCCGAAGTCACGGTCTGATAATCCGGCAGGAACATCGGGATCAGGCCCGCGTCCGACGCGCCCTGCACGTTGTTCTGGCCGCGCAGCGGGTGCAGGCCGGCACCCGGCTTGCCCACGTTGCCAGTCATCAGCGCCAGCGAGATAAGGCAGCGCGAGTTGTCGGTGCCGTGAATGTGCTGGGACACACCCATGCCCCAGAAGATCAGGCCAGCCTTGCCACCCGCAAATGTGCGGGCAACACTGCGCAGCTGCTCAGGGGAGACACCGCAGATTTCCGACATCTTCTCAGGCGTGAATTGCGCCAGATGCTGTTTTTCCGCTTCCCAGTTCTCAGTGTATTTGTCGATGTATTCCTGGTCGTACAGGCCTTCCTCGACAATCACGCTCATGATTGCGTTCAGCATCGACACGTCGGCGCCGGGGCGGAACTGCACCATTTCGGTGGCAAACCGGCGCAGACCGACGCCGCGCGGATCCATCACGATCAGCTTGCCGCCGCGCTTGGTGAACTGCTTGAAGTAGGTCGCCGCCACCGGGTGGTTCTCGATCGGGTTGGAGCCGATCACGATCGCCACATCCGCGTTTTCGATCTCGTTGAAGGTCGCGGTCACAGCACCGGAGCCGACGTTTTCGATCAGCGCCGCAACAGAGGACGCATGGCACAGACGGGTGCAGTGGTCGACGTTGTTGTGCTTGAAGCCCTGGCGGATGAACTTCTGGAAGAGGTAGGCCTCTTCGTTGGTGCATTTCGCCGAGCCGAAGCCCGCAACCGATTTCGGATCTTCGTCGCGCAGCTTGATCAGGCCCTTGGCGGCCAGATCCATCGCCTCTTCCCAAGTCGCTTCGCGGAAATGGGTCGACAGGTTGCCCGGATCGACGTTCAGGCCTTTGGCGGGCGCGTCGTCGCGGCGGATCAGCGGCTTGGTCAGGCGGTGCGGATGGTGGATGTAGTCAAAGCCGAAGCGGCCCTTGACGCACAGGCGGCCTTCGTTTGCCGGGCCGTTGATGCCCTCGACGTGCTTGACCTTGCCGTCCTTGACCTTGAGCGAGACCTTGCAGCCGACACCGCAGAACGGGCAGACGCTTTCGGTTTCAGAATCATAGTCCTTGCTATCGCCGACCTGGTTTGCGTCCAGCACAGTGGCGGGCATCAGCGCGCCGGTCGGGCAGGCCTGCACGCACTCACCGCATGCGACGCAGGTGGACTGGCCCATCGGGTCTGCGATGTCGAAGGTCGGATAGGCGTCGTGGCCGCGGCCGGCCATGCCGATCACGTCGTTCACCTGCACTTCGCGGCAGGCACGCACGCACAGACCGCAGGAGATACAGGCGTCCAGATTCACCTTCATGGCAACGTGGCTGTCATCCAGCAGCGGAATGCGGCCTTCTTCCAGCTTGGGGAAACGGCTCTCGGTGACGCCATTCAGCTCAGCCATGTCCCACATGTGGGAGGACTTGTCATGCGCCTCTTCCCGCTTGGGCTGGTCGGCCACCAGCAGTTCCATCACCATCTTGCGGGCGTTTTCGGCACGCGCATTGTTGGTGGTGACAACCATGCCTTCAGCGGGTTCGCGGATGCAGGAGGCCGCCAGCGTGCGCTCGCCCTCGATCTCCACCATGCAGGCACGGCAGTTGCCGTCAGGACGGTAGCCCGGCTGCGGCTTGTGGCACAGGTGCGGGATCTTCAGCCCGCGGCCGTTGGCGACTTCCCAGATGGTCAGGCCCTTCTCAGCCGTAACCTGTTCGCCATCGAGTGTGAATGTGACTTTATCGCTCATGGCTCAGACCTCATCCGGAAAATGTTTCATGGTCAGGCGGATCGGGTTCGGCGCAGCCTGGCCGAGGCCGCAAATCGAGGCATCGACCATCGCGGTGCTCAGCTCTTCCAAGAGGCCCTGATCCCACTTCTTCTCGCTCATCAGCTTGACGGCTTTTTCGCAGCCCACCCGGCAGGGGGTGCACTGGCCGCAGCTTTCGTCTTCGAAGAAGCGCAGCATGTTCAGCGCCGCGTCGCGGGCGGAGTCCTGATCAGACAGGACAACCACGGCGGCGGAACCGATGAAGGTGCCATGCGGCTGCAGCGTGTCGAAATCCAGCGGCACGTCATGCATCGACGCAGGCAGCAGGCCCGAGGACGGACCGCCCGGCTGGTAGGCCTTGAAGGCGTGGCCGTCCAGCATACCGCCGCAGGCCTCGATGATGTCGGTGATAGTGGAACCCGCGGGCAGCAGATGCACGCCCGGGTTCTTCACCCGACCCGAAACCGAGTAGCTGCGCAGCCCTTTGCGGCCGTTCTTCTCAACCGAGTTCAGGCATTCCGGGCCTTCACGGTTGATCTTGCAGACCCAGTACAGGGTCTCGACGTTGTGTACGAGGGTCGGGCGGCCGAAGACACCCACCTGCGCCACAAATGGCGGACGGTGGCGCGGCTCGCCGCGCTTGCCTTCGATCGACTCGATCATCGCGCTTTCTTCACCGCAGATATAGGCCCCTGCCCCGCGGCGCAAATCGATGTAGCCTTCCTCGACGATGTCGGCGTCTTCCAGCGCCTTGATCTCGCGGCGCAGGATCTCCAGCACCGCCGGATATTCGTCGCGCATGTAGATAAAGGCTTTCTCGGCCTCGACCGCCCAGGACGCGATCAGCATGCCTTCCAGGAAGACGTGCGGGGTGCGCTCCAGGTAGTAACGGTCCTTGAATGTGCCGGGCTCGCCTTCGTCGCCGTTCACCGCCAGATAGCGCGGGCCTTCGTTGGCACGCACAAAGCCCCATTTGGTGCCGGACGGAAAGCCAGCGCCGCCCAGGCCGCGCAGACCGGCTTCTTTGACTTTCGCCTGAACCGCTTCCCAGTCGCCGTTGGCACGCAGGTCTTTCAGCGTGGCATAGCCGCCTTCGGCCTCATAGGTGGCGAAGGTTTCATATTCCGGGATATGGGCGTGGGTATCATCAGCCGCAATCGCCGCTTCCACCTTTTCGACGGTGGCGTGGTCGATGTGGTTGTGGCCGATCTCCAGCACCGGCGCGGTATCGCAGCGGCCCATGCAGGGTGCGCGCAGCACGCGGACCTGGCTCGCGTCCAGACCGTCTTCCAGCGCCTTTTTCAGTTGCTCAGCCCCGGCCAGTTCGCAGGACAGCGAATCGCAGACCCGGATGGTCAACGCGGGCGGCGGGGTCTCGCCTTCCTTCACCACATCGAAATGGGCGTAGAAGGTGGCGACCTCATAGATCTCCGCCTGCCCGGTGCGCATCTCCTCCGCCAGCGCGCGGATATGCGTGGCGCTGAGGCAGCCGTATTTGTCCTGAATCAGATGCAGGAACTCAATCAAGAGGTCACGGTTGCGCGGGCGGTCCCCCAGCAGTTCCTGAACCTCGCTCAGCGCGATGTCGTCGACCTGGCGGCCTTTGGGCGTTTTGCGCCCTTTGCCTTTGCCGGACTTCCATACGCCCTTGCTATCATCCAATGGTGCCATGGGATCCTCCAGTCAGCACGTCTTTCATTCAGCCAATGCCATCAAGAATGAATATCGTCAAATCTGGAAATTGGATTGCACGATCAGAAAATCTTATGACGCCATTTGCGGCATCCTATCGTCTACAAACGTCGCAACTACCTCTTTCAAAGCGCGCACAGTTGTGAGTTCCGGGGTCCGGTCCAGAGTCGCAATGCAAATCGGGCGCGCCTGCTCCGGCTCCACCAGCGCCAGAACCCGGGTGCCACCAAGCTCGCCCAGCGCCTGCATCAGCGCCCGCGGCAGGATGGTCGCAGCCGAGCCTTCCCGCGCCAGCACCATCGAGGCCATGAAGCCGTTGGATTCGGACACGATCTCCGGCTTCAGCCCCAGATCGGCAAAGATCCGGTCCAGAATCCGCCGGTTCTGCATCTGCTGGTCCAAAAGGCTCAGCGGCAGTTCCGCGGCCTCAGCCCAACTGATCGTATCGCCACGCTCCGCCACCATGTCTTCCGGCGCCAGCAGCACATAACTTTCCTCGTACAGAGGCTGAACCGTCACCAGTTCGCGCCCAATACCATCGGCATAGGTAATTCCGGCGTCAATTGTACCATCATACAGACGCTGCTGAATAGCCAGCGAGGTGGTGACCTCCACCTGTGCCAGAATCCGCGGATAGGCCTGATGCACCTGATCCACCAGCTGCGCCGCCCAGGCAGTGGCGGTCGGCACCACTCCCAGAACCAGTGTGCCGCTCACCTCGCCGCGGGTGGCAGCGATCTCCTGTTCCAGCGCCTTGGCATCATCCAGGATCGACCGCGCCCGGCGCACGATCATCATGCCTTCCTCCGTCAGCCCCTGAAAACGGTTGGCCCGGCGCACAATGGAAAGACCCAGCCGCTCTTCCAAGTTCCTGATCCGCATCGAAAAGGCCGGCTGCGACATGCCGCAATCAGCGGCTGCCTTGGCGAAATGCTTGTGCCGCGCCAGCGCCGTCAGCAGCATAAGGTCCTTGAGCTCGATCATGTTGGAACCTTAAGCCGCTGCCGCCGGTCTGTACAATGGAACAGTTGCCGGCTCAGTCCTGACTGCCGGATCCTGCAGCTCCCGGCGCGGATCCGTACAGCCCTGTCAGTTCCTCCAGAACTGCCAGGGCATTTTCCAACTGCACCGCGATCCCCGGGCGGTCCGCAAGCGCCCGCCCCAGCCTTTCATCCCGGGCCATCCGCATCTCTGCGACTGTCCGGCAGCCCTCTTCCGTAAGGCTGTAGGACACACCGGAACGGCCGGCCCCTTTCTTTTGCGTAAGCCCGGCAGAGGCCAGCTTGCGCAAGGAATACTGGATGTTGGGAATATCCACGCGATTGGTGATCCGGGCCATTTCCTTGATTGACTTGGCCCGGCCGCCATCACCAATCAGCAGCAAAAGGGTGATTTCAGCCCCCGACAGCGTCGCGCTGCTCAGCTGTTCAAAGTTCTCTGCCTGCCAGCGGATCAAGCCTTCGTGTGCCCGCTGCATCGCCAGTTCCAGGCTATGCAGCTTTTCCCTGGCCAGTTCGGCAGACGGATGTGAATATGTGGAAGGGCCGACTGAATGATCCAACGAACAACTCCAATAAATGCTGCCGGAAACGGCAAAAATGCTGCGGATTAGAATATCCGGCGCATACCGCGCCTGCCCGGCGAACACTCCGTTGCAATAACTCCCCCTGCCGGGGGACCGGGCGCAATTCCGAAAATCCAATTCAAATGACCCGCAACATATCCAACCAAATTCTCCAGACTGCAATACCCCGCCGGATATTGCAGCAGGTCTGGGAAAGGCTCGGCGCGGCCGAGGTGAAGGAGCAGCGTTGAAGTTGCGGAACTCAGTTCTGATGCCGTTTGGCCAGAAGTGCAGGACGCCACCACAAGGCAGGGGCTGCCTGCGGGCAAAGAAGCTCAGCCCAAAACGAGGTTCTGCAAATCGCGCCGTTTGATGGCGTAGCGGGCGAGCCCTCCATAGGCTGCGCGCACCTGAGCCCTGCCCGGTTTGCCGGACAGGTAATTTGCGGCCGTCAATTCGGGAAACAGGTCAAACAGCTCCTGCCTGCCGTCATCGGTCAGTCCGCGAACAGCTTCGGGGCCGGGCCAGAAGGTCTCGGTTGCAGCGCCTTCAGCGAAAATTACTTCGTGCTGCTCTGTCATGAGATGGACATAGGTGACCGGGCCGTTCATTTCGCTCAGTTGGGTGCAGTTCGGGTCGATCTCCGCCAGCAGTTTGGCCGTCATGAAGCTCTCTTCGAACTGGCGGTCCCCCGCAAAGGCCTTGCGCCCAACCAGCAGACGGTGCTGCGGCGACAGCAGCATAGGCCGTTCCGGGGACAGTAAGCCGCCCGGGTGTACTCTGTAAGGGCGCAGTTGCGGACGCCGGGCCAGATCTTCAGGGCTCAGAGTACGGCTGCCGGTCCAGATCACCGGCTGATAGCCATTGTCAGCGGTCTGCAATAAATCCCCCACGCGGATCTGCCCGGCCGGCACCGCCCCGCGCCGGGTGGCCAACATGACTTCCGGTGTAAAACAAGGGATGCCGGCGGAATACATCTGCGGCGCAGTGGACATCTGCGCCGGAGTGACCCCCTGAAGGACCAGCTTTTCACCGCTCGGGAAGGTGAGCAGGGCATTGCCGAATCCGTCATCGCTGACAGAAATATCCCAGGCGCGCACCGCACCGGCAGGCCCGGTGCCGCCTGTCAGGTCCGAGACGTCCAGTTGGTCATTGTAGAAACCGTCGCTGTCGTCATCGGCGATGCTGAAATCGGTAATCGTATCGGTGCCGCCGCCGCCGCTCAGGATCAGTTCGTCATAGCCGGTGCCGCTGGTGATCGAGTCATCACCGGCACCGAATGTCACTGTGTCGTCACCGGCACCTGCGTCAATCACGGTGCCGGCGCTGTCGGCAGAAGCGTCCACGACATCCGCCTGATCCGTCAGGTTGAGCGCCTCGACCTCGGAGAAGGTGATCGTGTCGGTGCCGTCGGTAATGGTGCCGGCTTCGTCCCCGGTATAGGTGACCGTGACGCCTGTCGTGACGCCTGAAACGTCGACGGTATCATAGTCGTTCCCGGCCTCGCCGCCGGTCAGGGTGTCATTGCCGAACCCGTCCGACATCTCAAAAGTATCGGCATCGGCCTCGCCATGCATCACGTCGGCGCCGTTGCCGCCAATCAGCAGGTCGTCATCGTTACCGCCGTACATGGTATCGGCGCCGTCGCCGCCTTCCAGCGTGTCGTTGCCGTCTGTCGCTACGATACTGTCGTCGCCGGTGCCGCCAACAAGGCTGTCATCCCCGGCCGAGTTTCTGAGCGTATCGTTGCCTGCACCGCCAATCAGCGTGTCGTTGCCCAAGCCAGTGGTGAGGCTGTCATCGCCGTCGCCGCCCTCGATATAGTCGTCACCGTCGCCGCCGGAGATCGTGTCGGCGCCAAGGCCGCCGATCAGGGTATCCGCCCCTGACCCGCCGTCCATCACATCGTCGCCGTCGCCACCGTCCATACTGTCGTTGCCGGCCTCGCCGTACATCAGGTCCGCATCGGCGCCGCCTGCCATCACATCGTTATCATTGCCGCCGTACAACGTGTCGTTGCCATCGCCGCCTTCCAGCGTGTCGTTGCCATCGGTTGCAACAATGCTGTCGTTGCCGGTGCCGCCAACAAGGCTGTCATCGCCAGCCGAGTTCTGCAGGGTATCGTCGCCTTCACCGCCGACCAGCGTATCGTTACCCAGCCCGGTTGACAGGAAGTCGTTGCCTTCACCGCCGTCAATATAGTCGTTGCCATCGCCGCCGGAGAGCGTATCGCCCCCGGCCCCGCCGATCAGCGTATCCGCCCCCTCTCCGCCTTCCAGAACATCGTCGCCGTCACCGCCATCCAGGCTGTCGTCACCCTCCTCCCCCAGTAGCGAGTCATTGCCGCCCTGACCGAAAACGATGTCATTGCCGTCGCCGCCCAGCACGGTGTCGGCACCCTGCTCGATAGGAGTGACAACGGCATCGTCGATGACGTCCCCGGACAGGGTGAAACCCGCCAGACCATCACGGGTTTGAAGAGTGAATTCAATTGACGACCGGTCCTCGAAACCTGCAGAGAACCAGGCGTCCTGATCGGTGTAGGCATTGAACTGCGTCCCGGCCGCCGTCACCAAATTGCCATCGGTCGAGGTATCGAGCGAGGTAGTCGATGAAACACCAAAGGAAGTGAAGCTGTTACCGTCAATGATGACCGCCTCAGCATCACCGTAGCCGCTGTTGTCGTCGATATCGTTGAAAGTGGCTGTGGAATTCAGGTAAACCGGCTCACCCGTTGCCGGATCGAAGAATTCCAGCCGGAACGTCGCCTGATCGCCTGCCTGATCGCCTTCCAACAAGATTTCGGCGCCGTCGGTGTAGCCGAACTGCACCGACATATTCGCGTTCGATTTCTCAACCAGGACCAGCTTGCCCCAGACCTTGGTGCCATCCTCCAGCGTTGCGACATCGCTGAAGACAGCATAATCACCTGCAGACCCCGTCCAGCCGTCATGCGATATAGTCTGGATGTTGTCGATCTTCAGCTCGAGCGGACTGGCATCCGCACCCTGATCGAAACCGTCCCCCATGTCGCCATAGATAACGTCATCGCCTTCGCCACCATCAATGACGTCGCTGCCTTCCTCACCCGCAACAGTGTCGTTGCCCAGGCCCGCTTCGATGATGTCATCACCGGTAGAACCGGCAAGCTTATCGTGGCCCCCAGTACCTTTCAAAGTCGCAAGAAGGCCGGAGAGCCAATCAGGTATTGGCATGTTTCAATCTCGTTTCTTGGCCAAGGGCCGACGCTCCCAAACAGGCAAAACAATTCAGGAAAAGGCAGCGCAGCTGCGGTCTTTAGTACACGTATCCCGGTAATGAATGGTAAACCCGCCGGGCATCATGACTCTTTATTTTCGGACCTGCGGAGAGGGGCCGGAATGATCTGCGGCAACGTTCAACTGCTGACCCAAAGCCCTCCGGACATCATTTCCCTGACCAGCTGCACATGATTCGCTCCGCCCGGACAGCATTCCGGTAAAAGTGAGTCAAAAAAATTGTGGCTCCACACTGCCTTTTCGCCCCCAAAACAGGAGGCAGCGCGCATTTTAACGGCCCTGAAATGAATCCCCCGGAGTGTTCTCCTGCCCAGCACCTCACTGCTGGCACCGCCAATGGCCGCTTTCAGGCAGTCCGGCAGACTGAAATGTTGATGGGAACTTCGCCGTAATGACTCGACTGTTTAAATTCTGGAACAACATGCGGCTGGGCCGCAAGCTGCCGCTTTCAATTGCCGCGCCGACAATCTTTCTGACGCTTGCTTCAGGCTTTTTCTTTGCCTGGGAGGCCGGGCAGGCGCTGAAATCCAACCGCGAGGCGGCCTATGCCACGCTTCTGGAAGAGCGCAAGGAAGCGCTGGAGAATTGGGTTGCGGGGTTGCGGTCCCAGACCCGGACGCTGGTCGCCAGCAAGGCAGTTGAAACCGCTTTGCGCGACTTCTCCAACGGTTTCTACTCGCTTGGCGACGATCCCAGCAGCTATCTGCGCGCATCCTATGCCGATGGTAACCCAAACCCGGCAGGCGAACGCTACAAACTGCTGGACGCCAAAGACAAATCCGCATGGTCCATCCGCCATAAGATGAACCACGCCGGTTTTGTGACCTTCCTTGAAGAGCAGGGTTTTCTGGATGCCTATCTTTTGGATGTGCAGGGCAACATGGTCTACTCGGTCCACAAGAATGAAGACTTCGCGCTGAACTATCTGGACGGACCGTATAAGGACAGCGGACTGGGCCAGGCCTTCCGCACCGCCCTGGAAATGGAACAAGGCAATGTCTTCCTGTCAGAAATGGCTGCCTATGAGCCGGATGGCGGGGCGGCGGCAATGTTTATCTCTTCGCCCGTCTTCAAGAAAGGCGCGATCATGGGGGCGCTGGTTCTGCGGGTGCCGGTAAACGGTATCTCCGGCATCCTGTCCCATTCAGCGCTGCTCGGAGAAACCGGGCAGGCTTACCTAGTGCGCGGCGACGGCATCGCCCTTACCGCGTCGGACCGTGAAGACGGCCATCAAGTCCTGACAAAGCTGCCCGAGCTGCAGCAGATCACCGCAGCGCTCAGCGGCGGGGAAAGCAGCTTCTCCGGAACCCCCGGGCTTGCCGGCCAGGCGGTTGAGGCAATGGCTGCCAGCGTCGGGCTGGACGACCGCACCTGGGGAATTGTGCTGGAAGTCGACAGCGCTGAGGCCCTAGCCGCCGAGAAAAGCCTGGTCAATGCCTCCATGCTGCAGGCCGTTGGCGTTGCCCTCGCAGTGGCGCTGCTCTCTTGGATTGCGGCCCGCGGCATTGCACGCAAGGTATCCGGCCTGTCGGACAGCGTCGAACACATTGCTGCCAAGGACTATGATCATCCTGTTGCCGGGCTGGGAACCGGCGACGAATTCGGCAATATCGCCGGTATTCTGGAAGGCTTCAAATCCGATCTGCAAAATGCCCAGCTTGCCGAAGAGGAACGGGCGGAAGCGCAGCGCGAGCAGGACCTTGTGGTGAACGAATTGCGCACTGGCCTGACCCATCTGGCCCAGGGCAATTTTTCAACCACGATCGACACCCCTTTCCCCGAGGCCTACAAAGGCCTGCGGCTGGACTTCAACCAGACGGTCAACACCCTGAATGCAACCGTCCGCGAGGTGGTGGAGGCCACCACCAGCATCCGCAACGGCACCTCGGAAATCAGCCAGGCATCCGACGACCTGTCGCAGCGCACCGAAAGCCAGGCTGCAACTTTGGAACAGACAGCCGCAGCTCTCGATCAGATGACCGCCAGCGTCAAGGCAGCCGCCAATGGCGCGCGCGAAGTGGAAGCCGCAATGAACGAGGCCCGGGACGAAGCGAAAACCAGCGGCGAAGTCGTACAGAACGCGGTATCCGCTATGAACGGCATTGAGGAATCCGCGCGCCATATTTCGCAGATCATCGGGGTGATTGACGACATTGCCTTCCAGACCAACCTCCTGGCCTTGAATGCGGGTGTCGAGGCCGCCCGCGCAGGTGACGCGGGGCGCGGATTTGCCGTCGTCGCCTCCGAAGTGAGGGCGCTGGCGCAGCGCTCCTCGGATGCGGCGATGGAAATCAAGGCGCTGATCTCCAATTCAGGCGAGCAGGTCGAAAAGGGCGTGGACCTTGTTGGAAAAGCAGGCGAAGCACTGCACAGCATCGTGTCGCAGGTGTCGCATATTTCGGGGCTGGTGTCGGACATTGCCGAAGGTGCGGCCGAACAGTCCACCGGCATTGGCGAGATCAATACCGGGGTGATGCAGCTGGATCAGGTCACCCAGCAAAACGCCGCCATGGTCGAGCAGATGACAGCGGCGGGCCAGCTGCTGAACGGCGATGCCTCAAATCTGGCCGGACTGGTGGCGCAATTCAACGTCGGGCTGGACATGCCCGCACCCCGTCAGGCCCCAGAGCCGGAACTTCCCACGGCGCATGGAACCGGCTGGGATGAAGTACCGCAGGCGCCGGCTGCCATGCCGGTCTCGGACGGATCAGCCGCCTTGGCGAAATGGCAGGATTTCTGATCCTGCCGGGCGGCCGATGCAATTCGGCTGCCGCATGTGCCACACCTGCGCGGCCGCCAGCCGCAATGATGTTGTGAAAACCGGATTTTCAGACTTTAAAAGGAAAATGGGACAGAACCGAACACTTGGCTCAATCAAAGGCCGCAATTGCCAACAGTGTTTCTGAAAAAGCAAAGGTGGCTGGATGGCCGTGTCAAACTTCCCCGCAAGCTGGCTGCGCGCCCTTAGCAACAGGACTTACCTGCCTGCGCTGCTTGCTTTGGCCGTGGTCTGCGCTGCGGGGCTTTATGCCGAAAGACAGAACGCCACGATCCATTACCAGTCCCAGCGCGCTGATACCCAGCAGGCGGCAGGGATGGTCAAGTCCCGCCTCGAAGGGCAGCTGAACGGCGACTACCAGCGGCTGCGCGGCCTATCGGCCATGCTGGCCACCGAACCGGACATGGGACAGGAGCGGTTCAGCCGGATTGCTGCTCAGGTTCTGGAGGGAAAGACCGCCATCCGGCATATCGCGGCGGCTCCAGGGCTAGTGGTTTCTCTGGTTCATCCAATGCGGGGCAACGAAGCGGCCCTTGGATTAGACTACAACAGGAACGATGCCCAGCGCGCCGCCGCACACCGGGTGCGTGACAGCGGCGAGATGGTGCTGGCAGGACCGGTTGACCTTGTTCAGGGCGGCACCGGATTCATCTACCGCCTGCCGATTTTCACCGGCACCGGGACGAAGCGGACATTCTGGGGTATCCTGTCAGCAGTCGTTGAAACAGAGACTCTTTATGCAGCAACGGAGTTAAACAGCGGCGGCGGCTTGGACATTGCGTTGACCGGGCGCGACGGCACCGGGGCGGCTGGCCGGCAATTCTTTGGTTCAACTGGCATTCTTTCAGACCACCCGGTGGTTATGGACATCAGCCTCCCCGCTGGTTCCTGGCAGCTGGCGGCCCGTCCGCGAGGCGGGTGGCAAGAAAACCCTGACAACCTGTGGCAGCTGCGGCTTGCCCTGCTGGCGGCCGGCACTCTGATCGTGTTCCCAACCTTTCTGGCCGGCAGGCTGTCCGCAGCACGGCAAGCTGTGATCGGCAAACTGCGCTACAGAGAGGCTGAACTGGAGGCCGTCTCACGGCGGTTGGAAATTGCGGTCAAAACATCCAAGGTCGGGATCTGGGAGTACGACGGCACGACCCGCCAGGCCAGCTGGGACAGCCGGATGCATGAGCTGTACGATGTGCCCGAAGAACAGGGCCCGCCGAGCGCGGCGGCCTGGGCCGAAAAACTGCATCCTGACGACCGCGGCAGGGTTCTCGACGCCCTCGAAACGGCTGAACAGAATAACACGAGCTTTGCGTCTGATTTCCGAATCGTCCTGGACAACGGCACGCTCAAGCACATCCGGGCACTGGCCAGCCCGTTCACCGACGCGCGCGGCCGGAACTGGATGATCGGTGTAAATTGGAATGTGTCCGAGGATGTCCGCCTGCGCGAGGAACTGATCTGCGCCAACCAGACCCTGTCCGAAAGGAACAGCGAGCTGAAACAAGGCAAACAGGCCTTGGAACAGGCGCATGCTGAACTGCAAAAACAGCAGGCGGAACTGCACCGCCTGTCGCTGGTGGCCAAACACGCGTCCGACAGCATTATCCTTACAGACGCAGAAAGGCGGATTCTCTGGGTTAACGATGCATTTACGCGGGCAACCGGCTATTTGGCCGATGACGCTATCGGCCGCACGCCTTCGGAACTTCTGGACGGACCGAACACCGACGCCAAGGTGATTCAGGAAATGAACCGGCACAAGGACCTTGGCATCCGCTACCACAACGAGGTTCTCAATTACACGAAGGCTGGTGACGAGGTCTGGTTTGACACCAACATCGTGCCGGTCACGAACGCGGACGGATCCGTGGATCTGATCATTGGTATCGAACGGGACATCACAGGCAGCAAACAACGTGAACGCGAGCTGGCCGAAGCCAAACTAGCCGCGGAACAAGCCGACCGCGCCAAATCTGAGTTTCTGGCCAACATGAGCCATGAGATCCGCACACCGATGAATGGCATCATTGGTATGGCTGACCTCCTGGCAGAGGCGGAACTGCCGCCAGACGAACAGCAAAACGTGGAGACCATCCGCAGCTCGGCCCAGGCGCTGCTGAAGATCATCAACGACATCCTCGACCTGTCGCGGCTGGAAGCGGGCAAATTTTCTATCACCAGTGAAGACTTCAATCTGCGCGATTGCGTCAGCAGTGCTGCAAATCTGTTCCGTCCGAAAGCGCAGGAAAAAGGCCTGCCGCTGGAAATCAGCTACGCAGACGGGTTGCCGGAACGAATGCACGGGGATGACGGGCGGATGCGCCAGATCCTGGTCAACCTGATTGGCAACGCCGTGAAATTCACTGCAGAGGGCAAAATCGCCGTCCGGATCTCACATGCGCCAGGTGATCTGTACCGTCTGGTTATTGAAGTGGAGGACAGCGGCATCGGGATCTCCGAGAACCAGGCGCGCCACATCTTTGACCGGTTCACTCAAGCTGATGCGGCAACAACTAAGGCATTTGGCGGCACCGGACTGGGTTTGACCATTTCCAGTATGCTTGCAAAGCGGATGGGCGGCGGCATCTCAGTATTGTCTGAACTTGGCCAGGGTTCTTGCTTCCGCCTGGAGCTGCAATTGGCCCCGTCAGGCGAAGCATCAGGCCAAACGGACGCTTTCCCCCTGGAAAGCGCCCCGCAGCTTGCCCCCTGCAAGGTACTCTTGGCCGAAGACAATCAGACTAACAGGCTGCTAATCCGCAAATACCTGCGCGGCCAGCCGGTGGAGCTGGCCGAAGCCGCGAACGGCCGCACAGCGGTGGACCTGTGCAAACAGCTGCAACCGGATATCATCCTTATGGACATGTCTATGCCGGTGCTGGACGGAATCGGCGCAACCCGGGAAATCCGCAGCTTAGCCATCCCTCAGCCTGCCATCGTGGCCCTGACAGCCAACGCGTTTGCAAGCGATCAGCAAGCTTGCCTGGATGCGGGGATGGACAAATTTCTGGCCAAACCCGTGAAAAAGGCCGTGCTGCTGCAAACACTGGCGGCGTTTCTGACGGAGCGGCCAGCTCAGCAAGAGCCTCGTGCCAGTGCCTGAACACAACTGCTGACGGCCCTTCTGCCTCTCTTTTATACAGCTGCTCCGATCAGCCCTACACCAGCTGCCATCAGCACCGCCGCGCCCAGCCGCCGCATCCAGTAGCCTTCCTTGAGAAACACAAAGCCGATCAAAGCCGCAAAAATCACCGAAGTTTCCCGCAGTGCGGATACCGCCCCCAGCGGTGCAAAGTTCTTGGCGTAAAGCACCAGCCCGTAGGCCGTCATCGACACCAGCCCGCCCGCAATGCCCAAAACCCAGACTTTCCCTGGCAGCGCAGCAAGGCTGCGCCGCCTGCGGAATGCGACAAAACCGGCAATAAAGATGTGCAGGAAAGCACCCCAGGCCCAATAGCTGAGCGTATTGCCTGAAAGGCGCACGCCCAACCCGTCGACGACAGAATAGATCGAAATGCAAAAGCCAGTGCCCGCCGCAAAGCCAAAAGCCGCACGCCCAACCCCCGAACGCAGTGCCTTCCAACTGCTGAGCTGGATACCGAAGGCAATCACTGCAATTCCTGCCCAGGCCTGCAACGGCAGCATTTCCCCCGCGAAGGCCATCGCCCATAGGCCCACAAGGGCTGGCACGATACCCCGGGCAATCGGGTACACCACGCTGAGGTCACCGTGCTGATAGGCGCGACCCAGCATGTAGTAGTAGCCGAAATGCACGACGGTCGACGCCAGAATATAAGGAAAACTCTCTGCCGACGGCAACGGCAGAACTGCAATCATCACTGCACTTGGAATCACCTGGCCGAACGCCACGAGACCAAGGGTGGTAGTGCGGTCGGCGGCCGTCTTTACGATAGCATTCCACAGCGCATGCAGCAGGGCAGCAGATAGAATGATGGCAATTACGGGAAGCGTCATATCCTGTTCAGTCTTTCGGCAAGAACCCGTCGGCGGAACTTTCGTCTCCTGCGCCTTCAGGCATTTCCTCGATCAGGCGTGTCTCCAGCAGCTGTCCGTTGCGGTAGAGCACGGGGGTGGCGACGGCGGCGATGTGGCTGTTGAACTCGCGCAGGGCCCGCAGCGTCTCCAGGTGGATGTCGGAGGTCTCGAAACTCTCCCGCCCGCCGTTTTGCAATCGGCTCAGGTGGCGCTTGCGGCTGTCATGCTCCATCCGTTTCAGCTCGGTCTTCTCCAGGCTCAAGAGCCGGGCGCTCTCCAGATCGTCGGAGATCAGCACATTGGAGGCCAGCTGCAGATTGGCCTGGATCGCCTCATGCATGCGGGTGATTTCCAGCCAGCCGTCCTTTGAAAAGCTGAGGCCCTTCTTGTTCATTTCGCCTGCCAGCACCGTCAGGCGCCGCGCCACCACGTCGCCCGCGGTCTCCAGCCGGATGGCGTATTCCATCAGGCTGCGGGCGGTCTTCAGCTCCGCCTTGCTGAACGCCTCTTCCGGGATTGCGGCCACATAGCGGCGGATGCCGGAGAGGCAGGCGTTGACCTCATCATCCATCCGCTGCACCGCCCTGATCTGCTCCTTGCTGCCGCCCTGATACAGCTCCAGCACCGGGCGGAACATGGCGCCGACTTGGTCGGCCATCCGCAGCAATTCGCGCTTGAGGTTGGCCACCGCCTGGGCCGGAGAGCCGTAGCTGCCCTGCTCCAGCGCGCTGGCCGCCCGCCCCGGCGCTGCGGTTCCGGCCTGTGCGGGCTCGGGAAAACTGCGCAT
>NZ_JWLG01000033.1:0-12975 GCF_000813905.1 Leisingera sp. ANG-M6
CGGCGCCGCGCTGGAGACCCCCCCGCTTGACCCCCCCCCCCCGCCGATCCGCATCGCCGCAAACCTGCCCTACAACGTCGGCACCGAACTGCTGGTGCGCTGGCTGACGCCCAAGGACTGGCCGCCGTTCTGGCAGAGCCTCACCTTGATGTTCCAGCGCGAGGTTGCCGAGCGCATCGTGGCGCAGCCCGGCTCCAAGGCCTATGGCCGTCTGGCGATCCTGGCGCAGTGGCGGGCGGATGCGCGTATCGTGCTATCGCTCCCGCC
Organism: Leisingera sp. ANG-M6; assembly: GCF_000813905.1. NCBI lineage: Bacteria > Pseudomonadati > Pseudomonadota > Alphaproteobacteria > Rhodobacterales > Roseobacteraceae > Leisingera > Leisingera sp. ANG-M6. The sequence continues at coordinate 268 of NZ_JWLG01000033.1, forward strand.
AGGCGCCTTCACCCCCCCGCCCAAGGTCTCCAGCGCCGTCGTGCATCTGGACGCCCTGCCCGAGCCGCGCTTCCCGGCGGATGCCGCCATCCTGTCGCGGGTCGTGGCGGCCGCCTTCAACCAGCGCCGCAAGATGCTGCGTGCCTCGCTCAAGGGCATCTCACCTGATATCGAAGCACATCTGACCGCGGCCGGGATCCCGCCCACCGAGCGCGCCGAACAGGTGAGCCTCGAGGCCTTCTGCACCTTGGCGCGCGAAGTCGCCAAGGCCTAACCCTCTTTTCCAGAAATGCTGCCGGAGCCCGATTTTCAGATGACCCAAGCCGTTGCCGCGCGCCCGACCCTCCTGTCTGTGAACGTCAATGCGGTCGCCTACCTGCGCAACAGACGCGAAGTGCCCTGGCCGGACCTGATCGACATCTCCCGCGCTATCCTGCAGGCCGGTGCCCACGGCATCACCGTGCACCCGCGCCCGGATGAGCGGCACATCCGCTTTTCCGATTTGCCTGCCCTGTCCCGCCTGATCGCCGAGGAGTTCCCCCAGGCCGAGTTCAACATCGAGGGATACCCAACCAGGCATTTCATCGACCTGGTGCTGGAAAACAAACCCCATCAAGTAACGCTGGTCCCTGACACACCGGAGCAATCCACCTCCGACCATGGCTGGGATTTTGCCGCCGATGGCGAGATGCTCCTGCCCATTGCGGAGGAGTTCAAGGCGGCCGGCATCCGGGTTTCCTACTTTGTGGACGCAAACCCCGCTGATCCGGCGCTCGCGCAGCAGGCAGGCGCCGACCGGATCGAATTCTACACTGGCCCCTACGCGGACCAGACTGACCCCGATGCCACCATCCGCGAATTGGAAATGATCCGGGATACCGCGAACGAGGCCCGCGCCCTTGGCAATCTGATGATGAATGCAGGCCACGACCTGACCGTCGAGAATCTGCCCCGCCTGCGCCAGGCCATTCCCGATCTGGCCGAAGTCTCTATCGGCCATGGCCTGACAGCAGATGCGCTGATGCTGGGCTTCCCTGAAGCCGTCCGCCGCTACCTGCGGGTGCTGGGCCACGACGCCTGAACAGCCGGAGGGCAATTCCGCAAAAGAAAACCCCCGAAGCACTCAGCTTCGGGGGTTTTGCTTTTCTGACCGCTACCGAATTACTCGGCAGCTTCCGCAGGGCCATCCTCGGCCTTCGGCTTCGGTTTGGCGCGCGGGCGGCCTGGTTTCTTCGGCGCCGGGGCGTCACCGCCCTCGCCTGCCGCCTCTGCCCCCTCAGCCTTGGCTGCGGGCTTGCGGGTGCGGGGTTTGCGGGCCGGCGCCTTCTTCGGCGCAGCCTCTTCAGCCCCCTCAGCCGGTGCCGCACTCTGGCTCTCCGGCGTTTCAACCAACCCGCTGTCCTGGCCATTGCCATTGTCGCCGCGCGGGTCAATCACCTCGGGCTGCGGCGCGCTGGCCGGGTCGCTGTCTGCCGCGGCAGAGGCCGCAGCCTCGCGCTCCTGGCGTTCCAGCCGCTCCGCCCGCTCGCGGTCGCGCTCAGCCTGGCGCTCGCGGTTCTGGCGCTCCTGTTCCTCGCGGCGCGCTTCGATCTCGCGCTGCGCCTCGTTCAGCATCCGCAGGTAATGCTCTGCATGCTGCTGGAAATTTTCTGCTGCAACGCGGTCATTGCTCAGCTGCGCATCGCGGGCCAGCTGATTGTACTTGTCGATGATCTGCTGCGGGGTTCCGCGCACCTTGCCTTCGGGACCGGAGCTGTCGAACACCCGGTTGACCACATTGGCGCCATTCGGGCGGTTCCGGTTCGACTTGGAGCGTGAACGTGATTTGGACGATCTCATATGCCTATCATAAGCCTTGAGTTAATGCGCCGTTGACCCTATGCAGCGCGCCTCAGCGCCGGATCGTTAGCTTTTTTGGGCTTGATGCCGCGGGAATGCTCGAGAAGCGTTCACCTCTATACGGCTCATCTTGAGTAACCATGTTCCGAAGCCCCAGACAAGGGGGCCAAAAGGATTTTCTGTGTTTTTTCGACCGAATCTGCGGAATTTCGCGCTAAAATCCGCGATTTGAGGAGGAATGCGCCCGCACCACCCGGTCGCGCCCGTCCAGGTCCTGCAGCACTGCAATGCCGCTGAACCCGGCAGTTTCCAGCAGCGCGCTGACCGCCTGGCCCTGGGTAGGGCCGATTTCAAGCAGTATCCGGCCTCCCTCTGCCAGATGCGCCGCCGCCTTTGCAGCTATCTGCCGGTAGGCGCCCAATCCGTCGCCGCCATCGGTCAAAGCGATGCCTGGCTCATGCCCGCGCACCTCCGCGGATAGCCCCTCCATCTCGTCCAGCGCGATATAAGGCGGGTTCGACACGATCAGGTCAAACTGCCCCTCGACCTTTTCGAACCAGTCCGATTGCTGGATATCGGCGCGCGCCTCGACCCGGTGCAGAACCGCGTTGGCGCTGGCCTGCAGGCAGGCTGCCTCGCTGATGTCCACCCCCAGCCCGGTGGCCTCTTGCCGTTCCGCCAGCAGGGTCACCAGAATGCAGCCGGAGCCGACACCCAGGTCCAGCACCCGCGCGTAAGGTTCCGCCAGCGCAGCCTCGATCAGGATCTCGGTTTCGGGCCGCGGATCCAGCACATCGCGTGAGACCTTGAAGCGGCGCCCGTAAAACTCCCGCTCTCCGATCAAGTGCGATACCGGCACCCGGACCGCGCGCAGCGAAATCAGCTGCTCATAGCGTTCGGCGATTTCCGGTGCCAGCTCCTCTGGTGCAATCAGCGTCACCCGGCTGGCCTCGATCCGTGCCGCATGCGCCAGCAGCACCCGCGCATCGCGTGCCGGATCCTGCACCCCCGCAGCCCGGAGCTTGGCTGTTGCTGCTGCCATTGCCTGTGCCGCGGTTTCTGCCATGCTCACTGCCCCATCTCGGCCAGAAGCCGCGCCTGATTGTCCGCGGTCAGCGCGTCGATGATCTCCTCCAGATCGCCGCCCATCACCTGGTCCAGCTTGTAAAGCGTCAGGTTGATACGGTGGTCGGTCATGCGCCCCTGAGGGAAGTTATAGGTGCGGATGCGTTCGGACCGGTCGCCGGAGCCGACCTGGCTCGCGCGGTCGGCTGACCGCTCACTGTCGATCCGCTGGCGTTCCAGATCATAGAGCCGCGTTTTCAGCACCTGCATGGCAATCTCGCGGTTCCGGTGCTGGGACTTCTCCGAAGAGGTCACAATCAGGCCGGTCGGCAGGTGGGTGATCCGCACGGCAGAGTCGGTGGTATTCACGTGCTGCCCGCCGGCCCCCGACGCGCGCATGGTATCAATGCGGATGTCATTGGGGTCGATATGAATGTCCACATCCTCCGCCTCCGGCAGCACCGCCACGGTGGCCGCTGATGTATGGATACGCCCGCCGCTTTCGGTCGTTGGCACCCGCTGCACCCGGTGCACCCCGGATTCATACTTCAGCCGTGCAAAGACGTTTTCACCCTTGATATGGGCGACCACTTCCTTGATGCCGCCCAATTCGGTCACCTGCTCCTCGATGATGTCGAACTTCCAGCCCTGCCCCTCGGCATAACGCTGGTACATCCGCAACAGATCGCCGGCAAACAGCGCCGCCTCGTCACCGCCGGTCCCTGGGCGGATTTCCAGCATCGCCGGACGGCTATCGGCGGCATCTTTGGGCAGCAAGGCAAGCTGCAGCGCGTGCTCAGCCTCCGGGATCGCGGCCTTCAGCTCCGGGATCTCCTCGGCGGCCAGGTCCTTCATGTCCGGGTCCGCCAGCATCGCTTCCGCCTCTTCCAGATCGCTCAGCAGCTTACGGTAGGCCGTCACCTGTTCCACCACCGGGCGCAGGTCGGAGTATTCCTTAGCCAGCGCGGCAATATCCCCGCCCCCGGCGCCATCCGCCATCGCGGCTTCAAGATACTGAAACCGCTGCAGGATCTGTTCCAGCCGTTCTTCGGGAACCATGGGCGCGCCTATTGTTGTTCATGTTTTGGCCAAGTGACCCCCATGTGATATGCTAGAGCCATGCGACATGCCAGAGCCCTTATTGCCACAATCCTTCTCACCCTGCCCGGCCTGGGGCTGGCGGATGTGAAGGGTCCGGGCGGTAAGACCATCGACTGCTACTGCACTGACAAATCCGGCTCCCGGGTGGAACTGGGCGAGCTGCGCTGCCTGCAAGTCGACGGCCGCATGTTCATGGCGCAATGCCAAATGTCCCTGAACGTGCCGATGTGGCGCGAGGTGCAAAGCAGCTGCCTGTCGGCGTCGCTGGGGGATGAGCCCGGTTCTTCAGCAGCTCCGTCAGAGCTCCCGAAGATCTAAGCCGCAGCCGCTGGGGTGCAATCTCTGCTACACAGTGAAAGCACCTTTGCCGCGAGCAGCTGCGCGGGAATTCTCTCCCCCAAAGGGCCTGCAACCGCGCTTGGAGCAGCAAGGCTGCCCAAGACGGGTTTGAAGGTCGAAGACCAGTATCCGTGACCTTGCTTTGCGCGCGCTGCACTTCACCCTCAATTGACACCAGCCCGATCAATCCACAAAGGGAGTAGAACCGTCCCACCCTGCACTGTTGCCTGCCGGCGTCGCGACCGGCGCCGCCGGCGCGGCTGGGGTGGTCTGGGCGGCCACAACATAGTTCTGACCTGCGTCTGCAGCAGCCACGCTATATTCTCCAGATGCGCAAGCGCCTGAAAAAATCTTGTAGTCAGGGGCAGTTGGCAACACTCTGACACTGAAGCCCGTAACAGGACCGCCGCCGCATATCTGATTGACGGCATAGGTGTTGATATCCTGTACCGTCCAGCCTGAACCCGCACTTCCGCTGAAACGGCCATTCCCGTCGTTGTCGAATTGCAGCTCATTGCTGGCAGGCGCTCCACCGCAGGCAGCAAACAGCGCGCAACAAGCAAGAGACAGCACGGGTTTCGTGAATCTAGGCGTCATGAAATTCTCTCCATTTTCAAGTCGGCACTGTTGCTCAGCGCCTAAAAATCTTTTCTGAACAAGGCCATGCAGACCACAATCAACAATCACAGAACCGGGTCAAGGGTGGTGCAGCCACCGCGCCAGCGCGGCTTGCCCTTGACGCGGCAGCAACCAATACAATCAGAGAACCGCGCCTTCAGGGGCAAACCTGCCCCTGAAGTGCTTCTCTGCAAATCCAATGGCTCATCGGCCAATGGCCGATGAGCCTGCGCCGCGCTTTGCGCGGCGCCCGGCCCAACTGTAACGGGTTTTTTCCAAAAGCCCGCGAACAGGCAGGAGCGCCCGCTTTACTCTCCGGCTGTAACAGCCTGCGGAGCCTCCTCCATCTCCGCCAGCCAGGTGTTGATCCGTTCCTTGTTAGCGCCGAGGTCAGACCGGCCAAACCGCAGCCGGGCATAGACTTTCAGCAGATCGCCGTCCTGCGCCGCGGTGGTGTAATCGGGAAAGCCCAGCACCTGGGTGCGGGTAATATAGGTCACCATGCCGTCGTCCGGGCCACCCGCCAGCACGCTCGTGCGCGGCGCGTGGCTGGCAATACGGTGGAACCGCTCCAGCCCGTCCGGCCCGGTCCGGATCACCCGGAACACGCCGCCGCGGAATTCCTTATCCTCGCTCAGCTCCGGCTGGGTGTTCCAGTCCAGCGGATCGCTCGGCGCCAGCCGGACGAACCCCAGTCCGGCAACTATCGCGGCCAGCAGCAGCCAGCCCAGCAGCATCAGCCGCCTCAACGCGGTTTCAAGGTCACCCCTTGCCTCCTCCTCACACGCGGTCCTCCCCCGGCCTTCTGTGTGAGGCCGGACCGCTTATCTCGTTGCCACGCCCGGCAGCACGCACAACAGCTCATAGAGCAGGTTGGCGCCCACCAGGGCAGTGTTGCCCGACGGGTCATAAGGCGGCGACACCTCTACAAGGTCGCAGCCCACGATGTTGACCCCCTTCAGGGACCGGATCAGTTCCAGCGCCTGCGGCGTGGTCAGCCCGCCGATTTCCGGCGTGCCGGTGCCCGGCGCATAGGCCGGGTCAAGACTATCGATATCATAGGTGACATAAACCGGCCTATTGCCGATATCGCGGCGAATTTCCGCACCCATCTGGTGCAGCGAGCGGTTCCACAGCTCCTGCGCCGGGAAGTGCTGGAACCCCCAGCCCTGCGCCTCGGAAAAATCGGTGGCGGCATAACCGGTGCCGCGGATGCCAATCTGATAGGTCTTGTCCGGGACGATCAGCCCTTCCTCATAGGCGCGGCGGAACACAGTGCCATGGGTCTCCCGCTCCCCGAACATCTCGTCGTTCACATCCGCATGGGCATCCACATGCACCAGTGCGACAGGGCCGTATTTCTTGGCAATCGCGCGCAGAATCGGCAAGGTAATCGAATGGTCACCGCCCATTGCCACCGGAACCACCCCGCCCGTCAGGATCGCGTCGTAGCTGTCTTCAATAATGCGCAGCGATTCCGGCAGCGAAAACGTATTGATCGCCAGATCGCCGATATCGGCGATGTTCAGGCTGTCAAAGGGCGCCGCGCCCGTCGCCATGTTGTAGGGCCGCAGCATCGCGCTTTCCGCGCGGATCTGCTTTGGTCCGAACCGGGTGCCCGACCGCCAGGAGGTGCCGATATCCATCGGAACCCCCAGCACTGCCACATCCAAACCGTCCAGCGAGGTCGCCTGCGGCAGCCGCATAAAGGTGTTCGGCCCGGAAAACCGCGCCAGGTCATTGCCGCTGATCGGCTGATTGAAGTCAGTCATTGTCTCTCATGTTCCAGCCAAGAAGGCAGATAATTTCCGTCGCTGCGTGTGCCCCGGCAATAGCAGTTGCGCCGGTTGTGTCAAAGGGCGGAGAGACCTCCACCACGTCACCGCCCTTGATATTGATGCCGGCAATCTCCCGCAGGATGCGCGACGCCTGTGCCGAGCTCAGCCCGCCCCAGACCGGCGTGCCGGTGCCGGGCGCAAAGGCCGGGTCAAGACAGTCGATATCAAAGGTCAGATAGACTGGCCGGTCCCCCAAGATGTCCTTGATCCGCCGCGCGGTTTCCACCGGCCCGATCTCATGCACCGTGGGCGCGTCTATGATATTGACCCCCAGCGTGTCGTCATTGGTGGTACGGATCCCCACCTGCACGGACGTGGCCGGATCCACGATCCCTGTCTTCACGGCCTTGTAGAACATGGTGCCATGATCGACCCGGTCCATGTTGTCATCCGCCCAAGTGTCCGTATGGGCATCGAACTGCAGCAGCGAAATCGGGCCGTATTTCTCCGCATAGGCTTTCAGGATCGGAAAACTGATGTAGTGATCCCCGCCCAGCACGACGGAGGCCGCATCTGCCGCCAGAATGCCGCGGATATGCTCCGTCAGCGCTGCGGGAAACTCAGGCACGTTGGCATGATCAAAGGCCAGGTCGCCGTAATCGGCAATCGCCAGGGTGCTCAGCGGTTTGTAAGGCCAGCCGTAGGGCTCATCCGGCGCCTGCATGGACGATGCCTCGCGGATTGCCCGCGGTCCCAGCCGGGTGCCGGAACGGTTGGTGACGGCCTGGTCAAACGGCACGCCAGTCACCGCGATGTCCACCCCCGTCAGGTCCTTGGTGTACTTCCGGCGCAGAAAGGATGTCGCCCCGCCAAAGGTGATCTCCGGACTCAGCCCCTTCAAATCCTCGCGGGTGAAGGCGTGATCGACAATGCGTTTTGCATCTTCCAGTGCCATGGCGGATTGTTCCTGCTTATGCTGACTTTTTGATCAAATACAGGCCCATCGGGCCATTGTCATTACTCAGCGCCTCTAGCCGTTCAGAGGCTGCGCGCGTTCCACCAGCCGGGCAAAGAAGGACGCCCCCACCGGTGCAATCGCGTCATTGAAATCATACTTCGGATGGTGAAGCCCGGCACTGTCGCCCTGCCCCAGGAAGAGGTAGGAGCCGGGCCGCGCCTGCAGCATATAGGCGAAGTCCTCCGCTCCCATCTCGCGTCCGCCGTCAGCCTCCACATTGGCGTCGCCGGAAATTTCCTTCGCGACTTCCACCGCAAAACCGGTCTTTTCGGCGTCGTTGAACGTGGCCGGATAGCCTATCTCGTAGTCAAGCTCTGCCTCGACGCCGTAACTCGCCGCCTGCCCGGCAACGATTTCTTTCATCCGCCGCATCACCATTTTCTGCACGTCCGGGTTAAAGGTGCGCACAGTGCCGTTGATATAGGCGGTGTCCGGGATCACGTTGTCGACGGTGCCGGTGTGGATTTGGGTGACAGAGACCACCAGATCCTCCAGCGTGTGATGGTTGCGGCTGACGATGGTCTGGATCGCCTGCGCCATGCCGCAGGCCGCCATCACCGGATCGCGGGTTTCATGCGGCATCGCCCCGTGGCCGCCTTTGCCCTGGATATGGATGTGGAAGGTATCGACCGCTGCCATCAGCGCGCCCGGGGTGGTCAGGAAATGCCCCTCCGGCAGGCCGGGCGCGTTGTGCAGCGCATAGACCTCGCCGATATCAAACCGCTCCATGATGCCCTCCTCGACCATGATGCGGGCACCGCCAATCGCCTCTTCCGCAGGCTGGAAAATCAGTGCAACCCGGCCTTTGAAATTGCGCGTCTCCGCCAGGTATTTCGCCGCGCCCAGCAGCATCGTTGTATGGCCGTCATGGCCGCAGGCATGCATGTTGCCCGCATGGCCAGAGGCATACTCCGCCCCGGTTTCCTCCGGGATGGGCAGCGCATCCATATCGGCGCGCAAGCCAATCGTCGGCCCCTCGCCCTGCCCGTTGATGATCGCCACCATGCCGGTCTGTGCGATGCCCTCGTGCAGCTCGTCCACACCGAACTCCCGCAGCCGCTCCGCCACAAAGGCGGCGGTCTTGGGCAGGTCCAGCGCCAATTCCGGGATCTGGTGCAGATGCCGCCGCCAGGCCTTCATCTCCTCGGCGTAATCGGCAATACGGTTCACAACGGGCATCGGGGTGGACTCCTGCTCCAGACTCGGGATGATGCATCTGACACCGGAACAAGAGCAGCCGCAATGCAAGAAACAGACCTGATCCACGACCATACCGCCGGTATCGAGCGCCTTCTGGAAATCATGGCGCGTCTGCGCGACCCGCAAACCGGCTGCCCCTGGGATATCGAACAGGATTTCGCCACCATCGCCCCCTACACCATTGAAGAGGCGTATGAAGTTGCCGATGCCATCGAACGCAAGGCCTGGGACGAACTGAAGGGCGAGCTCGGCGATCTGCTGTTCCAATCTGTGTTCCATGCCCAAATGGCGCAGGAAGCCGGGCATTTCACCTTCCACGACGTGGTCCGGACCATGTCGGACAAAATGGTCTCCCGCCACCCGCATGTGTTCGGCGATGAAAGCCGGGAGAAATCCGCTGAACAACAGACGCAGGACTGGGAGGCGATCAAGGCCGCAGAACGCGCAGGCAAGGAACAGAAGGGCACGCTGGATGGTGTCGCCGTCGGCCTGCCCGCCCTGCTGCGCGCCTACAAGCTGCAGAAACGCGCCGCCCGGGTTGGCTTTGATTGGCCCTCGGCTGACAATGTCATCGCCAAGATCACCGAGGAATGCGCGGAGCTGGTTGAGGCCCGCGACAGCCTCTCCCACGCTGAGGTGGAAGAAGAATTCGGCGATCTGTTGTTCGTGATGGCCAACCTGGGCCGCCACCTCGGCGTTGAACCCGAAGCCGCGCTGCGCGCTGCCAACGCCAAATTCACCCGCCGTTTCGAGGGCGTCGAGGCCAAGCTCGCCGCCCGCGGCAAACGGCCTGAGGACAGTGACCTAGAGGAAATGGATGCGCTCTGGGACGCGGTAAAGGCCGACGAGCGCGCCTGAACGCGCCCAGATCTTTCATCTTTCCCTAAATACTCAAATCCCGGCGGCAGCGCCGCCGGGTCCCTGGGTCCGCTGATTCAGACCAGGTTGGCCTTTTTCAAGGACGATGAAATCGCCTTGTAATCCTCAAGGATCTTTTCCTTCTTCGCCAGCTCTTTCCACAGCTTCTCGGCGGTTTTCTTATCGTCGACGGCGACGTTCACCATCACTTCCTTCAGCTTCTTCACGTCAGTGATACCCAGCAGCTTGGCCGCCTTCTTAGGATCGCCCATAGCGTTTTCAGCCACGTATTTTTTGTATTCATCGCCGCCGGTGAACCCCATCACATCCTTGTTCAGCATCTTCACGACCTCTTCCTTGCCGGTCGCGATGATCTTCTTCCAGTCGGCGTGCTTGAAGTCGCCTTTGTCGGCCAGCGCCTTGGCTGCCAGATGCGTCTTGGAGGTGATGTTGACCGGTTCCTTGCCCTTCTTCTGGTCCATGTAGCGGGTCCACAGCGATTCCGCGTTGCCCTTGTTCTGGGTGAACATGAACTCGTTCAGGCAATAGCGCCGCTTGCAGTAATCCATGTAAGCGGCGGTCATCTTCTTGTCTTTCAGGATATCGCCAACAACCTTGGGCTCTTTGGGCATGTCTTGTTTTCCCCATGCAAATCAATGTGTTTCCGGCCAACCAATGCCGTACCAATAAAGCCCACAATGCGGGCCGAGAAATCATCGCCTGCGCCTGCGAACCATCCCGTCCGTGACGCCGCGTCAGGCAACTATAGAAAGCAAACGCGGGCGCAGCAAACTTCCGTCGCAGAAAATCCCGTGAAATTTGCGCGGACCTGCACAGCAGCGGTTCAATCCCGGTGAAACTGCGCGTAGTCTCCCGGTTCACGATCCCGCGGAGACCGCCATGAGCGCCAGAAAAATCATCATCGACACCGATCCCGGCCAGGACGATGCCGTCGCCATCCTGCTGGCACTGGCCAGCCCGGAAGAGCTTGACCTGCTCGGCATCAGCTGCGTGGCCGGCAATGTGCCGTTGGAGCTCACCAGTAAGAACGCCCGTATCGTCTGCGAGGCCGCGGGCCGTACCGATGTGCCTATCTATGCAGGCAGCAAGGCGCCGCTCGCCCGCCCGCTGATCACTGCCGAACACGTGCACGGCCAGACCGGCCTGGACGGCCCTGCCCTATGGGAGCCGCAGATGCCGCTGGCCGAGGGGAACGGCGTCGATTTCATCATCGAAACCCTGCGCCGCCACGAACCCGGCACTGTCACGCTCTGCACTCTTGGGCCGCTGACCAATGTTGCCGCCGCCTTCAACACCGCCCCGGACATCATCGACCGGGTGCAGGAGATCGTGATGATGGGCGGCGCCTATTTCGAGGTCGGAAACATCACTCCAGCCGCGGAATTCAACATCTACGTCGACCCGGAAGCTGCTGAAATCGTGTTCAGATCCGGCGCGCCGCTCACGGTGATGCCGCTGGATGTCACGCATAAGGTGCTGGCCACCAAGCCGCGCGTCGAGGCGATCCGCGCGCTTGATACCCGGGTTGGCCATTTCACTGCGGAGATGCTGGATTTCTTCGAGCGCTTCGATGTGGAGAAATACGGCTCAGAAGGCGGCCCGCTGCACGACCCCTGCGTCATCGCCTGGCTGCTGCAGCCAGAGCTGTTTTCCGGCCGTCATGTGAACGTCGAGATAGAAACCAGTTCGGACCTCACCCTCGGTATGACCGTCGCCGACTGGTGGGGCGTTGCAAACCGCAAGCCCAATGCCCTTTTCATCGGTGATGCTGACGCGGACGGCTTCTTCACCCTTCTGACCGAAAGGCTCGCCCGCCTATGAGCGCCGCACTGCATCTCGCCAAACCGGAACATCTGGAAACCGTGCTGGCACTGGTTGCCGCCTTCCATGCCGAATCCGGGCTGGAAAGCAGCGACGAGCACCGCCGCGCCGGAATCGAGCCGCTATTGAACGGCCACCCTTATGGCGCCGTCTACCTGATCGGCCCCACCCGCGCGCCGATAGGTTACATCGTCATCACTTTCGGCTGGTCCGTGGAGTTCGGCGGCATGGACGGTTTCGTGGATGAGCTCTATATCCGCCCCGCCGTGCGCGGCCGCGGCATCGCCACTGAAGTGCTGACCGAGCTGCCAAAATCGCTGGCTACGGCGGGCATGCGCGCCCTGCATCTGGAGGTCGACCGGGAAAACGAGACCGCGCAGCGGCTGTATTTGCGCACCCGGTTTCAGCCGCGCAAGAACTACATCCTGATGAGCAAGAGCCTCTAGCGTTTACAGCAGGCAGCGCAGCCGCGGGCCGACCTCCTGAAACCCGCTTCGTTTGTAAAATGCCAAGGTCCGCGCCCAGGCCGGCTGATCCGGAGCCCCGACTTCCAATCGCTTCCAGCCGTGCTGGCGCCCATGCTCGGATGCCGCGGCAACCAGTGCCGCGGCCACGCCCTTTGAACGCCAGTCCGGTTCCACATAAAGCTCGGTGATCTCGCCAAACCGCCCGCCCGCATAGACTGCTGCGCATTCATTGAGCATGAGCAGCCCAACCTGCCGCCCAGCGGTGGCCGCAACAAAACCGGCAACAGAGCCGGTTCGCAGCACTTCTTCCGCAACAGGCAGCAACTGGTCAGACTGCACGGCCTCGCCACCGCTAAGCTCCTCCAGCAATGCAGCAATGAATCGCGATGCAACAGCAGCCTCGCCTGGTACAAGCTGGCGAACTTCAATGCTGGTGCCGCTCAAAGGATTTCCCCCAATACATGCCAATAATATGATCAAATTAACCCCAGCTGGCCACCCGTGTCTATTACAAAGGCCACGCGGCTGTTTCACTGAAAATCCCGGCACGTCACGGCGGGCTTTCCACCCCTCCCCGGCAAAA
>NZ_JWLG01000034.1:0-42687 GCF_000813905.1 Leisingera sp. ANG-M6
ACTATGGCAACCTGTGCCTGCAATTCTTAGGGCACTGCAACTTGACTGGGGAACCCATTGTCTTCGCGTAACTTATTGATCATTACCACGGACCGTAACTTTGCCCGCACGTTGCAGGGCTATATGGAGTCCGCCTATCCCGGCATGAAAGTGCTTTTGGCCAACAACCTGATGATGGCTTACAATCAGGCGGAGGCCGCACAGCCGGTGTTTGCCTTCGTTGAGGACGGGTTCACCAAGCTGCCTGAGTTTGAGATGATGATGGCGCTGTTTTCCGCCATGGACACCCGCTGGGTCTCCGTGATGGACACCCAGGGCGCCACGCCGGCCCGCAAGTCCTCACCGCTGCTTGATGTCGGCGCCGGTATCTTCGAGCTGACCAAATCAGACCACCCAAGCCAGTTTGCGCAGTATTTCGACATGATGCTCAACGCGCCGCGCCGCAGCCCCCGGGCTGCCGCAGGTGCCTCGGCCGCCCGGCCGGCCGCTGCTGCTGGCGGCAGCAAGAAACTTATCCTGATCGGATCCTCAACGGGTGGCGTGGAGGCGCTGCGCAGCGTGCTGGTCGGCTTCCCCTTCGACTGCCCTCCGACCCTGATTGTGCAGCACACCGGCAAGAATTTCGGCTCCGGGCTGGTGTCACTGCTGGACCGCATCTGCCCTGCCCGGGTGCGCCCGGCAGAAGACGGCACCACGCTGGAGCCGGGCCATGTTTACATCGCCGCAGGCCAGCGCCGCCACATGGGGATCACCAGCCGCAAGCCGCTGCGCCTGCGGATGAAGGAAGGCCCCGATATTTCCGGCCACACACCCTCTGTTGACGCTCTGTTCACCTCTGCCGTGCCATATGGAAAGGACGTTGTAGCCACCATCCTGACCGGCATGGGCCAGGATGGGGCCAGGGGGCTCCTGGAACTGCGCAAGGCCGGCGCCAAGACTTTTGCCCAGGATGAGAAATCCTCAGTGGTCTACGGCATGCCACGGGTGGCCTGGGAAATGGGGGCTGCCCAGCAGCAGGTGCCTCTGGCCCGGATGGCCAATACACTACTACAGGCCAGCAAGGTCTGATCGAACCGCAGGAAGGACCTGACTTTGACTACTGTTTTCGCCAATTCGAAATCCGTTACGGTTCTGCAGGGGGAATACCGGGTGAGCACGGATCAGAAGATCATGTTCTCCACGGTCCTTGGCTCATGCATCGCGGCCTGCATTTACGATCCGGAAAATGGTGTGGGCGGGATGAATCATTTCCTGCTCGCCAACGCCCGCCAGGGCGGTGCGGCCAACGCCCGCTACGGCATCCACGCAATGGAGCTGCTGATCAACGGCATCCTCAAGAAAGGTGCCAGCCGTTCCAACCTGAAGGCCAAGGTGTTCGGCGGCGCCAAGATGTCGGCAAACCTGTCGGATATCGGGGCTGCAAATGCCGATTTCGTGCAGCGGTTCCTGCGCGATGAGGGCATTCCCGTGATTTCTTCCAGCGTCGGAGGCACTTCGGCACGCCGGGTACGGTTCCACGCCTGTTCCGGCGCAGCCCAGCAGACACATGTCAAGGACGACCGCAAACTCGGCGAACTGGAACAGCGCGCCGCCGCACGTCCGGCTCCGGTCCCTGCACCGGCAGCGGCAGGCGCTGGCGCTGGCGTGGTGGATCTGTTCTGACCGGCCGCCACCTTCGGCACGCCGCCTGGCCTGCAAGGCCGCTGAGCACAGTGCGTGAAATACCGTTTGCCCGCACCGGCCGGCACAGGTAGTCCCTTAGGGGTCATGAGCGCATACCTGGCTTCATTCTTGAATTCATTGGCTTCGCCGGTTTTCTGGCGGAGCCTTGTTGCAGCAGGGGCGCTGATCTCCGGCATGGCCGGGCAACTGCAGGCCGAAGTCACCGTGTTTGCGGCCGCCAGCACCAAAACCGCGCTGGATGAGGCAGCGGCATCCTACCGGGACAGCACCGGTCAAAAACTAACACTCTCATATGCAGGCTCTCCAGCCCTGGCCCGGCAGATCCAGCTGGGCGCACCGGCAGACCTGTTCATCTCAGCCAACCCCGGTTGGATGGACGTACTGCAGCAAGAAGGCCTGATCGACGAAACCTCACGTCTGGACTTGCTTGCGAACAGTCTGGTTTTGATCGCGCATGGACCAGGTGCTCTGCCGCTGGACTTAGAGGCCGCGGATCTGGCAGGCCGGCTTGGCGAAAGCCGCCTGGCCATGGCGCTGGTGGATGCGGTGCCTGCAGGCATCTACGGCAAGGCAGCGCTGATGGCACTGGGGCAATGGAATGAGCTTGCTCCCAAGGTGGCTCAGACCGCCAATGTGCGCGCCGCGCTGGCGCTGGTTGCCTCCGGCGAGGCGTCAATGGGAGTTGTCTATGCCACCGATGCCAAAGCGGAAGATGGAGTCACGGTGATTGCAGCCTTTCCGGCAGACAGCCATCCTCCGGTCATCTACCCGGCTGCTGTCGTCACCGGCGGCAATATGGCTGAGGCAAAGGCGTTTCTGGATTTTCTTAACGGCCCCGCGGCCCGGAGCATCTTTCTGCATCGCGGTTTTGGAGAACCCCAAGAGTGAGCGCTGAATCTGCATGGCTGGGTCCCGAGGAATGGCAAGCGGTGATGCTGTCGCTTCAGGTCTCGATCTGGGCAACGCTGGCGGCACTTCCGCCGGCGGTCTTCACCGCCTACGCGCTGGCACGCTGGCAGTTTCCAGGTAAGCAGATCGTCAACAGCCTGGTGCACCTGCCGCTGATCCTGCCTCCGGTGGTCACCGGCTACTTGCTGCTCATGCTGTTCGGCACAAAAGGACCGGTTGGCGGCGCATTGCAGCAGATCGGCATCGTCTTTGCCTTCCGCTGGACCGGGGCAGCGCTGGCCGCGGCCATCATGGCCTTTCCCCTGATGGTGCGGGCCATCCGCCTGTCGGTGGAGGCGGTGGACCCCAAGCTGGAACAGGCCGCCGCCACCCTGGGCGCATCGCGCATCATGTGTTTTGCTACCATCACCCTGCCGATGATCCTGCCCGGGCTGATTGCCGGCGCGGTGCTGGGCTTTGCCAAGGCCATGGGCGAATTCGGCGCCACCATCACCTTTGTCTCCAGCATTCCCGGACAGACCCAGACGCTGCCTTCGGCGATCTATACCTTCCTGCAGGTGCCCGGCGGCGAGACCGCGGCGCTGCGGCTGACCCTGGTGTCGATTGCAATCGCCTTGACCGCGCTGCTGCTGTCGGAACTGCTGGCGCGCCGGGCGGCTGACCGGGCCGGGGGGCGCTGATGCTGACCGTTTCGCTGCAACATGCGCTGCCAGGGTTCGGGTTGGACGTGCAGTTTGAGGCGCCGCCAGGGGTCACCGTGCTGTTTGGCCGCTCCGGCACCGGCAAAACGACGGTGATCCAGGCGGTGGCCGGGCTGCTGCGGCCGGATCAGGGCCGGGTGGCGCTGCAGGGCGAGGTGCTGTGCGACACCAGCCGGGGGCAATGGCTGCCGCCGCACAAGCGCCGGATGGGCTGTGTCTTTCAAGAGGGGCGGCTGTTCCCGCATCTGACGGTGCGCCAGAACCTGGCTTTCGGCCAATGGTTCGCGCCCCGGAATGCAAAGCGAGAAAACCTGGACCGGGTGGTGGAGCTCTTGGGCATCGGCCCGCTTCTGCAGCGCCGGCCCGGACATTTGTCAGGCGGCGAAAAGCAGCGCGTTGCCATTGGCCGGGCGCTGCTATCCGCGCCGC
This sequence comes from Leisingera sp. ANG-M6, assembly GCF_000813905.1. NCBI lineage: Bacteria > Pseudomonadati > Pseudomonadota > Alphaproteobacteria > Rhodobacterales > Roseobacteraceae > Leisingera > Leisingera sp. ANG-M6. Next base: position 3,723 of record NZ_JWLG01000034.1, read on the forward strand.
GGATGATCCTGGCGGATGAACCGCTGTCGGCTCTGGATGAGGCCCGCAAGGCAGAGATCCTGCCCTATTTCGAGCGGCTGAGGGACGAGATCGGCATTCCGATGCTCTACGTCAGCCATTCGGCGGCTGAAGTCGCCCGGCTGGCGACCACCGTGGTTGTGCTGCAGGACGGCCAGGTTCAGCGGCAAGGCTCCGCGGCAGAGGTTCTGGGTGATCCCGCGGTTATGCCCGCAGGCGTCCGCGCGGCAGGCGCATTGCTGCAGGCACGGGTGGCGCGGCATCACGGCGACGGGCTGACAGAGCTGGATGCAGGCGGCGTGCCGCTGTACCTGCCGCAGATCGCCAGGGCGCCCGGCAGCATGGTCCGGGTGCGGGTTTCGGCGCATGAGGTGATCCTGTCGCGCCAGCGCCCCGAAGGGCTGTCGGCGCTTAACATCCTGCCGGGCACTGTGGAACATGTCCGCACCGGCGGCGGGCCCGGCGCTATGGTCTCGCTGACCACGCCGGCGGGCCGGGTTCTGGCCCGTGTCACCCGACGCTCCGCCCAGGCCCTGGGATTGGAGCCTGGCGCAGAATGCCATGCAGTGGTCAAAACCGTCTCCATTGCGCCGGAAGATATCGGCGGCGGCGGTGGATAGGGCCGCCAGTCACGTCTTCAAAAATACCAAGACAATCCTTCAGGTATTCTTGATACGGAAATAAGTTCGGTTGCGCCGGACAGGCGGGTATCAATGGAGCAGCACTTCAGCAGGAAAGGCAGCCGATGACCAAACGATCCTATTACGCTCCGGAAGGCGGGCTGCCGCCGCAGACCCAGCTGCTGACCGACCGCGCCATGTTCACCGAGGCTTATGCGGTGATCCCCAAGGGCACCATGAGCGATATCGTGGCCAGCCTCCTGCCGTTCTGGGACAAGGCGCGCTTCTGGGTGCTGTCGCGGCCCCTGTCGGGTTTTGCCGAGACCTTCTCGCAGTATATCGCCGAGGTGCAGCCCGGCGGCGGCAGCGACCGTCCGGAAACGGAAGCAGGCACCGAGGCGGTGCTGTTCGTGGTGCAAGGATCAATGACCCTGACCATCGACGGATCCGCGCATGAAATGGAGGAGGGCGGCTATGCCTTCCTGCCGCCGCAAGCGGTCTGGAGCCTGCGCAATAACGGTGACGCACCGGTCCGCTTCCACTGGATCCGCAAGGCTTATCAGCCGGTTGCAGGGCTGGACGCGCCTGAGGCCTTTGTCACCAGCGACAAACACGTCGACCCGACCCCGATGCCGGAAACCGAGGGCAAGTGGGCGACCACCCGTTTCGTGGACCCCAACGACCTGCGCCACGACATGCATGTGACCATCGTCACCTTCGAGCCCGGCGCGGTGATCCCCTTTGCCGAGACCCATGTGATGGAGCATGGCCTCTATGTACTGGAGGGCAAGGCGGTCTACCGGCTGAACCAGGACTGGGTCGAGGTCGAGGCCGGCGATTACATGTGGCTGCGCGCCTTCTGCCCGCAAGCCTGTTATGCAGGCGGCCCGGGCAAGTTCCGCTACCTGCTCTACAAGGACGTGAACCGTCACATGCCGCTGGCGCCGCTGCGCTGACGGGCAGGTCAGGGGAACACAAGCCGTTTTCCGGCATCGGGCTGCTCATACTCAGGCTGGCTGACTCTCAGGTCAGCTGGCCTGTTCGCTGTTATGAAGCACCCACCATTTATGCATTGCATGGAACATATCCGTTAGCGCCATCGCCTTGGCGGTTGCCGTATACTCCACCCTCGGCGGAACCTCGGGAAAGATCTCCCGGCTGACAAGGCCGTCTTTCTCCAGCGCCCTCAGCTGGCTGGTGAGCATGGTCTGGGTGATGCCTTCAACGTCACGCCTCAGCTCGCCAAACCGTTTGGTTCCCTGAAAAATCAGCACTTGAAGGATGATCAGCTTCCACTTGCCGCCAATGAGCTGTGCGATGTCCGGCATCGGACAGCGCTTGCCAAATGCCCCGCCAGATTGCGTCGTCTGGAAATTTTTCGGCGGCTCGGCATTCATTGCAAATCCTCCATGGTACAAAAATCATACTAACATGAATTTGAGGAGTTTCGCAGAAAATCAGAGTTGAGGATGCTATTCAGCCGGTACTTGTTATTGGAAGCAGCCGGGCAATAGTATCGTTTCCCTGACTAAGTAAGAAATTTCTGCCTACTTTTCAATTAATTAGCAGACGCTATCCTCCTCAGAGACACCTGAAGGAGGCACAAAATGACACTCACTATTCACACAATCAGCGGCGCACCCCGCGCCTGGCGTGTTCTCGCGGGCCTGGCACTCAAGGGGCTGAGCTGGGAGCAGAAGGTGCTGTCAGCGTCAGACGGCGAGCACAAGAAGGAACCCTTCCTTTCGCTCAATCCGCGCGGCACGGTCCCGGTGCTGGAAGCAGGCGGCTGCGTCATACGGGATTCCATCGCGGCTCTTGCCTGGCTCGACAGGGCCTTTCCGAAGCGTCCGCTGTTTGGCGCAACCCCGGAAGAAGCCGCAGAAATCTGGCAGATCACGATGGAGGCCAGCGGCTATCTGCGAGATGCCTGCCATGATGTGCTGGCGCCTGTGCTGGTTCAGCGTATCTCTCCGGCCCCCGGCAGTCCTGAAGAAACAGCGCTGAAGACCACGTCAGAGGCCCTGCACAGAGAGTGCCGCTGGCTGGAAGGGCTTCTGGACAGCAGGCCGTTTCTGGCCGGGTATGCCCCCAGCGCCGCTGACGCAGTAGTATTTCCGGAAGTCCGCCTGATCCAAAGGGCCGCCGAAACCCGACACGAGGTGATGGAGAAGCTCGGGTTCGGCTTCCCTCCGGATCTCTACCCCCGTCTGGCGGACTGGAAGGACCGGATGAGCGTGCTGCCCGGCATGGCCGAAACCCTACCGCCGCACTGGAACGAGCAGACCAGCAGCCCTGCCGCGCGGAACTATAAGCGCAGCATTTCCGCCGCCGCCACGCCAGATCAGGCTTTCCACGCCCTGACGCAGGGGTTCGGAGGCTGGTGGACGGAGCCGGATAATCCCATTCTGCAGCCCGGCGACCGCGCCAAATTCACCTTCCCTCCGGGACGCTCCTTCTGGATCTTTGAGGCCAAGCGCCTTGTTCCCGGCGAACTTGTCGAGCTCGAATGCGTCGAGGCGCTGCATCTGCACGAAGGGCAGCCCAGCGAAATCGAAACCGAATGGCTCGGCACGCGCGCTATTTGGCGGATTTCTCCGGATCCGCAGGGCTGCCGCATCCGGTTTGAGCATGAAGGCCTCAGGCCCAGCCTGCTCTGCTATGATGTATGCGAGGCTGGCTGGGACCATTTCTTCGCTTCCAGCCTGAAGGCCTATCTCGACACCGGTCAGGGCAGGCCGCACCGCACCGCGGAGGAATTGCAGCACTAGGCGCAGGGGGGCGTCAGGCGGCCGGCGCCCCCATTCCTTGCGACAGTTTCTGCGCGGCGTCCTTGACCAGGGTGCCGATGCCATAGATGCCGCCGTCCGGCATCCGTGCGGTGGGGCCGGAGATCGAAATTCCAGCCAGGACCTCGCCCTGCATGCCAAAAACGGGCGCCGCGACGCAACGCATGCCCGGCGCCTTTTCCTCATCGTCGAATGACCAGCCGCGGTTGCGGATTTGCGCCAGGTCTGCGCGCAAAGTCTCTGCCGAGGTCAGGGTTTTCTCCGTAAACCGCTCCAGCGTGCGCCCGCGCAGGAAACGGGCCAGCTGATCCTCACCGAAACAGCTGAGCAGCGCCTTGCCGATGCCGGAAGCATGCATGGGAGAAGTGGTTCCAGGCGGAAAGAAAGCCCGGATCGATTCATGGGTTTCCACCTGGCTCACGAACATCACATCGCCGCCGCGTTCGATGCCGAGGTTAGAGGTCTCGCCGGTAGCCTCCATCAGCTCCCGCATCACCGGCCGCGCCCGTTCGATCACACTGGAGCGGCGCAGGAAGGCGGAGCCGAGACGGAACGCCATCGCGCCGATGTGCCAGGTCTGCGACTGCGGCTCCATCTCGACAATCCGGCGCGCCTCCAGCGTTGCCAGCACCCGGTACATCGTGGCCGCCGACTGATCGAGCGCGGAGGAAAGCTCCGTCAGCGTCATGCCACTGGCGCCAGCTAGCGCGTCCAGCACATCCAGCGCCCGGTCCAGCGATTGGATCGTGGCCGGCTGACTGGCGGAATCAAAGCTTTTGGGGCGGCCCTTGCGGCGCGGCGGCTGGGACATTTTCAGGTCTTTCTTGGCAATTCAAGCAGCTGCTTATCGATAAAACTGAAAATACCTTCTGTACAGTGAAAAAACTAAACTCATTGAAAATATGGATAAATAACTCGTTTCTCCCATTTTTGAAATCTTTTTTCAAAAAAATATCCCTGCGGGCAGCTGCCCCTTACATTGGAGGAAATCGCCACAGGAGGGCACGACATGAGCTTTCAAAACCCAGTTTTCATTCCCGGTCCGACCAATATGCCCGAAGCACTGCGCAAGGCAGTGGACATGCCGACGCTGGACCACCGCTCGCCGCTGTTCGGCCAGATCCTGCACCCGGCACTGGCCGGTGTGAAGAAGGTTCTGAAAAGCGAATCCGCCGAGATCTTCGTCTTCCCGTCGACCGGCACCGGCGGCTGGGAAACCGCGATCACCAACACGCTGAATTCGGGCGACAAGATCCTGGCGGCGCGCAACGGCATGTTCAGCCACCGCTGGATCGACATGTGCCAGCGTCACGGTCTGGACGTCCAGGTTGTTGAAACCCCCTGGGGCGAGGGCCTGCCCGCGGACCGGTATGAGGAAATCCTGACCGCTGACACTTCCCACCAGATCAAGGCGGTTCTGGCGACCCATAACGAGACCGCAACTGGCGTCAAATCCGACATCGCCGCCGTCCGCCGCGCGCTGGACGCCGCAGGCCACCCGGCGCTGCTGTTTGTCGATGGCGTTTCCTCCATCGCCTCGATGGACTTCCGGATGGACGAATGGGGCGTCGATATTGCCGTCACCGGCTCGCAAAAGGGTTTCATGCTGCCGCCGGGCCTGGCCATCGTTGGCTTCTCGCCCAAGGCCATGAAAGCTGCCGAGACCGCGACCCTGCCGCGCACCTTCTTTGATATCAAGGACATGGCCAACGGCTATGCCAACAGCGCCTATCCTTACACGCCTTCTGTCGGCCTTCTGAACGGTCTGAACATGGCTTGTGGTATGCTGCTGGATGAAGGGCTGGAGAATGTCTTTGCCCGCCACCACCGGATTGCCGAGGGCGTCCGCGCCGCGGTCCGCGCCTGGGGGCTGGAGCTGTGCGCCGTGTCGCCGGATGTCTACTCCGACAGCGTCAGCGCCATCCGCACGCCGGACGGCTTTGACGCCAACAAGTTCGTGAGCCTGGCGGCCGAGAAATACGGCGTCGCCTTTGGCACCGGCCTGGGCGAAGTCGCGGGCAAGGTGTTCCGCATCGGCCACTTGGGCAGCCTGACCGATGTGATGGCTCTGTCCGGCATTGCCACCGCCGAAATGGTTATGGCCGACCTCGGCCTCAACATCCAGCTGGGCTCCGGCGTGGCAGCGGCGCAGGACTACTACCGCGGCAACACCGCCTCCAGCACCAAGGCTGCCGCCTGATGAAGGATACCGCGATGTATATCCCGACCTATGAGGACATGCTGGCTGCGCACGTTCGCATCCAGCCCCATATCCGCCGCACCCCGGTGCGCACCTCTGCTTATCTGAATGAACTGACCGGGGCCGAGCTGTTCTTCAAGTGCGAGAACTTCCAGGAGCCGGGCGCCTTCAAGGTGCGCGGCGCCACCAACGCGGTGTTCGGGCTGGATGAGGCGCAGGCCGCCAAGGGCGTCGCCACGCACTCCTCGGGCAACCATGCCTCCTGCCTGTCTTATGCGGCAATGCTGCGCGGCATCCCGTGCAACGTGGTCATGCCGCGCACCGCGCCGCAGGCCAAGAAGGACACCGTGCGCCGCTATGGCGGCAAGATCACCGAATGCGAGCCTTCGACCAGCTCGCGCGAGGAGACCTTTGCCAAGGTGCAGGCCGAGACCGGCGGCGACTTCGTGCATCCTTACAACGACCCGCGCGTGATTGCGGGGCAGGGCACCTGTGCCAAGGAGTTTGTGGAGCAGACCGACGGTCTCGACATGGTTGTGGCCCCGATCGGCGGCGGCGGCATGATTTCGGGCACCTGCCTGACGCTGTCGACGCTGGCGCCGGAAACCCAGGTGATCGCGGCGGAGCCGGAGCAGGCCGATGACGCCTACCGCAGCTTCAAAGCGGGCTACATCATCGCCGATGATGCGCCCAAGACCATCGCCGACGGGCTGCTGGTTCCGCTGAAAGACCTGACCTGGCATTTCGTCAGCAACCACGTCAGCGAGATCTACACCGCATCCGATGCGGAGATCATCGACGCAATGAAACTGATCTGGAAGCACCTGCGCATCGTGATGGAGCCGTCCTCCGCGGTGCCGCTCGCCACCATTCTGAAAAACAAAGACGCCTTCGCGGGCAAACGCGTGGGCCTGATCGTCACCGGCGGCAATGTCGACCTCGACAAGCTGCCCTGGATGAACAGCTAAACTGGGGAATAGAGAAATGAACGCACAGACCAAATTCGAAGAACTTGAAGTCGGCTATGACGTCCCGGCGATCCCGGGCATGGACGAGGCTGACATCCAGACCCCGGCGCTGGTCCTCGACCTGGACGCGCTGGAGCGCAACATCAAGAAGATGGGCGACTATGCCAAGGCGCATGGCATGCGCCACCGGGTGCACGGCAAGATGCACAAGTCGGTGGATGTGGCCAAGCTGCAGGAGACCTTGGGCGGCGCGGTTGGCGTCTGCTGCCAGAAGGTGTCCGAGGCCGAGGTCTTTGCCCGTGGCGGCATCAAGGACGTGCTGGTCTCCAACCAGGTGCGCGACCCGCAGAAAATCGACCGCCTGGCCCGCCTGCCCGAGCTGGGCGCCCGCACCATCGTCTGCGTTGACGATCTGGACAACGTGGCGGACCTGTCGGCAGCAGCGCAAAAGCACGGCACCGAGCTTGAAGTGTTCGTCGAGATCGACTGCGGCGCAGGCCGCTGCGGCGTGACCACCACCGAAGCTGTGGTTGAGATCGCCAAAGCAGTGAACGCTGCAGAGAACCTCAAGTTCTCTGGCATCCAAGCCTATCAGGGCGCGATGCAGCACATGGACAGCTACCAGGACCGCAAAGCCAAGCTGGACATCGCCATCGCGCAGGTTGCCGATGCGGTTGAGGGCCTGAAGGCCGAAGGCATCGAGTGCGAGCTGGTCTCCGGCGGCGGCACCGGCTCCTACTACTTCGAGTCGAACTCCGGCGTGTACAACGAACTGCAGTGCGGCTCCTACGCCTTCATGGACGCGGACTATGGCCGTATCCTGGACAAGGACGGCAACCGGATCGACCAGGGCGAGTGGGAAAACGCCTTCTTCCTCTACACCCAGGTGATGAGCCACGCCAAGGCCGACAAGGCCATCGTGGACGCGGGCCTCAAGGCGCAGTCCGTGGACAGTGGCCTGCCCTTCATCTTCGGCCGCGACGACGTGGAATACATCAAATGCTCAGACGAGCACGGTGTGGTCTCCGACCCGAACGGTGCGCTGAAAGTGGGCGACAAGCTGCGCCTGGTGCCCGGCCACTGCGACCCCACCGCCAACGTGCATGACTGGTACGTCGGTGTCCGGAACGGCAAGGTCGAAACCGTCTGGCCCGTCTCGGCCCGCGGCAAGGCCTACTAAGCAAACGATCCCCGAACTGGCGGAGGTGCGCATGCCGCCCTCCGCCGGCTTTTTTGTTGAGGAGAAACAGACATGTATATCGTTCCGGAAAAGGCGATTGCGGATCTTGTGACCCGCGAAGCCTCGTTCGATGCGGTCGAGAAGGTCTTTGCCGCGATGGCCGCAGGCGATGCCTACAACTTCCCCGTGGTGCGCGAGGCAATCGGCCACGAGGACGCGCTCTACGGCTTCAAGGGCGGCTTTGACCGCGCGGGCCTGACGCTGGGCCTCAAGGCCGGCGGCTACTGGCCGAACAACCTGGAAAAGCGCGGGCTGATCAACCACCAGTCCACCGTCTTCCTGTTCGACCCGGACACCGGCAAGGTGAAGGCGATGGTGGGCGGCAACCTCTTGACTGCGCTGCGCACCGCAGCGGCATCCTCAGTGTCGATCAAGCATCTGGCCCGCCAGGACGCCAAGGTGATCGGCATGATCGGCGCCGGCCACCAGGCCACCTTCCAACTGCGCGCCGCCCTGGAGCAGCGCCAGTTCGAGAAGGTTATCGGCTGGAACTACCACCCGGAAATGCTGCCCAACATCGAAAAGGTCGCCGCGGAAGCAGGCCTACCGTTTGAAGCAGTGGACCTCCCCGGCATGACAGAGGCGGATGTGATCATCTCCATCACCTCGGCCTTTGCACCGTCCCTGATGGCAGATCACGTCAGCCCCGGCACCCATGTCGCCTGCATGGGCACCGACACCAAGGGCAAGCAGGAGGTCGAGGCCGAACTTCTGGTCAAGGCATCCGTGTTCACCGACGAAGTGGCGCAATCCATCACTATCGGCGAGGCGCAGCACGCGGTGGCGCAGGGCCTGATCCAGGAGTCTGATGTTGCCCAGATCGGCGCGGTCATCAACGGCACCAATCCGGGCCGCACCTCGGACGATCAGATCACCCTGTTCGACGGCACCGGAGTCGGCCTGCAGGATCTGGCCGTTGCGGCCTCTGTTGTGGAAGTGGCGGTTGAAAAGGGCATCGCCATCGAGGTCGATTTCTAAGCCCCGGCCAGAAACACATTCTGCAAATATCCGCATAGCGGAACGGCAGGAGAGAGGTGTACCTCTCTCCTGTTTTCTTTTGGGGGACTGAAAAAATGTTTCTGGGATTGAGCCTGCTGGTGGTCGGCGTGGTGCTGTGTTTGAACGGCATCTGGCAGATGGGCCGTATTCAGGACCGCGAGATCATCCTGATCAACGCGGTTGCATCACTGGTGTTCTTTGCCATCGTTCTGCTGATCGCGCTGGCAGCGCAGCAACCTGCGGACCTGCTGGATGCGGGCATGACGCTGCTGTTCGGCACCACCTATCTGTGGGTGGCCTACAACCGCATCTTCGCCTCCAGCGGCGAGGGGCTGGGCTGGTTCAGCGGCTTTGTCGCGCTGACCGCGGCGCCGATGGTGCTTCGGGTGCTGACGCAGGTGGACGGGCTGTTCGATGTCTGGCTGGCAGGTTGCTGGGCCGCCTGGTCCGGGCTGTGGTTCCTGTATTTCCTGAACCTCGCGCTCAATCGCGGCAGCCCCCGGCTGACCGCCATTGCAACGCTACTGTGCGGGATCTTCACCGGCTGGCTGCCGGGGTTGGCAGTGCTGCACGGGCTGGCTGGCTGAAACGAAAAGAACCGGCCCATTGCGGGCCGGCTCCTCTTGTTACTTCAACGTTTGTGCCTGCTTCAGGCGTGATCCTCATGCGGCAGCGACCCGCGGCCGTGGCCGCTCATCCCGCCGGAGACTTCCTCGGTGGCCTCCCCCGCCAGTTCCTGCGGCAGCACCAGGTTCAGCACGATGGCAATCAGCGCTGCAGGCAGCAGACCGCTGGTCAGCAGGATGCGTGCGGTGTCCGGCATGTGCTGCAGCGCGCCTGGTTCCAGCTGCAGACCCAGGCCGATGGACAGGGAGATCGCAAAGATCACCATGTTGCGGCGGTTCCAGTCCACGTCCGACAGCATCGAAACGCCTGCCGCAACCACCATGCCGAACATCACGATCACACCGCCGCCCAGCACCTCGATCGGCACCGTGCGGATCACCGCGCCCACCTTGGGGATCAGCCCGCACACGATCAGGAAGATGGCCCCGCAGGTCACCACGTGGCGGCTCATCACCCCGGTCATCGCGATCAGGCCGACGTTCTGGGAAAACGACGTGTTGGGGAAGGCGCCGAAGAATCCCGCCACAGCTGTACCCACACCATCGGCATAGGTCGCACCTGCGATCTCCTCCTCGGTGGCCTCGCGGCCCGCGCCGCCCTTGGTCACGCCGGAAACGTCACCGACGGTCTCAACCGCGGAAACAAAGCTCATCAGGCAGAAGCCGATGATCGCCGCAGCCGAGAACTCGAAGCCGTATTTGAACGGCTGCGGCAGGGCAAAGGCTGCGGCCCGCTCCCAAGAGCCGGAAACGGCTTCAAACGTCAGCATTCCCGTCATCAGCGCATAGATGTAGCCGACGATCAGGCCCAGCAGCACGGCGGAGACCGAAAGCATCCCCTTGGTGAAGAACTTGAGGCCGAGGGTGACGAAAATCACTACCAGCGCCGCCGACCAGTTCAGCAAGGAACCGTACTCCGGCGTGCCGATGGCCGGAACACCGCCCGCGGCGTACTGGATGCCGACCTTCACCAGCGCCAGCCCGATCATGGTGACCACCAGTCCGGTAACCAGCGGCGGCAAGGCAAAGCGGATCTTGCCGATCACCGTACCGAGCAGCCCGTGGAAAATGCCTCCAACAATGACACCGGTGAACAGCGCGGCCAGCCCGTCGACACCCTTGCCCGCAACCAGCGGGATCATGATTGGCAGGAAGGCGAATGAGGTGCCCTGCACAATCGGCAGCGCCGAGCCGATGGGGCCCACGGTGATGGTCTGCAGCAGGGTGGCGATGCCGGCAAACAGCATCGACATCTGGATCAGATAGAGCAGTTCGGGGAAATCGGGCGAATTGGAGCCGAAGCCGAAACCGGCGGCGCCGGCCACGATGATGGCGGGTGTCACGTTTGAAACGAACATCGCCAGCACATGCTGGATGCCCAGCGGCACCGCCTTGTGCAAGGGCGGTGTGTAATTGGGGTCGCGCAGCTGTGCTGGCGTCCCGATGGAAGTGTCAGCCATGATTGGAATCTCCTGTCGGTCATGGGGATCTTGCCGCTTCTTGTTTTTGTTGGCGGCTTGAAGGTGTGCGGTCAGTCTGCGACCACGGTAAAAGGCTCCTTGAACCAGTGTTCTTCGAGATTGGGGGAGGTACCGATCCGGTCGACAACGATATATTGGCCGGGTGCTCCCAGCGGGGCGAGCACCCCGTGCCAAGTGCCGCGGTGCAGATTGATGGATTGGCTCGGCTGGCTGATGAAGGCCTGCAGGTTGACCGGCACACCGCCATCGTCGTCCGCGACTACAACCAGCATAGGAACGCCGCTCACTGGCACAAAGGCCTGGCTGCCCTCCGGATGGCGCTCCACCATGTCCACTTTGTGCGGCAGATGGCGGGCCTTGGCATCAAACAGGCTGATACCTGCCCGTCCGTCCGGGCCGAAATCCAGGGCTGCGCGGTCGTGGTGACGCCCGCACATGCCCTGATTGATGATCTTGTCCGGCGCGCCCGCAACCTCGATCACGTCGCCATAGGGTGCAAAAGCCGCTGCGGTCAGCGGCTTCGCTGTCAGCCGCCCGCTCACGGCAGCAGGTCCTGCAGCCGGAACTGGGCGATGCGCTCGACCTGGCGGCAGGCCTCGTCGAACTCGGTGGCCCGGTCGTTATGGATACGGCGGTGGAAGGCCTCCATGATCGACGCCTTATTGTGATCCCGCACCGCGATGATGAAGGGGAAGCCGTGCTTCTCCACATATTCGATGTTGAGCCGGGTAAAGGTATCGCGCTCCTCATCGGTCAGCATGTCGAGACCAGCACTCGATTGTTCCGAGGTGCTTTCGGCTGTCAGACGGCCAGCGGCGGCCAGCTTGCCCGCCAGATCAGGGTGCGCGGTCAGCACGCCCAGGCGCTCATCCTCACTGGCGGTGCGGAAAATCCGGCACAACGCATTGTGGACACCGGCCGCGCAGTCATGCGCGGGCCCCAGCTCCAGATCAAAGGCACGGTCGGCGATCCAGGGCGAATGCTCGAAGATCGAGCCGAACTTGGCGACAAACGCCTCGCGCTCCATTTGGCTGGGGCGCTCGCGCTTCACCGGCGGGTGGGTTTCTGCCCAATGCTCAGCAATGTCGATGCGGCGCGGGCACCAGACACCCTCGAAGCCCTGGATATAGTCGATGAACCGCTTGAGCCCCGCGATCTTGCCCGGACGGCCCACCAGACGGCAGTGCAGGCCGATGGTCATCATCTTCGCAGCACCCGCCTCGCCCTCGGCATAGATCACGTCAAAGGCATCCTTCAGATACTGGAAGAAATGCTCGCCCGTGATCCAGCCCGGCGAATTGGAAAACCGCATATCGTTGGCTTCCAGCGTGTAGGGAATGATCAGTTGATCATGGCCGCCGGTCTCCAGCCAATAGGGCAGGTCGTCGTCGTAAGTGTCGGAGATGTAGTCAAATCCGCCTTCCTCGGCCACCAGGCGCACCGTGTTGGCACTGCAGCGTCCGGTGTACCAGCCGCGCGGGCGGGTGCCGGTGACCTCCGTGTGCAGGCGCACGGCTTCGGCAATGGCGGCGCGCTCCTCATCCTCGGCCATGTCCTTGTGCTCGACCCATTTCAGGCCGTGGCTGGCGATCTCCCAGTCCGCGTCCTTCATCGCCTGCACCTGCTCCGGCGAGCGGGCAAGGGCAGTGGCAACGCCATAGATGGTCAGCGGAATGCCCGCGCCGGTGAACAGCCGGTGCAGCCGCCAGAAGCCGGCGCGCGACCCGTATTCATAGATCGACTCCATGTTCCAGTGGCGCTGGCCGGGCCATTGCGCGGCACCGGGAATGTCGGACAAGAACGCCTCAGAGGCCGCATCCCCATGCAGGATGCAGTTCTCGCCGCCTTCTTCATAGTTCAGAACAAATTGCACGGCGGCTTTGGCCCCATTGGGCCACTGCGGGTCAGGTGCGGCAGCACCGTATCCGCGCAAGTCACGGGGATAGCGCGTCACGTCAGGTCTCCTGTCTTTTTATTATGTATAGAACAGATAATCCGCTTCGGCTTTCAGTATATTTTTGAAAGAACTTTTTGACTCTTCCTTCTGTATGCATTGGCCTGATGCGCGCATACCTAGGGAAACGGAATTGAAAGGAGGCTGGCATGGCCGGATTTCTGACCACCCATGTGCTGGACACCGCCCGCGGCTGCCCGGCGGAAGGGCTGAAGATCGATCTCTACCGGATCGAAGGCAAAGAGCGCATTCACCTGCGCAGCCTGACCACCAATGATGACGGGCGCACAGATGAGCAGATCCTGCCTGCAGGCGAATTTGCCACCGGCACCTATGAACTGGTGTTCCACGCCGGCGGCTATCTGCGCGCCACCGGCCAGGCCGGCGCCGACCCGCTGTTCCTGGACGAAGTGCCGCTGCGCTTCGGGATGAGCGAGGCTGACAGCCACTACCACGTGCCGCTCTTGCTGTCGCCCTACGGCTACTCCACCTACCGCGGCAGCTGAGCCGCACGCCCCAAGATACCTCTCCTCCCGCTTGGCATCTGCCGGCGGTTCCCGTCCCAGGCAACTGGGGCGGGCTTTTTCATTCTGAGGGGAGGGACGCCTGAATGTGGTCCACCATGAAATCCATGAACAGCCGCACCTTGGGGTCCTGGTGGCGGCGGTGAACATAGAGGCACGCCATCTGGATCGGAATCGGCGGCTCCTCTGCCAGCACCGGCACCAGCCTGCCGGAGGCCAGGTGTTCTGAAATCTCGAACACCGGTTTTAGGATGATCCCATGCCCGTCCAGCGCCCAGTTGGTCAGCACATCGCCGTGATCCGATTCAAACGGCCCGGTGACCGTCACCCGCTTGACCCCGTCCTGACTGCGCAGCGGCCATTGGAACTCCGGCGCACCGGGATAGCGCAGGTTCAGGCAGTCATGCGCCTCCGTCTTCAGCTCATCGCTGTTCTTCGGCTGGCCGCGCTGCCTGATGTACTCTGGCGCCGCGCACAGAACCCGCGGGCAATCGGCGATCTTGCGGATGCGCAGGTTTGAATCCTCCGGCACGCCCAGGAAAAACGCCGCATCCAGCCCCTCTGCCGCCAAGTCCAGCTTGCGGTCCGACAGCCGCAGCCGGATCGAGATCAGCGGATAAGCTTCCTTGAACTTCGGCACCGCCGGCGCAATCAGCCGCTGCCCCAGCCCCAGCGGTGCGGCCACATACAAGGTACCGCGCGGGGTTTGGGTGACGCTGCTGATGTCAGCCTCAGCCTCATCCACCGCTTCCAGAATCTTGACCGCGCCGTGATAGAACAAGTTGCCCTGTTCGGTCGGATTGAGCAGCCGGGTGGTGCGCTGGAACAACCGCACATTCAGGTGATCCTCCAGCTGCGAAATCCGCGACGACGCCACCGCCGCTGAGATCCGCATGTCACGTGCGGCGGCAGACATGTTGCCAAGTTCATAGACGCGGACAAAGGTGCGGATATTGTCGAGATAGGCCATTCACGTATTCTTTGTGTTATTTTGAAACAGCTTGGATTTTTTACCTAATACATGAAAATAACGCCATGCTCTAGTCTCGGGTCAAAGCTTATGAGGAGAGAACAATGGAAGAGCTCGTGATCATGTGGGACTGGCTGGGCTTTGCGGTCCGCTGGCTTCATGTCATCACCGCCATTGCCTGGATCGGATCGTCCTTCTACTTCGTCGCGCTGGACCTTGGCCTGCGGAAGGTTCCGCATCTGCCGGTCGGCGCGCACGGCGAGGAATGGCAGGTCCACGGCGGCGGTTTTTATCACATCCAGAAGTATCTGGTGGCACCGGAGAACATGCCGGACCACCTGATCTGGTTCAAATGGGAAAGCTACGCCACCTGGCTGTCGGGCGCGGGCCTGTTGATGATCGTCTACTGGGCGGGCGGGGAGCTGTACCTGATCGACTCCGCCAAGGCCGACCTGGCCCTGTGGCAGGGCATCCTGATTTCCGGCGCATCGCTGACCATCGGCTGGATCGTCTATGACTTCCTGTGCAAATCGCCTCTGGGGGAAAAACCGACCTTCCTGATGGTGCTGCTATTCGTGCTGCTGGTCGCCATGGGCTGGGGCTACAACCAGATCTTCACCGGCCGCGCGGTGATGCTGCACCTGGGCGCCTTTACGGCTACCATCATGACTGCAAACGTCTTTTTCATCATCATGCCGAACCAGCGCATCGTGGTGAAGGACCTGCAGGAAGGCCGCACGCCGGACGCCAAATACGGCAAGATCGCCAAGCTGCGTTCGACCCATAACAACTATCTGACGCTGCCGGTGGTGTTCCTGATGCTGTCGAACCACTACCCGCTGGCCTTTGCCACCGAGTACAACTGGCTGATCGCGGCGCTGGTGTTCCTGATGGGCGTGACCATCCGCCACTACTTCAACAGCAACCACGCGGGCACCAGCAACCCGACCTGGACCTGGCCGGTGACCGCCATCCTGTTCATCGGCATCATGATCCTGAGCCAGGCGCCGCTGCAGCAGGACACCTACGAGGAATCCGAGGCTCGGGAGCTGACCAAATCCGAGCAAGTGTTTGCCAGCAATCAGCATTTCGAGGACGTGATGAATGTGGTGCCGGGCCGCTGCGCCATGTGCCACGCGCGGGAGCCCTACTATGACGGCATCCGCCGCGCGCCCAAGAACGTGCTGCTGGAGACCCCGGCGGATGTGGCGAAATACGCCAAGGATATCTACCTCCAGGCCGGTGCCACCCATGCGATGCCGCCCGCCAACGTCACCTTCATGGAGGACGAGGAGCGCACCCTGATCCGCCGCTGGTATGGCAGCGCCTCCAAGGATCTGCCGCTGACACTGGCCGCGAACTGACGCTGTCAGACACTTTCAAACCGGATGGCTCCGCCCCTGTGGCGGGGCCATTTTTTGTCCGGCACCCTGCATGCACCCCCTGTACACCCCCTGTGCACCGCCAATGCAGCAAAAACCCGGGAACCAATTGCCCAAGCTGCGCGTTACCTCGGCATAGGGTTTGCCCAACTGCGCCGGATCTCCGGGGCTTCCGGCCTGTTCAGCCACAGCGCCACTCCGTTGCGGGCACCCTTCGCTTGGGCGGCACCAGCCGGGGGTGGCCGCCCGGAAATGCGGCAACACTGCCGGGGGGAGTGGACGTTGAAGGAGGAAACACGATGCTTAGGAAACCCATCGCAATCGGATTTGCACTCTGCACCGTTTTGGCCGCCTGTGGCGACACCACCGGCGAGCGGCTGGTCTACGGCGCCGGTGCCGGCGCGGCCGGCGCCGCCGTTCTGGACGGCAATCCGGTGACAGGGGCGGCTGTCGGGGCCGCGGCAAACCTGCTCTACTGCCAGGAAAATCCGCACCGCTGCTAAGGCGAGAACCCTGGTCATTCAAAAGGCGGGCAAGCGGTGCCCGCCTTTTCCTTTGCCTCTAGCCGCCCGCTTCGCTGCGACGGAAAGCGGCGAGGCCCTGTTTTACCGCATAGTCCACAAACAGGCGGATCTTGGGGTCCTGCAGTTTCCGGTGCGGATAGAGACAGCCGAAAATGGTCGCCTCAGGCGGGGTGTCCGGCAGCACCTCGACCAGCGCGCCGCTCTTCAAATGCGCAGCCACGTCAAAGCGCGGCTTGTTAACGATGCCGCGCCCGTCCAGCGCCCAATTGGTCAGCACGTCGCTGTCATCGGCGTCGTATTTTCCCGAAACCTCCAGCTTGCGCGGCCCCTCAGGCGTGGTCAGCGTCCAGTAATATTCAGGTGAGCGCGGATAACGCAGCAGCAGGCAATTGTGACCACTCAGCAGATCCTCCGGCACCTGCGGGGTGCCGTGGCGCTCCAGATACTCCGGCGCCGCACATAGCACCCGGGCGCAATCGGCGATCTTGCGCATCTTCAGGGTGGAATCATGCGGGGTGCCGATAAAGAAAGCCACATCCAGCCCGTCGGCCAGAATATCGACCTTGCGGTCCGACATCCGCATGCGGATTTCGGTGGCCGGATACTCCTCGACAAACCCCGGCACCAGCGGCGCGATGATGCGGCGGCCAACGCCCAGCGGCGCGGTCACCCGGATCACCCCGCGCGGCGCGGCGGAAAACTGCGAGACCACCGCCTCGGCGTCCTCAATCGATTCGAGCACCTTCTTGGCTTCGGTATAAAACAACTGCCCGGCCTCTGTCGGGGTCAGCGATCTCGTGGTACGGTTGAACAGCCGCACGCCAAGGTGCTTTTCAAGCTCCTTGATCCGCTTGCTGGCCACGGCGGGAGTCAGCCGCAGATCCCGCCCGCCAGAGGTGATGCTGCCCAGTTCGACGACTCGGGTAAAGACCCGCAGGGATTCCAGATAAGACATGGTTCACAGACCTTTACGGGGCGCGTTTCCCGCTTGCCCTGATGAGCAGAGGTCGGCAAACGCACCGGTTCCGGCACCTATTAGCCTAACCATTTTCAACAGAGTGTTGAAAGCCTTTCGCGATTGCAGCCGTTAACCGAGGCAGTCAGACAAGGTAAAAATGACATAAGCGGGCCAGCTCGGCCCAAGAGACATTCGGGAGGCCCCATGGCACATCAAACCGGCATACGCTTTCTTCTGAACGGCAAGGACATTGTGCTGGAGGACGTGAAGGCGACCACCACTCTGCTGGATTTCCTGAGGCTGGAGCAGCGCCTGACCGGCACCAAGGAAGGCTGCGCCGAGGGCGACTGCGGCGCCTGCACCGTGCTGGTGGGCCGTCTGCATAATGGCGCCCTGCGTTATGAGGCGGTGAACGCCTGCATCCGTTTCCTGGCGTCGCTCAATGGTTGCCACGTTGTGACGGTGGAGCATTTGTCCGGCCCGAACGGCCGTCTGCACCCGGTGCAGCAGGCGATGGTCGAATACCACGGCAGCCAGTGCGGCTTCTGCACCCCCGGCTTCGTGATGTCGCTTTATGCGCTGTGGATGGAAAACCCGCAGCCGAACGAGGCTGAGGTGGAAACCGCCGTGCAGGGCAACCTGTGCCGCTGCACCGGCTATGAGCCGATCGTGAAGGCCGCACTTGCGGTGAACCAGTACGGCACCCTGGCCAATGATTACCTGACCACCGAACGCGACGCGCTGACCGCCAAGCTGAAGGAAATCCAGACTGCGGCCCGCGTCGTGACCGGCCCCGAGGACGACCGTGCCATCCTGCCGCTGGACGCGGCGGATCTGGCAGAGGTGCTGGCAGAGAACCCCAAGGCGACCATCGTGGCCGGCTCCACAGATGTGGGCCTGTGGGTCACCAAGTTCATGAAGCCGATCTCGCCGGTGGTGTTTGTTGCCCACCTGGAGGAGCTGAAGGCGGTTGAGCTGACGGATGAAGCACTAACCATCGGTGCCGGCGTCACCTATACCGAGAGCGAGGCGGCGATCCGCGATGCCTTCCCGCATCTGAGCGCCTACTGGGACCGCATCGCCGGCTGGCAGGTGCGCAACATGGGCACCATCGGCGGCAATATCGCCAACGGCTCGCCCATCGGGGACACTCCGCCGGTGCTGATCTCGCTGGGCGCCGAGGTGACGCTGCAGAAGAAAGGCGGTTCCCGCACGCTGCCGCTGGAAGAGTTCTTTATCGACTACGGCAAGCAGGACCGTGAGCCGGGCGATTTCGTGGCCTCGATCCGCATTCCGCGCCCGGCGGCAGGGCAGATTGATGCCGCCTACAAGATCTCCAAGCGCCGGGACGAGGATATCTCCTCGGTTGCCGCCGGGGTCAGCGTCACCGTGAAGGACGGCACGATCACCTCTGCGCGGATCGCATTCGGCGGTATGGCGGCAACGCCCAAGCGCGCCGCCGGGGCCGAGGCCGCACTGGTTGGCCAGCCCTGGGGCGAGGCCGCGTTTGACGCGGCAGCGGAAGCGGTGAAGCAGGACTTCACCCCGCTCAGCGACTGGCGCGCCTCTGCCGAGTACCGCGCGCTTACGGCCAGCAACCTGCTGCGCCGCTTCTACCTGGAACATGATGCGGGAACCGCCGGTGCTGTCCGGCTGGCCGTCGCCTGAGGAGATTTTGAGATGAAAGACCATCAGACCATCAGCGGCGCCGTGCACCATGACCGCCAGCACGATAGCGCGATCAAGCATGTGACCGGCCGCGCCGAATACACCGACGATATCGCCGAGCCCTATGGCACGCTGCACGCCTACCTGGGTGTGTCCACCGTGGCGCACGCCAATATCAGGAGCATCGACCTGTCAGCGGTGCGCGCCGCGCCCGGCGTGGTGGACGTGCTGACCGCCGATGACATTCCCGGCGTCAACGACATCAGCCCCACCGGCAAACATGACGAGCCGGTGTTCCCGACGGAGAAGGTCGAATTCCACGGCCAGCCGATGTTTGCGGTGATTGCCGAGACCCGCGATGCCGCCCGCCGTGCGGCGGAGCTGGCAGAGGTGGACTACGAGGTGCTGCCGCACGCGCTGGACCCGGTCCAGGCGCTGGAAGCGGGCTATCCGATGATCACCGATCCGCTGAAGCTGGAGCGCGGCGACGTTGAGGCCGGGCGCAAGGGTGCTCCGCACCGCATCCAGGCGCAGATGACCGTTGGCGGACAGGACCACATGTATCTGGAGGGGCACATCGCTTTTGCCGTCCCCGGCGAAGATGAGGATGTGACCGTGCATTGCTCCACCCAGCACCCCAGCGAGGCGCAGCATATGGTGGCGCATGTTCTGGGCGTCGCGAACAACGCGGTCACCGTCAACGTGCGCCGCATGGGCGGCGGCTTTGGCGGCAAGGAAAGCCAGATGAACCTGTTCTGCGCTGTGGCTGCGATTGCTGCGAAGAAGCATAACCGCCCCGTAAAGATCCGCCCAGACCGCGATCAGGACATGACCGCCACCGGCAAGCGCCATGACTTCGTGATCGACTATGACGTGGCCTTTGACGACGCGGGCCGCATCCAGGCGGTCGAGGGCGGTTTTGCCGCGCGCTGCGGCTATTCCTCGGATCTGTCCGGCCCGGTCACCGACCGCGCGCTGTTCCATGCGGACAACGCCTATTTCTACCCGAACGTGCTGCTGAAAAGCCGCCCGATGAAGACCAACACCGTCTCCAACACCGCCTTCCGCGGCTTTGGCGGCCCGCAGGGCGTGGTCGCGGCAGAGCGGATGATCGAGGAGATCGCCTATGCCCTTGGCAAGGATCCGCTGGATGTGCGCAAGGCCAACTTCTATGGCGAGGAAGGCCGGGATCTGACGCCCTACCATCAGAAGGTGGAGGACAATATCCTCGACCGGCTGATCGGGGAGCTGGAGGAAAACGCCGAATACCGCAAGCGCCGCGAGGAGATCATCGCCTTCAACAAGGAGTCGAAGATCATCAAGAAGGGCATCGCCCTGACGCCGGTGAAATTCGGCATTTCCTTCACCGCGACCTGGTACAACCAGGCGGGCTCGCTGATCCACGTCTATAACGACGGCTCGATCCACCTGAACCATGGCGGCACCGAGATGGGGCAGGGCCTCAACACCAAGGTGGCGCAGGTTGTGGCCGACGCCTTCCAGGTGGATTTCGAGCGCATCAAGATCACCAAAACCACCACCGAGAAGGTGCCGAACACCTCCGCCACCGCGGCCTCTTCGGGCTCGGACCTCAATGGCATGGCGGCGCTGGATGCGGCGGAGCAGATTATTGCCCGGCTGACCAAATTCGCGGCTGAGAAGTATGAAGTGGCCGAGGCGGAGGTCGAATTCCTGCCCAACCGCGTGCGCGTCGGCAGCGAGGAAATCCCCTTCGATACGCTGGTGAAAGAGGCCTATATGGCTCGCGTCCACCTGTCGGCGGCGGGCTTCTACAAGACGCCGGAAATCCACTGGGACCGCGCGGCGGGAAAGGGCCAGCCGTTCTTCTACTACGCCTATGGCGCGTCCTGCTCCGAGGTGTCGGTCGACACGCTGACCGGCGAATACCGGGTGGAGCGCACCGACATCCTGCATGACGTGGGCCGCTCGCTGAACCCGATCCTGGACAAAGGCCAGGTGGAGGGCGCCTTCATCCAGGGCATGGGCTGGCTGACCACCGAGGAACTGTGGTGGGACGGCGAAGGCCGCCTGCGCACCCATGCGCCCTCGACCTACAAGATCCCGCTGGCATCCGACCGGCCGCGCGTCTTCAACACGCAGCTGGCCCAGTGGTCGGTGAACAAGAAGCGCACCATCAAGCGGTCCAAGGCCGTGGGCGAGCCGCCGTTCATGCTGGGCATCTCGGTGTTCGAGGCGCTGTCGATGGCGGTTGCCAGCACCGCGGACTACAAGGTCTGCCCCCGTCTGGATGCGCCAGCCACGCCGGAGCGCGTGCTGATGGCGATCGAAACCCTCAAAGCGCAGGGCTGAGCCATGACCCGCCGCCCTTCCCTCCAGGACTTTCTGGCCAGCCACAAACATGTGGTGCAGGTCGCGCTGACCCGCGTTCGCGGTTCCTCCCCGCGCGAAACCGGCACCTGCATGTTTGTGGCGCGAGGCGGCCTTTGGGGGACCATTGGCGGCGGTCAGCTGGAATATATCGCCATCGACCACGCCCGGCGGATGCTGAAGCAGGATGTGATCAGCGACACGCTGGATGTGCCGCTGGGGCCGGAAATCGGCCAGTGCTGCGGCGGCCGGGTGGAAATGTCGCTGGCGCAGATGCGCCAGGCCGACCGCGACGATGCCATTGCCCGCCAGCAGGCCGAGGAGCAGGCCCTGCCGCATGTCTATGTGATGGGGGCAGGCCATGTTGGCCGGGCCCTGGCGGATCTGTTCCAACATATGCCGGTGCGCTGCATCCTGATCGACCAGCGCGCCGAAGAACTTGCCTTGTGCAACGCGGACGTGGAAATCCGCCAAAGTGCAATTCCCGAGATCGACATCGCCACCGCGCCCGCGGGCAGCGCCTTTGTCGTTCTCACCCATGATCACGCGCTCGACTTCCTGCTTGCCTCCGCTGCCCTGCAGCGCGGCGATGCGGGCTATGTCGGCCTGATCGGATCGGCCACCAAGCGGGAGAAATTCCGCCGCTGGTGCCGGGACCATTGCGACGGTCTGGGAACCGACCGTCTCATCTGCCCCATCGGGGCAAGCGGTAGCCGCGACAAGCGGCCCAGCGTCATCGCGGCCTTCGTGGCAGCGGAAGTGATTGCTGATTTGACCTCTGAAACTGCCGCGTCCGCTCCATCACGGAGCACTGACCTGCCCCAAGCGGGTAAGCAACCGGACGCAGAGGGAGACACGGCTGGAGCAATCAGCCGGTAAGGACTGCGTCCTCTGATAGGAGGAGGCCGCCATGACCACAGGGCGGAGCTATACGTACAAACTGTTCGCGCGGAATGACTTCAGTGCATTCTGGGCGCTGTTCACAGACAACCTGATCAACCTGATCGTGCTTTCGGGCATCTGTCAGTTTGTCTTCAATATGCCTGCCGACATCGTGTTCGGCCGCATCGTGCCCGGCGCCGCAGTGGCGATCCTGGCCGGTATCGCGGTCTACACCTGGCTGGCCAAGCACACCGCCGAGAAAGAAGGCCGCGACGTGACCGCGCTGCCTTATGGCATCTCGACCCCCGTGATGTTCGTCTATCTGTTCGGCGTGATCGGGCCGATTTACTGGTCCACCAATGACGCCATGCTGGCCTGGCAGGTGGGCATCGGCGCGGGCTTCATGGGCGGCATCGTGGCCGGTCTTGGCGCCATCGTCGGCCCCTGGCTCAAGCGGGTGACCCCGCGTGCCGGCATGCTCGGCACGCTCTGCGGTATTGCGCTGGTGTTCATCGGCACCGTGCCGCTGGCGACGATCTTTGAGAATCCGTTCATCGGCTTTGCCTCGATGATCATCATCCTGTGGGGCCTGGTGGGCCGCCACCGGCTGCCGTTCAACATCCCGGCAGGCCTGCTGGCGCTGATCGTCGGTACCGTTGTGGCGCTTGGAATGGGCGAGGCTTCGGTGTCTCTCGATGGCGTTGGCGTTTACTTGCCGGTTCCTTACATCGGCGACCTGATTGCCGGTATCCAGCATCTGTTTGCCAACCCGGAGCTGTTCCTGGTCCTGGTGCCGGTGCAGATCTACAACTTCATCGAAACCATGAACAACGTCGAAAGCGCCGAAGCGGCGGGCGACCACTATCCGGTCGGCCTGTGCCAGGTGACCGACGGCGTTGGCACCATGATCGGTGCGGTCTTCGGCTCGCCGTTCCCGACCACCGCCTATATCGGCCACCCGGCCTACAAGCGGATGGGCGCGCGCTCTGGCTATATCATCGGCGTCGGCATCGTGATCCCCTTTGCCGCCTTCTTTGGCCTGCTGGCGTTCCTCAACAACCTGATCCCCGTCGCCGCTGCCGCGCCGGTTCTGGTGTTCGTGGCGCTCAGCCTGGTGACCAATACCGCGCATTCGGTGAAAACCGACCACATCGCCGCGGTGACCATTGCAATGATGCCGCATGTCTCGGCCTTCCTGGTGATCAAATGGGGCGCACTGGCCGGCGCATTGGGCGCACTGGGTGCCACTGGCATGGCGCAGTTGGGCGATCCGGAACTGACCGCAGCGCTGCTGCAGCAGGGTGCCCATTACGAAGGCCATCTGGCCCTCAGCCAGGGCGCGATCCTGACTGGCCTGATCTGGGGCGCCATCGTGGCCAGCGTGATCGACGGCGACTTCCGCAATGCGGGCGGCTTTGCCCTGGCGGCGGCGGTGATGTCGCTGGTCGGCGTGATCCACTCTGCCAGCCTGCATTGGCCGGAGTTCAGCGGTGTTGCCATGGGCTACCTGATCGCTGCGGCCTTCCTGTTCATCTACCCGATCTTCCACAAGGCGGATGAGCACGAGGAAGAGGACGACAGCGTGAAACCGCATGTGCCGCACCTGCCGGCAGGCGAATAATCCCAAATGACAATGGGCAGGGGGCTGCGCGCTCCCTGCCTGCGAACCAAGGACAACACAGATATGACATCGAAACAGACGCTGCTGCGCGGCCGGGTGCTTTCCTTCACCGCCGAGCCGCAAGACCCCCAGGACACCAGCGCCTATGAGTTCATCGAGGACGGCGCGCTGCTGGTCGCGGACGGCATGATCCTCGCCAAGGGCAGCTATGGCGACCTGGCCCCCCAGGCTGCAGGCGCCGAGGTGATCGACCACCGCCCGAACATCCTGATGGCCGGCTTCATCGACACCCACCTGCATTTCCCGCAGGTGCAGGTGATCGCCTCCTGGGGCTCGCAGCTGCTGGAGTGGCTGAACAACTATACCTTCCCGGAGGAGGTCCGTTTTGCCGATGCCGGCCACAGCAACGAAATGGCGGGCCATTTCTTCGACCTCTTGACCAGCCACGGCACCACCACCGCGGTGGCCTATTGCTCGGTCCACAAGACCTCCGCCGAGGCCTATTTCACCGAAGCCGCGCGCCGCAACATGCGGATGATCGGCGGCAAGGTCCTCATGGACCGCAACGCGCCCGAGGGTCTGCTGGATACCCCTGTCAGCGGTTATGACGACACCAAGGAGCTGATCGCGAAATACCACGGCAAGGGCCGGGGGCTTTATGCAATCACCCCGCGCTTTGCCATCACCTCCACCCCCGATCAGATGGAGATCGCCGGCGCGCTGGTGCAGGAGCACCCGGACTGCTACGTGCAGACCCACCTGTCGGAAAACCACGACGAGATCGCCTTTACCGCGGAGCTTTATCCGCAGGCGCGGGATTATCTGGACGTCTACCAGTCCTACGGGCTGCTGACCGAAAAGATGCTGCTGGGCCACTCGATCCACCTGCAGCCGCGCGAGATCGACGCGCTGGCCGAAACCCAGGCCAAGCCGGTGTTCTGCCCGACCTCCAACCTTTTCCTGGGCAGCGGGCTGTTTGACGACGCTGGCCTGCGCGAGCGCGGCATCACCAACGCCATTGCCACCGACATCGGCGCCGGCACCAGCTATTCGATGCTGCAGACCCTGAACGAGGGCTACAAGGTCCTGCAATTGCAGAACCAGAGCCTGCACCCCCTGCGCGCTTTCCACTGGATCACCCGCGGCAACGCCGTGGCGCTGGGGCTGGAGGACAAGATCGGCACGCTGGAAGCAGGCACCGAGGCCGACATCGTGGTGCTCGATTCCCGCGCCACCCACGCGATGGACCTGCGGATGCAGCGGGCGGAGACCTTGTCCGAAGAGCTGTTCATCCTGCAGACCCTGGGTGACGACCGTTCGATCGCGCAAACCTATGTTGCCGGTCAGCCGATGAAGACCTGACCTTGCCGCCGCGGGCCAACGCCCGCGGCACTTCTACCTCAATTCTTACCATAATCCCTATTACAATCATTTTTCATACCGCTCTGACGCACATGCAAAAAGGCGGCGACAAGCCGCCCAGGAATAATTGACAAAATTAGTAAATTATAATACCCGCCGCGCTCGAAGGAGTTGCGGATGTTTTACGACCTGGCCAAATTGCGCGCGTTCGGCGCCCGTCCCTGCCTGATTGCGGCGGATGGATCACAGCTGACCTATGCCGCTTTGGCGGATGCCGCGGAACAGTTTGCCCGCCAATTGCCGCAGAACCGGCGGCTGATTGCGATTGAGGCCACCAGCGCTCCGCAAGCCATCACCGCCTATCTCGGCGCGCTGGCCGCAGGCCATGCCGTCATGCCGCTGCCCGCCGGGGATCAGGCCACCGCCGAAAGCCTGACAGACCGGTTCCGCCCCGCCGCCAGCTTCCGCTGCACCGGCGGCACCTGGCAGCTGCTGACCCATGCGCATGAGGCGGCGGAGATCCACCCGGACCTTGCCCTGCTGCTGCAAACCTCCGGCAGCACCGGCCATGGCCGCGGCGTGCGCCTGTCCTCGACCGCCGTGGACAGCAACGCCCGCGCCATTGCGCAATATCTGGAGATCCAGCCCCAGGACCGCGCCGCGCTGATCCTGCCGCTGCACTATTCCTACGGCCTGTCGGTGCTGCACTCGCATCTGGCCACCGGGGCCAGCCTGTGGCTCGCACCCGGTTCGGTCTTGGATGCCGGTTTTGCAGGTGCGCTGACGGCTTCCGGCGCCACCAGCCTCGCAGGCGTGCCGCATCACTTCCGGCTGCTGGACAGCGCGGGCCTGTCCCAGGCGCTGCCGGAAACCATCAAGACCCTGACCGTTGCAGGCGGCGCGATGGAGGCGGATCAAGTCCGAACCTGGGCCGCCCGGATGCAGGCCCGCGCCGGCCGGTTCATTGTGATGTACGGCCAGACCGAAGCGACCGCGCGGATCAGCTACTTGCCGCCGGAGCAGGCATTGGTCCACCCCGGCGCCGCAGGCCGCGCCATTCCCGGCGGCCACTTGCTGCTGCGCGATGCGGGCGGCAATGAAATCACTGCGCCGGAGGGCGAGGGCGAACTGGTCTACAAAGGCCCGAACGTGATGATGGGCTACGCCGAGGGCCATACCGATCTGGCCAAAGGCGCGGAGCTGTCTGAGCTTGCCACCGGCGACCTTGCCCGGTGCGATGCCGATGGGCTGTACCATATCACCGGGCGGCTGTCGCGGATGTCCAAGATCGCGGGCCTGCGCATCGGCCATGACGCCATCGAACGCGCACTGGCTGCCCAGGGGCATGAGGCCGCGGTCTGGGGCGATGACACCCGCATCTCCATCGCCATCTGCGGGCCAGAGGACGGCATCGCCGCGCTGGCCGCCAAGCTGACCGGCGTCGGCCAGCAGCATTTTTGCGTGATCCCGCGCAAACCCCTGCCGCGCCGCGCCAATGGCAAGATCGACTATCCGGCGCTCAAGGCGCAGTCTGCCAACCCTGCGCGGTCCAAGGGCGTGCTGGCCGCCTATCAGGCTGCCTTTGCGCCGCAGACCGTGGGCCGCAACGACAGTTTTGCCTCGCTCGGCGGCGATTCCCTGCGTCATGTGGAGCTGTCGCTGGCGCTGGACGACGCCCTGGGCGGCGCCCCGGCCGGCTGGGAAACCATGCCCATCAAGGAGCTGGAGACCACCGCCCCCGCCCGCGGCAGCAGCCTGCCGTTTGAGCTGGTCGCGCGGGTGATTGCGATCCTCGCCGTGGTCATTGCGCACCAGACCCATTGGCCCACCTACGGCGGCGCCGCCGCGATGGTGATCCTGATGGGGATGAGCGTTGCCGGCTACCGCTGGGAGGCGCTGAGCACCGGTGACATGCGCAGCTTTTTCAAGCCCGTGGCCGCGGTGCTGATCCCCTATTACCTGGTGCTGGCCGGCTATGCCGTGGCCTGGGAGCAGGTGCCCTGGGTCTCTGTCTTCCTGGCCGGGAATTTTGCCCTGACCACGCCGGAAACCCATCTGATGCTGCCCTATCTTTATTGGTTCGTGGAGGCTTACTGGCAAATCACCCTGCTGATTGCCCTGCCCTTTGCGCTGCCGCCGGTGCGGCGCTGGCTGGCACACCAGGGCGCCTACCGAGCGGGCCTGTGCCTGCTGGGGGTTGCCGTGGCCATCCGCCTGATCGCGCCGGAGGTCTGGCAGATCGGCGGGCGCGCGCAGTTCACCGTGCCTTGGGTCCTCTATCTGTTTGCCATCGGCTGGTGCATCACTGCGGCCCGCACACTGCGCCAGCAGCTGGTGCTGCTGGGTGCCGCCTGCGTGATCATGCCGTCAGCCGCCTACCTTGGCGGCAACTGGTACGGCGGCTGGATCAAATACATGTGGCTGCTGGCGCTGATTGGCGGGCTGATCTTTTTTCAGCGGGTGCCCCCGCCGCGCCCTGTTTCCCGCGCCGTCATGCGGCTGGCACAGGCCGCCTTCCCGATCTACCTGCTGCACCGGCTCGTGCCGGAGGTCCTGATGCCGATGATCGGGCTGGAGGGGCGCAGCGCGCTGGTCAACACCCTCGGCATCCTCGGCGGCATCGCCCTGGGGCTGGTTGTGGCCTCAGGGCAGCGGCAGCTGGTGCGCGCCTGGGCAAATGCCCGCACCCGCCAGCCGTCGCTCGCGGAAGCCTAGGCGAGGGTCGCGACAGCTTTGCCGATCCGGCTCAGCGCCTCGTGCAAGTCCGCCTCGGAGGTGGCATAGGAAATCCGGAAATAAGGCGAAATGCCAAAGGCGCGGCCCGGCACCACCGCCACATGATGCCGGTCCAGCAGCCAGGCGCAGAAATCCGCGTCTGTTTCCAGCACCTGTCCCCCCGGCGTGCGCTTGCCCAGCACGCCCGCGCAATTGGCAAATGTGTAAAACGCGCCCTCCGGCACCGGGCAGTTGATCCCTTCCATTCCGTTCAAGGCTTCCACCACCAGATCGCGCCGCTTCTGGAAACTGGCCCGCCGCTCTGCCAGCACCTCCTGCGGGCCGTTCAGCGCCGCCGCCGCCGCCGCCTGCGAAATGGACGAGGGATGCGAGGTCGATTGCGACTGCACCACCTTCATCGCGTCGATCAGCGCCTTCGGCCCACCGGCATAGCCCAGCCGCCAGCCGGTCATCGCATAGGCCTTGGAGACGCCGTTGATGGTCAGAACCCGGTCCTTCAGCAGCGGCTCCACCTGCGCCGGCGTTGCAAATTCAAAGCCGCCATAGGTGATGTGCTCGTACATGTCATCAGCCATCAGCCAGACGTCCGGATGCCGCAGCAGCACCTCCAACAGCGGTTTGTAGTCATCCGCGCTGTAGCCCGCGCCCGCCGGGTTCGACGGCGAGTTCAGCAGCAGCCAGCGTGCGCGCGGAGTAATCGCTTCCTCCAGCTTCTCCGCGGTCAGCCGGAAGCCAGTGTCATCCCCGCAGGGCACCAGCACCGGCTCGCCGCCGGCAATGCGAATGATATCGGAATAGGAGGTCCAAAAAGGTGTCGGCACGATCACTTCATCGCCGGGGTTGAGGCTGGCCATGAAGGCATCGAACAGGATCTCCTTGGCGCCGGTGCCAGCGATGATCTCGTCCAGCGCATAGTCCAGCCCATTGTCTCGCTTGAACTTGGCCTGGATTGCCTGCCGCAGCGCCAGCGTGCCGCCGAGCGGGGTGTATTTCGTCTCCCCTGCCCGCATTGCGGCGGCAGCGGCCTCCTTGATGTGGTCCGGCGTGTCGAAATCCGGCTCGCCCGCGCCCAGGATGATCACCGGTGCGCCCTGCCGTTTCATCTCTGCCGCCTTGGCGCCGATGGTGAGGATTTCCGAGACCTCAAGCGGATCAAGACGGGCGGCGCGGCGGAACTGGGCCATGGCAAAGACTCCCTGCTAGTTGTTTCCGCTAGATTGAAGCGAAAAACGCACTTCAAAAAACCGACCCTTTAGGACAGAAACCATTCCAGATTGGCATTTGTCGCGAAGGGCAGCGCCCGCCCCGGTGGGGAGCGGAACACCTTAATCCCGCCTGCCCTTCAACTGCTTGCGCAGCCAGGCTTCCAGTTTCTGCACCGCCTCCGGCACCACCCCGTGCGGGCGCACCAGGAAATAGCGCTTGCGCGACTCCAGCGCCGGCCCCGGTATCCGCATCAGATCGCCTGCCGCAATCTCCCGCGCCACCATGTCATAAGGCACAATCGCCGCGCCCAGCCCCGCTGTGGCGGCTGCAATCACCATCGAGTGCTGGTCGAAGTAACGCCCGTCCTGACGCGGCGCGCCCGCCAGCCCTGCGCGCTCGAACCACTCCGCCCAGCTGCCCGCGCGGCTTTCCAGATGCAACAGCGGCGCCTGTGCCAGATTATGCGACTGCTCCAGCTGATGCGCGGCATGGAACCCAGGCGCGCAGACCGGCACCATTTCCTCTCCGAACAGCGGCGCCATATGGGTGCCGGGCCAATTATCCAGCCCGTAATGCACTGCCAGATCGAAATTCTCGCGGGCAAAATCAAACGGCTCCAGCCGGGTGGAGAAGCTCAGCTCCACCTCCGGGTGGCGGGCAAAGAAATCCGGCAGCCGCGGGATCAGCCAGAGGTTGGCGAATGCCGGCAGCACCGCAATTCGCAGGGCCGATCGCCCCGCCCCGGCGGCGGCGGCCTTTTGCAGGGTGGCGCGCAGCCCGGCCAGATCCAGCTCCAGATCGGCGGCCAGCCCCTGCCCCGCCGGCGTCAGCACCACACCGCGGCCTGCCCGCTGGAACAGGTCGAAGCCCAAGTCGCCTTCCAGCTCCTTCACCTTCTTGCTGACCGCGCTCTGGGTCAGCCCCAGTTCCTCGCCGGCGGCAGTGAAGCTTTGATGCCGCGCGGCGCTTTCAAAACAGCGCAGATGGGTCAGGCTTGGCAGCCGCATTTCAAACCTCCTCCAGCTGCATCAGCAGCCACTCGCGGAACTTGATCAGCGGATAGTCCTCTGCCTGATCCGCAGGCCAGACCAGGAAATACTCGCCCAGGCTCACCGCAGCCCCCTCCATCGCCAGCGCCAGGCGGCCTTGGGCAATCTCATTCTCCGCCAGGAAATCCGGAAGCAGCGCCACCCCCAGCCCATGCACCGCCCCCTGCGTCATGGCGGAGGACTGGTCAAACAGCATCCCCCGCAGCTTTGCCGCGGGCACATCATGCAGGTGAAACCATTGCTCCCAGCAATCAGGGTGGGTTTCCAGATGCAGCAGCGGATAGTTCAGCAGCTCCGCCGGGCTGGCCACCGGCCCCGCCAACAGACCCGGCGCGCAGACCGGCAGCACATGTTTCGGCATCAGGGGCAGATACTCCACCCCCGGCCAGTCGCGCGTGCCGTAGTGGATCGCCGCCTGCGCGGTGCCCGCGTCAAAGCTGAACGGCAGGTTATGCGTATGCAGGTTCACCGTGATGCCGGGATGCGAGGCGGCAAATTCCTTGAGCCGCGGCGCCAGCCAATGGAGGCCAAAGGACGGCAGGATTGACAGGGTGAAGCTGCCGCCGTCCGGATTGGCCCTGAGCTTGACCGAAGCCTGCGCCAGCCGGGTCAGGATCATCCTCGCCTCCTTGGCAAAACCGGTGCCCGCCGGCGTCAGCTGCATCCGCATCTGGTCGCGGGCGATCAGATCCACCCCCATCTGCTCCTCCAGCTGCTTCAGCTGGCGGCTGATGGCGCTTTGCGTCAGCGACAGGTCCTCCGCCGCGGCCGAGGCGCTGCCGAGCCGGTCCACGGCCTCCAGCGCCAGCAGCGACGGGATCGAGGGCAGAAAGCGGCGCGGGGCAATCATATGATCTTTGCTCATAGCTTCAGGATTTAGTTTCAATAGCAATCCGCGCCGGAGGGTGCAATTTCTATATCAGACCGACGCCCGGCGGGACATCCGCGCAAAGCAAGCTAAAGTTTTGCTCATGCCCTGCCCTCGCATCATAAGGACACCGACATGCCCCATTCCGATATCCTCACCGCTGCAGGCCTGACCGAGGCCGAACTGACCGGCGGCAGCCTCTCTGTCACCACGCCGGTGGACGGCAGTGAAATTGCCCGCCTGAAAACCCACACCGCGGCAGAGGCCGAAGCGCAGATCGCTGCTGCCAAGGCTGCTTTCAAATCCTGGCGCCTGGTTCCAGCCCCGCGCCGCGGCGAGCTGGTGCGCCTGCTAGGTGACGAATTGCGCAAGGAGAAGGAAAACCTGGGCCGCCTTGTCACCCTGGAATGCGGCAAGATCTACCAGGAGGGCCTGGGCGAAGTGCAGGAGATGATCGACATCTGCGACTTCGCGGTGGGTCTCTCGCGCCAGCTCTACGGCCTCACCATCGCGTCTGAGCGCCCCGGCCACGCGATGCGCGAGAGCTGGCACCCGATGGGCACCTGCGGCATCATCACCGCCTTCAACTTCCCCGTCGCCCCCTGGTGCTGGAACGCGGCGCTGGCGCTGGTCTGCGGCGATCCGGTGATCTGGAAACCGTCGGAGAAAACCCCGCTCACCGCCCTTGCCGTGCAGAAAATCTGCGACCGCGCCATGGCGGGTTTTGGCGGGGACGCGCCCGAGGGCCTGATCCAGGTGCTGATCGGCGAGCGGGACCTGGGCGAGGCGCTCACCGTCTCCAGGGACGTTGCCATCATCTCCGCCACCGGCTCTGTCCCGATGGGCAAGGCGGTGTCCGCCGATATGTCGAAACGCCTCGGCCGCACCATTCTGGAACTGGGCGGCAACAACGCGATGATCGTGGCGCCGTCGGCCGATCTGGAAATGGCCCTGCGCGCCATCGTGTTCTCTGCCGTCGGCACCGCCGGCCAGCGCTGCACGTCGCTCCGCCGCCTGATTGTGCACGAGGACATCTATGACCAGCTGATCCCCCGACTGATCAAAGCCTACGAGGGCCTGCCCATCGGCGACCCGCTGGCCGACGGCACACTGGTCGGCCCGCTGATCGACGGCGCGGCACTGGACGCGATGACCAGCGCGCTGGGGCGCGCCCAGGATGAAGGCGGCACCGTGCACGGCGGCACCCGCGCATTGGCGGACAGCCACGGGGATGCGGCTTATGTGCACCCGGCCATCGTCGAAATGCCCGGCCAGACCGCCATAATGCACACTGAAACCTTTGCCCCGATCCTCTATGTGGTGAAATACACGGATCTCGACCAAGCCATTGAAATGCAGAACGAAGTGCCGCAAGGCCTCTCCTCCTGCATCTTCTCCACCGACGTGCGCGAATGTGAATATTTCCTCTCGGCAGCAGGCTCCGACTGCGGTATTGCCAACGTGAACATCGGTCCCTCCGGCGCTGAAATCGGCGGTGCTTTCGGGGGCGAGAAGGAGACGGGCGGCGGCCGCGAAAGCGGTTCTGACGCCTGGAAAGGGTACATGCGCCGGCAGACCAACACCGTGAACTACTCACGCGAGCTGCCGCTTGCTCAGGGGATCAAATTTGACATCTGATCTGGCGTCCTGCCTCTGGCACCAAACCTGCCAGGAAAACCCAGCCTTCCCGGAACTCACCGGGGAGGCAACGGCCGATCTGGTGGTGATCGGCGGCGGCTACACTGGCTGTTCCGCCGCATTGAAGGCCGCCGAAATGGGTGCCTCTGTCAATCTGATCGAAGCGGACGAGATCGGCAGCGGCGGTTCGGGGCGCAACGTGGGGCTGGCAAACGCCGGCCTCTGGCTGCCGCCCGAGGACATCAATGCCGCACTGGGCGCTGAGACCGGCAGCCGCTTGTCAGAACTGCTGGCAGGCGCGCCGGACATGGTGTTCGCTCTGATCGAAAAACACGCCATCCAATGCGAGCCGGAGCGCGGCGGCACCCTGCACTGCGCCCATGCGCCTTCAGGCCTGAAGGACTTGCAGCGCCGCCACGCCCAGCTCACCGCCATCGGCGCACCGGTGGAGCTGCTGTCGCGCGAAGACGCCATTCAGCGCACCGGATCCGACGCTGTGCACGGCGCGCTGTTCGACCCGCGCGCGGGCACCATCCAGCCGCTGGCCTATGTGCGAGGCCTTGCCCGCGCTGCCGCCACGGCGGGCGCGCAGCTGCCCCCCCATCCCCCCGCCACAGTCATCAGCCGCGAAGGCTCTGCCTGGCATGTGGCAACGCCCAAGGGCAGCCTCCGCGCCAAGCATCTGATCATGGCCACAAACGCCTATGCCCGCGAAATCTCCGGCTACGCCGCACCGCAGGTGATCCCGGTGCATTACTTCCAGGCTGCCACCAATCCGCTGCCCGCATCCCTGCTGAAAAAAATCCTTCCGGGCAAGGAAGGCTGCTGGGACACCGCGCTGGTGATGTCGTCGTGGCGGCTGGATCAAGCCGGGCGGCTGGTGATCGGCGGCATGGGCGCGCTCAACCATTTCGGCAGCGCCCTGCACCGCAGCTGGCTGCCCCGCAAGCTGGCAGCGCTCTATCCTGAGCTGAAGGATGTGAAACTGCACAGCCACTGGCACGGCCGCATCGCCATGACCACCGAACACCTGCCCAAGATCCTGGACCTGCAAGGCGGCTATGCCTGTTTCGGCTACTCCGGCCGCGGCATCGGCCCCGGCACCCTGTTCGGGGCTGCCATGGCCGAGGCGCTGCTGAATGGTGACTCAGCCTGCCTGCCGGTGCCGCCCGCCAAGGGTCACAGCCTGCCGTTCGCAGGTCTGCGCAGCGCCTATTACGAGACTGGCGCCACGCTCACCCATCTGGTCAGCGACAGATAAGGGGCAACTCCTTGCGCGGAACAAGGCCGAAGGCCGCCGCGCATCGCCGGCGCGCGCCCACGCGGCGGCGATTTGGCTGAGCCAGGCGTTTCGCCGGCAGGTTCTACGGATTTGGCCGGCATAAACTGCCAGACACAACCGCCGGGATCGCCCCCGCGCGCGCCATCAATACGCGGCTTGCTTCACTTGCAGCCGGCAATCGCCGCGCCAATCTCTTGCAACAGCGCCGGATAGAACTGCGGCCCCGGCACCAGCCCCGCCCCCAGCGGATCCAGCACAGCGGTGCCGGCCGCGGTGCCGTCCAGCACGGTGGCAACCAGCCCCGGGTTGAACTGCGGCTCGGAGAACACGCAAGCCACTTTCAGCTCCGTCACCACATCCTGGATTTCAGCAACCCGTGCCGGGCTGGGCTTCACTGCGTCGCTCAGCGAGATCGCCCCGGCCGCGCTCAGGCCAAAGCCTTGCTCGAAATACTGATAGGCGTCATGGAACACGATGAACGGCTTGGCCCGGAAAGGTTCCAGCGTGGCCGAAACGCTTGCCACGGTTTCCGCGATTTCCTGCTTGCCGGCCTCAGCATTCGCCCGGTAGGCGGCAGCGTTGTCCGGGTCGTGCTCTGCCAGCTCCTCTGCGATCACATCCAGCCAGGCCTGCGCATTGGCCGGCAGCAGCCAGGCATGCGGGTCGGCACCCTCATGGTGATGTCCGTGGGCATCGGCGTGATCTTCATGGCCGTGCTCTCCGGCATGTTCCTCGTGATCATGCCCTTCGTGGCCATCATGATCCGCATGATCGTGGTCTTCGTGATCATCATGGCCCGCATGCGCAGCTGCTTCGGCATGCTCCGCATGACCATGATCGCCGTGGCCGTCATGATCTGCATGATCCTCATGCCCGCTGTGGTCATCGTGATCCCCGTGCCCCTCGTGACCATCATGCGCATGTGCCTCAAACCGGGCTCCTTCACGGAACGGCAGCACCGTGGTGCCTTCGCTTTCCAGCAGCTCGATCCGGTGCGCATCACCGGCCAGTTCCTCCAGCGGACCTTCCAGCCAAGGGGTCAGAGCTCCCCCCAGCCAAAACACCACATCCGCCTGGTCCAACGCCCGCGCCTCGGAGGGGCGCATCGCATAGCCATGCGGCGAAGCGCCCGGCGGCACCACAAGGGCCGGCTCGCCCAGACCCTGCATCACGCGCGCCACCAGCCCGTGCACCGGCGCGATATCCGCCGCCACTTGCGGCACCTCTGCCACCGCGGCCCCTGCCCCCGCCAGCAAAGCCACCACCGCTGCACCGCATTTCAAAACGCCAGATTTCCGCATGTCGCGCCCCATGTAATCTTATAACATCACGCCGCTTGATAAACGTCATAACATAACATATCAAGAGGCAAATCCGCCGCCGCGCAGAAGGACCCCCGCATATGGATTCCATCGGCTTTGCCCCGCACGACCACACGAGCTGCATCCAGGACGGGATTGCCGCTGTGGACGCCCAATGCCGGGCAGAAGGCCTGCAGTTCACCCCGGTCCGGCGCCGGGTACTGGAAATCCTGCTGCAGGAGCACCGCGCGCTGGGGGCTTATGAAATCCTCGACCGGCTGCGCGAGGAGGGGCTTGGCTCGCAGCCGCCCGTCGCCTACCGCGCGCTGGATTTCCTGGTGAAAAACGGCTTTGCGCATAAGATCGAGCGGCTCAATGCTTTCATCGCCTGCACCCATCCGGGCGAAAGCCACGCGCCGGTCTTCCTGATCTGCCGCGCCTGCGACGCGGTGGCGGAGGCGCAGCGCGAACCCACACAGGGCCAGCTTGGCGAGGCCGCCCGCGACGCCGGTTTTGTGATTGAGCGCGCGGTGATCGAGGCCGAGGGCCTATGCCCGAAATGCCAGGAGAAACCCGCCGCATGAGCAGCCTGATCTCCCTCGACGGCCTCACGGTGGCGCATGGCGGCAACACGGTGCTGTCCGGCGTCAGCCTGTCGATAGCTCCCGGCGAGATCGTTACCGTGGTCGGCCCCAACGGCTCCGGCAAGTCCACTCTCTTGCGCAGCGTGATCGGCGCACAGAAGCCTGCGCGCGGCACCATCACCCGGGCGCCGGGGCTGCGGATCGGCTATGTGCCGCAGAAACTGCACATCGACCCCACCCTGCCGCTGACCGTGCGCCGGTTCCTGAGCCTGCCGGACCGGGTGTCCGACACCCGTGCCGCGGAGGCATTGGAGCAGGCCGGCGCCGGAAATCTGGCAGCGCGGCAGATGTCCGGCCTGTCCGGCGGCCAGTTCCAGCGGGTGCTGCTGGCCCGCGCCCTGCTGTGCAATCCGCAGCTGCTGATCCTTGATGAGGCAACCCAAGGTTTGGACCAGCCCGGCTCGGCGGCCTTTTACCAGCGCATCGAGAAGGTCCGCCAGGAGCTTGGCTGCGCGGTGCTGATGGTCAGCCACGAGCTGCATGTGGTGATGGCGGCCTCCGACCGGGTGATCTGCCTCAACGGCCACGTCTGCTGCGAGGGCGCGCCAGAGCATGTCGCCTCCGCCCCGGAGTACCGCGCCCTGTTCGGCACCGGCACCCAGGGCGCGCTGGCGCTTTACCGGCATGAGCACAATCACAGCCATGATCACGGCTGCGAACATGATCACGGGCATCATCACGAGGCTGCCGAATGACCTTGCTGGACGATTTCCTGATCCGTGCCGCGCTGGCGGGCATCGGCGTGGCGCTGGCCGCGGCGCCTCTGGGCTGTTTTGTGGTCTGGCGCCGGATGGCCTATTTCGGCGATGCCACCGCCCATGCCTCGATCCTCGGCGTGGCGCTGGCGCTCAGTTTTGACGTCTCGGTCTTTGCCGGGGTACTGGCGACCGCGCTGGCAATGGCCACCACGGTTTCGGCTTTGGCGGGTCGCGGCTATGCCATGGACACGCTGCTGGGGGTGCTGGCGCATTCCTCGCTCGCCTTCGGCCTGGTTGCCGTCTCCTTCCTGCAGGGGGTGCGGATCGACCTGATGGCTTATCTGTTCGGCGATATCCTGGCGGTGGGCCGCGGTGATCTGGCGGTGATCTGGGGCGGCGCGGTGCTGGTTCTGGCGCTGTTGTGGTGGCGGTGGTCTGCACTGCTGACGGCGACCCTGAACCCGGACCTGGCCCATGCCGCCGGCATTGACCCCCGGCGCGAGCAGATGGTGCTGACCATTGCGCTGGCGCTGGTGGTGGCGGTTGCGATCAAGGTCGTCGGCGTGCTGCTGATTGCCGCGATGCTGCTGATCCCTGCCGCCGCGGCGCGCCCCTTTGCCGCCACGCCGGAACGCATGGCACTGATCGCGGCGCTGCTGGGCATGCTGTCGGCTGCCGGCGGCTTGCAGCTGGCCTTTGCGCTGGACACCCCCGCTGGACCCAGCATCGTCTGTCTGGCTGCAGGCCTGTTTGCCGCCACCAGCCTCGCCGGTCTGCTGCTGCGGCGCAGCCGCGGCTGATGTTTCTAGCTTCTGGCACGGCTTGACCGGGCGCCAGGACCGGCCCACGGCAATCCGCCTGCCTGCAAGCCGCAGCCTCAGCTGCCGGTGCGCTGCAGGTCCGGAGCGCCGGTCCATTTGCTGATCGCCTCGGTCAGCGCTTTCTTGTTGATCGGCTTGCTCAGGAAATCATCCATCCCGGCCTGCAGGCACTTTTCCCGGTGCGACTGCAGCGCATTGGCCGTAAGCGCCACAATCGGGCATTTGCTGCCGCCGTTCTCGGCCTCGATCCGGCGCATCTCTGCAGTGGCCTCCAGCCCGTCCATCTCCGGCATCATCATGTCCATCAGAACGATGTCGGGCCGCGCAGCCTCAAACTGGGCAACGGCCTCAAGACCGTTCCTGGCGATGCTGATGTCCAGCGGCGCGTTTTTCAGCATCTTGGTCACAACCAGCTGGTTGGTGCGGTTGTCCTCTGCCAGGAGCAGTTTCAGCCGCTGCTCCGGCGGCTCGCTGCCGCGTTCCTGGCTTGCGTCAGGTTCCGCCGTCTGGAGAGGCAGGCTCAGCACCCGGTCCAGCACCTGCCGCAGCTGCACAGACCGCACCGGTTTCAAAGCAAACTCACAGGCACCGATGGCCTCGCAATCCGACCGGCTCAGCGCATGCTCAACCGACGACAGGATAATCAGCGGCACAGTTTCAAATCCCGGCATCGCCCGGATCCGCGCCGCCAGCGCGCGCCCGTCCATGGCCGGCATCTGGAAGTCCAGAATCACAAAATCAAAACGTCGGCCGTCCAGCTGCGCATCGGCCAGGATCTCCAGTCCTTCATGCGCCGAGGCCGCCAGCGTGCAGGACACACCCCAGGCGCTCAGCCGTTCGGACAGGATCACCCGGTTCAGCTCCAGATCGTCCACCAGCAGCCCGTGCAGCCCGGCAAAGTTCTGCGGGCTGCCCTGCGGAACCGCAGCCGCCTGGCTGCCGGGCCGCAAGGGGAGCTCGATGGTAAAGACCGATCCTTCGCCCGGAACTGACTCCACCTGCACCGATCCGCCCATCAGCGAAAGCAGCTGCGACGAAATCGCCAGCCCCAGTCCGGTGCCCTCAAAGTTGCGGGTGGCGGCGTTGTCGGCCTGCTCGAAGGCCCGGAAAATCTTGCCGATGCGGTCCGCCTCAATGCCGACCCCGGTGTCACGCACCCGCAGCTGCAGCAGATGGCTGCCGGACTCCTGCGCCTTCCCGGTCACCTCGATATAGACATAGCCTTCGCGGGTGAACTTAACCGCATTGCCCGCCACATTGGTAATCACCTGCCGGATCCGGCCCGCGTCGCCCTCAAACACCTCGGGCAGCGCCGGGTCATAGCGCATGGTGATCTCGACGCCCTTTTCCGCCGCCTTCGGCGACAGCAGGGTCACCACATCCTCCACCGCGGTCTGCAGATTGAAGGGCTCGATGGCGAACTCGACCTTGCCGGCCTCGATCTTGGAGAAATTCAGAATGTCATTGATGATCGTCAGCAGCGCCGAGCCGGACTTGGCAATGGTCTCTGCATACATCTGCTGATCATCGTCCAGCTGCGTTTCCTGCAGCAGTTCCGCCATGCCGATCACCCCGTTCATCGGGGTG
>NZ_JWLG01000035.1:0-1151 GCF_000813905.1 Leisingera sp. ANG-M6
CCGGCGCCGACGGTGCGGCCGCCTTCGCGGATGGCGAAGCGCAGGCCGTCTTCCATCGCGATCGGTGCGATCAGCTCAACGCCGAACTTCAGGTTGTCGCCCGGCATCACCATCTCGGTGCCTTCCGGCAGGGTCACGGTGCCGGTCACGTCGGTGGTGCGGAAGTAGAACTGCGGACGGTAGTTCGCGAAGAACGGGGTGTGGCGGCCGCCTTCTTCCTTGGTCAGGATGTAGGCTTCGGCTTCGAACTTGGTGTGCGGGGTCACGGAACCCGGCTTGCACAGCACCTGGCCGCGCTCAACACCGTCACGGTCCACACCGCGCAGCAGGGCGCCGATGTTGTCGCCCGCTTCACCGCGGTCCAGCAGCTTGCGGAACATTTCCACACCGGTGCAGGTGGTGGTGGTGGTGTCGCGGATGCCGACGATCTCGATCGAGTCGCCGACGTTGATCACGCCGCGCTCGACACGGCCGGTCACAACGGTGCCGCGGCCGGAGATCGAGAACACGTCTTCGATCGGCATCAGGAACGGCTGGTCAACCGCGCGCGCCGGGGTGTCGATGTACTCGTCAACAGCCGCCATCAGCTCTTTGATTTTCTCTTCGCCGATTTCCGGCTTGTTGCCTTCCATCGCCGCCAGAGCGGAGCCTGCAACGATCGGGATATCGTCGCCCGGGTAGTCGTAGGAGGACAGCAGCTCGCGGATTTCCATTTCCACCAGCTCCAGCAGCTCTTCGTCGTCGACCTGGTCAACCTTGTTCATGAACACGACCATCTTCGGGATGCCAACCTGGCGGCCCAGCAGGATGTGCTCGCGGGTCTGCGGCATCGGGCCGTCAGCTGCGTTCACAACCAGGATTGCGCCGTCCATCTGGGCTGCGCCGGTGATCATGTTCTTCACGTAGTCGGCGTGGCCGGGGCAGTCGACGTGCGCGTAGTGGCGGTTGTCGGTCTCATACTCGACGTGCGCGGTCGAGATGGTGATGCCGCGGGCTTTTTCTTCCGGGGCGCCGTCGATCTGGTCGTAGGCTTTGAAGTCACCGAAGTATTTGGTGATAGCCGCGGTCAGAGTGGTCTTGCCGTGGTCAACGTGGCCGATGGTGCCGATGTTGACGTGCGGTTTATTACGTTCAAACTTTTCCTTAGCCAT